>JALHTJ010000173.1 GCA_022865785.1 Candidatus Aminicenantota bacterium
GCGGCGATATGGGCATTGGGGGTGATTAGCAGATGGCCGGTGCTGTAGGGATATTTGTTCAGGATGATGAAAAATTTATTGCCGCGATAGCAGATCAGGGAATCGTGATCTTCTTTGGCCAGTGCCTGGCAGAACACGCAGCCGTTATTCTTTTTAAAGTTGGAAATGAATTCCCAGCGCCAGGGGGCTGATAAATATTTCATTACTTGTTACCTGCCCTTGACCCAACCTGCCGTCATTTTTTTTTGTCCAGTTCGTTCTGCAGCAGATCGCCGATGGTCGTGACCTGGTCATCGCCCCCTTTCATATATTTCTGGATCTCTTCCCGCTCCCGGACCTTGTTCAGTGCCCTTAGGCTGAGATAGACTTTTTTGCGGTCGAGTTCAGTCCGCGATATCATGGCTTCGAGCTTGTCGCCAGGCTTGTATTTCTGTTCCAGATCCTGCAGGGTGATCCTCTCTTCGTCAATGTCGCCGATGCGGATAAAACCTTCGATGTTGCGGGTGATTTCCACGGAGATACCTCCGTCGGTGATCTTGCGGACCGTTACCTCAATTGTATTACCGGGTTTATGCTTGGAAAAAAACGTTTTCCATTCACTTTCCGATAAATGCTTGATCCCCAGTTGAACCTTATAATTGCGGTCCAATTCGTTGCTGATGATCATGGTGTCGATCTCTTCGCCTTCCTTCATGTATTCTTCCGGGGATTCGATATGGTAATAGCTGATATCGGATATCTTCACCACTCCTTCGACTCCTTGTTCCAGTCCCAGGAAAACCCGCGATTTGAGGATCTTTTTCACTTTGGCCCTAACGATCTCCCCACGCGAGTGTTTTTCCAGGTATTTTTCTTCCGGGCGCATTTCCAGTTGCTTTAAGCCCAGCTTGATCTTGCGGTCTTCTTTGCTGAACTCAATCACCTGCACCCACAACTTGTCGCCTACGGCCACGTATTCCTCCACCGAGGTCGGGCGCCCTTCCCAAGTCAGGTCCGAGATGTGCAGAAGCCCCTCGACTCCTTCTTCAAGTTCGATAAAGGCGCCGAAGCTGACGATCTTGACGACCTTGGCGATCAACCTTTTGCCGATGGGATATCTGATCTCGATGTCAATCCAGGGATCGGTGAATTTTTGCTTGATGCCCAAGGAGATCTTACCTCTATCCTTGTCTATCTCCAGCACCTTGACTTCGATCTCATCGCCTTTGCGCAGTTTTTCTTTGGGGTGATTAATGCGGCCGTAGGAGATGTTGTCCTTGTGCACCAGGCCTTCCAGGCCGCCCAGATCGACAAATGCCCCGTAGTCAACGATCGAGGTCACCATACCCTTGACCACTTGTCCGACTGCGAGTGATCCCAGCAGGTTTTTCAATTTTTCCTGCTTTTCATCTTCGAGCAGGATACGGCGTGAGATGGTGCCGCTCTTTTCCTTTTTATTAAGTTTAACCACCTTGAACCAGAAGTCCTTGCCCAGCATTTTTTTTGGTACTTTGACTTTCTGGATATCCACCTGGCTCATGGGCAGAAACATCTCCACTCCCATGTCGACTAAAAAGCCTTTTTCGTCGGGGGTCAATTTGGTGATCTTGCCCAGCAGGGGAATGTTCTTTTTATAGGCGCTGAAAACATTTTCCCAGCCTTCCTGTTCGTCGAGCTGTTTTTTTGAAACGATGATGTAGCCTTCCTTAAAATTGACGTTTTTGGAAAGCACCGAGATCGCGTCACCGATCTTATATTTCATGTTCCCATCCCAGTCCAGCAGTTCCTGACGGTCCAGAATGCCTTCGGTTTTTTGGCCGATGTCGATCACCACGCGGTTCTCAACAATATCCACGATGCGGCCTTCAATGGCAGCATTGGAAGCGAGATTTTTCAGGTCGTATTCCTTCACCAGTTCGGAAAAATCCTCGGAATTGTTCTCGATGGTGTCATTTGTGTCTGACATGTCGTGTCTCCTTAAGGTTTACAGTTTCTGCAGGAAATTTTTTACGTTATTCAATTCCTGCGGTGAGGTAGAAGCTCCGGCGCTAATACCTATGGAATTGAATTTCTTTAACTTGGCCAGGGTGGCTTTGTTCTGCAGATCGGCGCAGGTTTCGATCTGCAGGGAATTTTTGTTTTTCCCCCTGGCGATATTATAAAGTTTTTTAGTGTTGGATGAAATCTTGCTGCCGACCACGATGATTGCGTCGACAGTGGGTGCCAGTTTTTTTACGGCTTCCTGACGGTCCCGGGTGGCCTGGCAGATGGTGTTGAAAACATGCAGTTTTTCGGTTTTATCCAGCAGTATGGCGACAACCTCTTTGAAAAATTCGGTATTAAGAGTGGTCTGGGCCACAACGCTGATCTCGCGACAGCGGGACAGGGCCCGGGCCGCGGCCAGGGAGTTGATGATCCGCACTTTTTTGGCATAGCTTCTGGCCGCGATGATCTCGGGATGGTGCTTGTCGCCAACGATCAGGATCCTGCTATTGGCCTTGTCGAGCGCTTCAATAATCTTTTGTCCTTTTTTTACCAGTGGGCAGGTGGCGTCCAGGGTAGCAATGCCTTTCCGGCGTAGGCGATGTTCGATATCGCGGGGAATGCCGTGGGTGCGGATGCACAGTGTCTTGTTTTTGGAGATTTTGTCGACCGCAGAGATATGTTCGATGCCTTTTGCCGCCAAATCGTTCAAAACCGGGATATTGTGGATCAGGGGGCCGTAAGTCTGAATCTTTTTTCCTTGGCGATGGTATTCATTGATCAGTTTCAAGGCTCTTTTTACTCCAAAACAAAATCCCGCCTCTTCGGCGACTAATATTTTCATGAATCAGACCACAATCATACAATATTGCGGCGGTTTTGTCAACCAAAAATTGCAATCCTTCCAACGTGGCCGCGGCTTGACAACTTGCTGGCGATGGCTTATAAATTTTCCGGAGGTAGCCCCCCATGACGCAGAATCGGAAAGAAACCCGGCGCCTGTCTTTGCCTGAGCAATTGCCGGTTAAAAAAGATTTTATTTCCGGCATCCGCCGGGCTCCGGATCGGGGGTTTTCCCTGAGTCTCGCCCAGACCAAAGTGGCCCTGAAAAATGCCTTGCGCTATATCCCCACTCCGCTCCACCAAGAGATCGCGCCCGAGTTCATGGATGAGTTGCTCAACCGCGGGCGCATATATGGCTACCGTTACCGACCGGAGGGCAGCCTGAAAGCCCGTCCGGTGGATGAATATCCGGGGAAAATCCTCGAGGCCAAGGCCTTTCAGGTGATGATCGACAACAACCTGGATTTCGAAGTGGCCCTTTATCCCTATGAACTGGTGACTTATGGCGAGAGCGGCCAGGTCTTCCAGAACTGGATGCAATACAATCTGGTCAAGTTGTATCTTCAGGAGATGACCGACCGCCAGACCCTGGTGGTTTATTCCGGCCATCCGCTCGGCCTTTTTGAATCCCCTGTTGATGCGCCGCGGGTCATTGCCACCAACGGCATGCTGGTGGGCATGTACGACAATCTGGCTGGTTTTGCCCAGGCTGCGGCCATGGGGGTTTCCAATTACGGACAGATGACGGCCGGGGGCTGGATGTATATCGGCCCGCAGGGCATCGTTCATGGCACCTACCTGACCCTGCTCAATGCCGGACGCATGTATCTGGGAATTCCCGCTCAAAAGGACCTGGCAGGAGTGGTTTATCTGAGTTCCGGGCTTGGCGGCATGAGTGGCGCCCAGGCCAAGGCCGTGGAGATAGCCGGAGGTATCGGGGTGCTGGCCGAAGTTGATTATTCGCGCATTGAAACCAGGCACAAGCAGGGCTGGGTAGCGAAAATTTCTTCCGACCTCGATGAGATCGCCCGCTGGTTGGACGAATACCGCAAAAGTAAAAGACCCATATCGATCGCCTATCACGGCAATGTCGTGGATCTCTGGGAATATGTGTTGAGCCACGATATCCCCATTGAGCTGGCCTCGGATCAAACTTCGTGCCACGATGTTTATGGCGGCGGCTACACGCCGGCCGGCGTCACTTTCGAGGAAGGTCGGCGCCTGCTGCGTGAGCAGCCCGCCGAGTTCCGCAGGCGGGTCGACGAGTCGCTGATCAGGCAATTCCGCCTGATTCAAAAAATGGCACCCAGGGGCACCCGTTTCTGGGATTACGGCAATTCTTTTTTAAAGGCAGTATTTGACGCCGGCGCCACCGACATCGCGGCCAACGGGCTCGATGCCAGCGACGGCTTTATCTTCCCCAGCTATGTCGAACATATTATGGGGCCGCTGTGTTTTGACTATGGTTACGGTCCTTTTCGCTGGGTATGCTTGAGCGGCAAGGCCGAAGATCTGGCAAAGACCGATCTGGCCGCCATGTCGTGTCTTGATCCCGACCGCCGGGCCATGGATCGCGATAACTTCGAGTGGATCGGGAATGCCGGCAAGAACAAATTAGTGGTCGGCACCCAGGCGCGTATCCTCTATGCCGATGCCGAGGGCCGGGTGAAAATCGCCCTGAAATTCAATGAGTTGGTGCGTCAAGGCGTCATCGGTCCGGTGATGCTGGGACGCGATCATCATGATGTTTCCGGGACAGATTCCCCCTTCCGGGAAACAGCCAACATCCGTGACGGCAGCAACCTGACCGCCGACATGGCCGTGCACAACTTCGCCGGTGACGCCGCCCGCGGCATGTCCATGGTCGTGCTCTCCAACGGCGGCGGCGTGGGCATCGGCAAGGCATTCAACGGCGGTTTCGGCCTGGTTTTGGACGGCAGCGAACGCCGCGACCGCATCATCGCTTCGGCCATGGAATGGGATGTGCTCAACGGCATCGCCCGCCGCGCCTGGGCCCGCAATGAAAACGCCATGGAAACCGCCGCTACCTGGAACGACCGGCACCCGCAACGCGGCCACATCACTCTGCCCCATTTGGCCGACGACAAACTGGTCAACGACCTTGTCGAACGGAGCTTTCCAGAAAAAAAATAGCCCTGGGACAAGCGAATTCGGGAGGGGCGTATAAACATACGTCCAAAAACAGGAAAGATTGATCGAAGAAGGGCGAATATTTATTCGCCCCTAGCAATTTTTATGTGAATTCCTATGAAATTCCAAGAAAAAACGATTGAATCAAGGTCGGTTTTCGCTTATAATGGAATTTGTTCGTACGCAGAAGCAAGGAGTAAATACCCATGGGATTGGTAAAAAAAGGGAAAGAATCATGGTTCTTTGAGAATCTTTATACCGACACCACCTATGGTTTCAAGGTGTCCAAGGTGATCGTGCCGGAAATCGAAACCGGTTTTCAAAAATTAATGATCCTGGAAACCGACCGTTTCGGCCGCGTCCTCATCCTGGATGGCATCGTACAGCTGACCGAAGAGGACGAGGGCATCTATCACGAATGGATTGCCCACTGGCCGATCTTTGCCCTGAACCGGCCGGCCAGACACGTGCTGATCATCGGCGGCGGCGACTGCGGCGTGGCTCGCGAAGTGCTCCGCCATAAATCGGTGCAAAAGGTGACCATGGTGGAGATCGATAAGATGGTCTGCGACCTGTGCCGCGAGCATATGCCGTCGATATGCGAGGGGGTGTACGAAGACCCCCGCTTCAAACTGATCATTGGCGACGGCGCCGAAGTGATCCGCCAAATGAAGGGCAAGTGCGATGTAATCGTCATCGATTCCACCGATCCGATTGGACCGGCCAAGAGCCTGTTCAACACCGATTTTTACCAGAGCGTTTATGACGCCCTGGTCGAAGGCGGTATTACCATCCACCAGACCGGGGCGCTGATCCTGCAGCCTTTCGAGGCGCCGGGCAGTTGGCGGCAGATCGAACGCAGCTTCGACGATGTGCGCGTGGTGCAATTCGCAAACGTGAGCTACATGGGCGGCCCCTTCAGCCTGACCGCTGGCTCCAGGGGCAAAGGCGTATTCAAGAACGCCGAACGCAATGCCCAGAAAGCGTTTAAGAAGGCGGGGTTCAAGACCAGCTGGTACTCGCCGCAGATATCGGCCATCCCCTATCCTGAATTTCAGAAAAGGCTGGAAACCGACAAATATGGTGAAGAGATTGTTATGGACATTGAACTTCCTGCTAAAAGCTTGCCTGGAGCCAAACAGGTGGCCAAGTGGGCCTTGCGCACCTGTGAGGCTATCAAAATGATCGCATTCGGCGAACCGATCTATGCCGATCCCAGGCTGGGTGACGGCAGCACGTTGGTGCAGTACGTGGAGACCAGCGCCATCAATTACCGGCGCTATGGGCGAGTGGCTGCGCTCAATTGTTTTACTTGCGCAGCATTGCCTGTAGCTGACGCCATCAGAACCTCGATCGATTACTTCAAAGCCGGCAAAGCGCTTTGCTGGCATCTGCCGCGCGGTTCTTTTGCCGACATAAAAAAAATAAGAAAAAACACCAGAATCTTTGAATACAGATTGAGCGCTGACAAAATTTCCCAGGTTTTCCAACCGCGCCTGATCGAAAGTGCGGAGGCATTTGCCCGGGACTTTCCCTTTTTTTCGGAAAAAGGAACGGCGCAGTTTGAGCTGATCATGGACCTTTATGACTGCGACTATGCAAAAATTTCCAGCCCGGCCGTAGTGGCTCGCTGGGCGGGAAACGAATTCCCGAAAACAACCGGGCTGAAAACGATAGGCAAGGCCGATGCGCCCGATTTCGGCCATGCCAAAAAAAAGACAGCCGGGCCGTCCGTGGTGCAATTGCTCCAGGGCGGTTCCAATATCAGCCACTATTCGGTTAATTGGCTGATGATAGTCATCAATGTTGTGGCCAGAAAGGAATTCTCGCTGCAGAGGGCCATCTCTCAGACCATGAAATATTTCAAGGGCAAATATGCAGTTTGCTGGCTCCTGCCCCGGGGAAATGCTGGGCAATCTCTTAAAAAGCTCGCCGACAACACCTTTATTTTTGAGGTCAAGGACAAGTAGCTGCGAACAACCGTTTTTTAATCAAAATTATCCAAAGGTGGGTTTATGGCATGGCAGCAACTTTAATTATGAGTTGACAACAACACACTCAACTAATATTTATATTTCAGTTATTAAATTGTTGACAAATCGGAAAAATTGGCATATATTTAAGTACAAGAAAAAATTAAGGAGTTAAATATGGGAAAAATAATCGGTATTGATTTGGGAACAACCAATTCGGTTGTGGCGATAATGGAAAAGGGTGATATTAAGATTATCACCAATTCTGAAGGTGGCAGGACAACCCCATCGGTGGTCGGTTTTACCAAGGATGGCGGCCGGCTTGTTGGTCAGGTGGCCAAACGCCAGTCGATCACCAATCCGGAGAACACCGTCTATTCCATCAAACGCTTCATGGGACGCAGAATCTCTGAAGTCAGCGATGAAATCAAAATGGTCCCCTTCAAAGTGGTGGGCGGGCCCAACGATGATGCCCGCGTCAACATTGAAGGCAAGCAATATTCACCTCCAGAAATCTCGGCCCTGATTTTGCAGAAACTCAAGGAAGCGGCTGAGGACTACCTCGGGGAAAAGGTCACCGAGGCGGTCATCACTGTCCCGGCCTATTTCAACGATGCCCAGCGCCAGGCTACCAAAGATGCAGGAAAAATAGCCGGTCTGGACGTTAAGCGCATCATCAACGAGCCTACGGCCGCAGCTCTGGCTTACGGCATGGACAAGAAAAAAGATGAGTTGATCGCTGTTTATGATTTTGGCGGCGGCACATTCGATATTTCGATCCTGGAAATCGGCGAAAATATCGTTGAGGTTAAATCGACCAATGGAGACACCCATCTGGGTGGCGACAACATCGATCAGAAGTTGATCGACTGGATCGCCGAGGAATTCAAAAAAGATCAGGGCATCGATCTGACCAAGGACAAGATGGCCTTACAGCGCTTGAAGGAAGCAGCTGAAAAAGCCAAGATCGAACTCTCAACGACCCAGGAAACCGAGATCAACCTTCCTTTCGTCACAGCCGACGCTTCGGGACCCAAACACCTGATCCTCAAATTGAGCCGAGCCAAGTTGGAGCAGTTGGTCGGAGACATCCTTGAACGGTCCATAGCTCCCTGTCGGCAGGCTATCAAGGACGCCGGAGTGAGTACTGCCGATATCAAGGAGATCATCCTGGTTGGTGGCATGACCCGTATGCCCTACATCCAGGAATTGGTCAAAAAGTTTTTCGGAAAGGAAGGCAATAAAAGCGTGAATCCTGATGAAGTGGTCGCAGCCGGCGCTGCGGTTCAGGGCGGGGTCCTGGGTGGTGAAGCCAAGGATATCCTTCTATTGGATGTCACGCCGTTATCGTTGGGTATTGAAACCCTGGGCGGTATTTCACACAAATTGATCGAGCGCAACACTACGATCCCGACCAAGAAAACCGACATTTTCACCACCGCTGAAGACAATCAGTCCACCGTGGAAATCCATGTCCTTCAGGGAGAAAGGGAGATGGCGCGCGATAACCGCACCCTGGGTAAGTTTCACCTGCCCGGCCTGCCGCCTGCGCCGCGCGGGGTTCCCCAGGTTGAAGTAACTTTTGATATTGATGCCAACGGCATTTTGAATGTGTCGGCCAAGGATCTGGCCACCTCCAAGCAGCAGGCCATCACCATCACCTCATCGAGTGGCCTCAATGATAAAGAGATCGACAAAATGGTCAAGGACGCAGAAAAATTCCGCGAAGATGACCAGCAAAAGAAAGAGGCTATTGAAAATCGCAACAAGCTCGATCAATTGTCGTACGCCCTGGAAAAACTGGTTAAAGAGAACAAGGAAAAGATCCCCGCGGACATGGTCAGTGAAGTCGAAACTGCAGTTAAACGAGCCAGGGAAGCGGTGGAAAAAGGGGACAATCTGAAGATCCTCGAAGAGATAGAAAATATCAACAAATTGTCCAGTAAACTATCTACTGAAATGTACAAGACTGCCGGCGCCCAAAAAGAGCCCCAACCCGGACCCGATACCGACAAAGCGCCGGAAGCCGAGGCCGCCGCCAGCGAAGGCGAGGTCATCGATGCCGAATTCGAGGACATCGGCAAGGACAAAAAGTAATTTTTCTGTTTTTTTTAACTCTCCCCGGGCAAGGGACAGCGGTAAAAACTGTCCCTTGCTTTTGCGTTCACTCCATTTCTATTTGCTTTATCAGCCAGTATATGTTAAATTTTAATCTACACAACAGGAGGCACAATGAAAATAAAAATTATTGCTGTGATTTTTTCAATAATGCTTTTTACCGCTTTTTGCAGTGAGAAAGTCGATCGCAAAGGTGTGGATCTGAAACTTACGCTCGCCCCGGAAACCATAACTGACTCCCTGTATTTGAAAATGGATTATGAATTCACGACCTCGAGTGATTTTAAAAAATTAAGTAATGATTATTCTATTTTTGTCCATTTCTGGCGGGTAAACAGCAAGGAAATGTTGCTGCAGGATGATCATCCGCCTCTGAAAAAAGTCAGTGAGTGGGTTGCCAATGACAATATCAAGTATTCGCGGGTATTGTTCATCCCGCAATTTTTAAACGAGTTCGACGTCGACTTTGAAGGTTACGAGGGACTGAAATTGACGGTTGGCTTGTACAATCCGAATATTCAGGAAAAATCGATCGTCCTTTTTGAAAAGAAAATCAATATCCAGCCTGCTTCGATCAACGCTCCTGAGATCGTTTATGATGAGGGGTGGAACGAGATTGAAACCGACATCAATGCCGTTGAGCAGTTCAGCAAGAGTTGGCGTTGGACCACTGCCAAATCGGTTTGCATTATCGAAAATCCCCAAAAAGAATCCACACTGATCATCAAGGGCGGTGTAAACAAAACCGTGTTTCAGGACCAGAAAGTGACATTCAGGATCAATAATATATTGTTGGATGAATTCATTCCTGCTGAAGCGAATTTTTCAAAAGAATACACGGTGAGCCCGCAAATGATGGGCAACACCGATGAATTTTCCCTGAAATTCGAAACTGACAGGGTTTTTGTGCCGGCCAAAGTGTTTCCTGATAGCAAAGACAACCGGGAACTCGGAGCCCAGATTTTCTTCATCTATTTCCGGGAAAAACTGCAATAAAAAAATACCCCGCTGCTGAGGCGGGAGTTACGTTTTTGATTGGTGAGGTGGCAGTATGTTCGAAAGAGATTTGAAAGAACTGCTTGCGGTCGAAGGCAGTCTGGAAGCCGAAATCATCAAGTCCAAACTGGAGAGTTTCGCTATCCCGGTATTGCTGCAATACGAAGCCGTAGGGCGTATTTTTGGTATTACCATGAATGGCCTGGGTAAAGTAAAAATCTTGGTGCCGGAATCTTTTTTGGAAGAAGCGCGAAAAGTTTTAGCCGAATAAAGGTAATAAATATTCTTGGTTTTGCTCCATGCCAAAAAAAAGACCTGCTTGGCAATTGGCTGTTAACCAACGGAAAGCTAGCTCGCAATTCTCACAGATATTGTCGCGAAAATGCAGCAAATATTTGTGAGAAATGCGGGCTAAAGTTTGAATTCTATAAAAGTTTCTGTCAACCGTTCAAGGTCAGCCGGGGAATTCAAATCGTATTTTATGACACTCAGGGAAATAAATTTGTTTTGGACGGCCCAGACATCGGTGCCCTGGCTGTCGGCATAAGCGGGAGTCCCGGTTCCAATCCAATAATATTTACGACCTCTCGGATCGATCCTTTCAATAATATCGGGAGTATACTTCTTGTTTCCCAGTTTAGTGACTGCGATTTCCCCGCGGTTGGGGAAGGGGATGTTTAGATTGTAAATGACGCCGTTGTGAAGGTGGGAGAGTAATTTGTCAAGGACCTTGGCGGTAATGTGCGCACCGGCGGCAAAGTCGAATTCCTGCCGTTGATACTGGCCCAGACCGGCAAGTAAAGAGACGGCCAGTGAGGGAATGCCGTACAGGTAGCCGGAGAAAGCGCCGCCCACGGTTCCGGAAAAAAAAATATCTTCAGAGAGGTTTTCACCCAAATTCATTCCTGAAACGATGAAGTCGGGATGAACGGGAAGTATTTTTTTCAATGCGATATTGACGCAGTCGGCTGTTGTGCCGTTGATGGCAAAGACCTTCTCCTCGACCTGGTTGATGCGCAGCGGGTGATTCAATGTCAACGCCATACTGACGGCACTTTTTTCCCGGTCTGGAGCAACGACCCAGACATGGTATTTTTGTTCTAGTTCATTTTTTAAGGCAGTTAGCCCCTTTGAATAGAAACCGTCGTCGTTGGTCAGTAATATTGTTTTCATTTGGTTGGAAGTTTTTTCAAGTCGGGGCGAGTGGATTCGAACCACCGACCACACGCACCCCAAGCGTGTACGCTAACCAGACTGCGCTACGCCCCGGCTCAATCAGTTTTTATCATCTTTGGCTAGTAAAGTCAATATTTCGTTGAGGCCGCGGCGGATACTTTTCAGTTTTTCCGGATCGACAGGTTCCTGATTTGAACCCGGCTGGGTATTGGCCAGGTCGCCGAAATTTTGCGACAATAGGTCCCGGATCTTGCCCTTATCGCACTTTTCATTAATCAACCATTGCTTAATGGCCATGATGATCTCGATATCACGGCGGCTATAAAATTTATCGCCGCTTTGGTTGACCACGGAAGCAAAAGCCGCGAACTCCTTTTCCCAGTAATCCAGCACCCGGCCGTCAAGCTTGACCATTTGCATGACCTCCTTGCGGCGGAAAGTCAGTTTATCGGGAATATTGTTTTCAGCCATTTACCCTTTTCTACTCCTGATCAAATTATAACTGAATTCGGATGCTAATGAAATAAGCCATAAAATTTATTTTAGTTCTTCTAGAAGTTGATCGCTACGCTACCGCCGAAATAAAAGCCGTTCTTGAATCCGGCCTCGGCCCTGAGCAGGAATTTGTCCCTGATATTGCCGATGACGCCCACCGGTAGATGGCCCACGGGTACAATGAGTTTTTTCTGGAATGAATCGCGGATGGTCGTGCCCAGCTCATCCTGGTATGACCCTTCGGCAAAGATGCTCATGCGGCCGATGCCAATGCCCGCGCCGACATACGGGTGAATTGGTGAGGCCGGAAAAATGTGCATGAGGATCGTGGCGGTGATATTCAGCTGTGTGATTTCGCCTGAGCCGAAAAAGCGGTTGTTGTATTGTTCCACCCGGAAATAGCCTTCTCCGGAAATTCGGCTGTATTCCAGGCTGTACACTCCGCTGAATAAGGAGTGCGGTCCATTGTCACCATAAGAATAGGTTTCGAAACACATTGCGGTTCCCTTCAATTGCGGGTGTTCGTAGAGAGCCAAGTCCAAAAGAGCGTTGGGGATGCCGAAGGAACTGATCCTGATTCCCGCGCCGTAGCGGAACACTTTGCTGTCGGTGGCGGGCAAGATAATGGAAATGAAAACGATAATAAAAAGAAGTGCTTTTGCTTTCATGCTACTCCTCAGTCCATTCGGTAATTTGGAGATTCTTCGGTGATTATCACGTCGTGGACGTGGCTTTCTTTTAGGCTGGCGTTGCTGATGCGGATAAAGCGGGATTTATCGCGCAGTTCGTTCATAGTGCGGCAGCCGGTCAGACCCATACCGGCTCTGACGCCGCCAATAAGCAGTGGAATCAGGTTCATAACAGAGCCGCGATATGGAACCCGCCCTTCGATGCCCTCGGGAACCAGCTTGGATTCAGCATATTCATCGTCCTGGAAATAGCGGTCGCGGCTTCCGGCCTTCATGGCAGCTATTGAACCCATGCCGCGATATTTTTTATATGATCGGCCCTGGTAAATAACCATTTCTCCCGGACTTTCGTCGGTTCCGGCCAGAATGGATCCGATCATGACCGAATTGGCTCCGGCGGCAAGGGCTTTGGTGATATCCCCGGAAAACTTGATGCCGCCATCGGCAATAACCGGCACGCGGCCGGCGACTTCGGCTGCTACAGCCATGATGGCCGATATTTGCGGGACTCCGGCTCCGGTCACTACGCGAGTGGTGCAGATCGATCCGGGGCCGATGCCGACTTTCAGACCGTCCACTCCCAGAGCCAGCAGTTCCCTGGCTGCGGCGGCTGTGGCGATATTGCCCACGACCAGATCCACTCCGCTTGCGGCAGCCCGAACATTTTCAATGGTCTGCATCACTTTACGAGAGTGGGCATGCGAGGTGTCGATGACCAGAGCGTCCACTTTGGCTGCGATCAGGGCGCTTACCCTTTCCATGGTGTCAGCGCCCGTACCCACGGCGGCGCCTACCTGCAGACGGCCCATTTTATCCTTGGAAGCGGTGGGGAATTTTTCAGTTTTAACTATGTCCTTGAATGTGATCAGCCCCTTCAGAAAATTGTTTTTATCGACCACGGGAAGTTTTTCAATGCGGTTAATGTGCAAAAGCTGTTTGGCTTCAGCCATTTTGATGTTCTCGCCGGCGGTGATTAAATTGACAGCCTTCATGATGGTAGAAATTTTATCACTGAAATTGCCGGCAAAACGCAGATCACGATTGGTCAAGATGCCGACCAGTTTCCCCTGTTTATCGACGATGGGCAAACCCGAAATACCTTTTTCCCTGACAAGTTGCAAGGCTTCTTGGATGGTATTGTCCGGATGCAAGGTTATGGGGTTGACGATCATGCCCGATTCCGACCGCTTGACTTTGAGCACTTCGCCAGCCTGCTCAGCGATGGTCAAATTCTTATGAATGATGGCCATACCGCCAAGCTGGGCCATGGCAATGGCCATTCGCGATTCAGAAACGGTATCCATGGCCGCCGAAACCAGGGGGATGCGCAGTTGAATACGGCGGGAGAACATGGTCGCCGTATCTACCTGGCTGGGCAGCACTTCAGAATATGCGGGAATCAGCAGCACGTCGTCAAAGGTCAGGCCTTGATAGGCAATTATTTTTTCATCTGTTTTCATCGTCTCTTTTTGTGTTTGCCTCCGGGCATCTTGAATGCCGGAGCAGACAGTTTTGGTTTCTTTTTTTTGCGCCAATCCTCGATTTCCTCGTCGCTTACCGGCCTGAACAGGAACAGGAAGCGCAGGACCTCTTCATCGATCCGGTTCAGCAATGCTTCATACATCTGGTAACTTTCTTTTTTGTATTCGATGAGGGGGTCCTTCTGGGCGTAGCCGCGCAAGCCTATACCCTCTTTCAGGTGATCGATGCTGAGCAAATGGTCTTTCCATTGCGAATCGATCACTTGAAGCAGGATCATCCTTTCCAACTCGCGCATCTGGGTGGCGCCGACAAGCGCTTCCTTTTCCTGGTAGAGGGCCTTGATTTGCTCAATAACGTTTTCCTTCAGGAGCAGGGGCGGGGAATCGCGGAAATCACCCTGGGGGACTTGCCTGAGATCCAAACCGAATTGCAGGAGGATTTCTTTTTGGAATGCCTCCACGTCCCATTGATCTGATTCCTTGTTTTCATCGATGTAGAAGGAGAATATATCGTCATAAAGATCTTGTAGAAGCTCCTGAATATAGTCTGTAAAATCCTTGCCGAAAAGAATGTCCCGACGCAGGGAGTAAATGTGCTGGCGCTGCTTGTTCATTACATCATCGTACTCGAGCAAGTGTTTGCGGATGGAAAAATTCTGCCCTTCGATCTGCTTTTGCGCATTTTCAATTGCCCGGGAAACCAGTCGATTCTCCAGAGGAACGCCGTTGCTCATGCCGGCGCGAACCAGCATGCCGCGGATGCGATCCGATCCAAGTATTTTCATCAGGTCGTCTTCCAGGGAAATATAGAAACGCGAGGAACCGGGGTCGCCCTGGCGTCCCGAACGCCCGCGCAATTGGTTGTCGATGCGGCGGGCCTCGTGTCGTTCGGTGCCCAGGATATGCAGGCCGCCGCGTTCGATCACTGCCTGGCGCTCAAGGTTCACCTGCTCGTTAATCTCGGCTTGCGCTTTTTCTTTGACCACAGGAGGCGCAGTTTCCAGGCTGAAGCCCTTTTTCTTTAATTCTTCCCGAAGCAGGGATTCCGGGTTTCCGCCCAGGATAATATCGGTGCCGCGGCCGGCCATATTGGTGGCCAGGGTCACTGAATTGAGCCGCCCGGCCTGGGCAACGATCTCCGCTTCCGATTCGTGGTATTTGGCGTTGAGCACCACGTGGCGGACTTTTTCCCGCTGCAGTCTGCGGCTGAGCAGTTCAGAATTCTCAATGGATATCGTCCCGACCAGCACCGGCTGGCCTTTTTCGTTAAGAGCTTTGATTTCACTGGCCACCGCTTGCCATTTTTCCTCCTTGCTGCCATAGATCATGTCGGAGAACTCGGTGCGAATCAAGACTCTGTTGGTTGGGACCTCGGTGACGTCGAGGTGGTAAATGTGCGAGAATTCGGCTGCTTCGGTTATGGCGGTTCCGGTCATGCCGGAAAGTTTTTTATACATGCGGAAATAATTTTGGAAGGTGATGGTGGCCAGGGTTTGGTACTCCTGCTCGACCTTGACGTTTTCCTTGGCTTCCAGGGCCTGGTGCAGGCCGTCAGAATAACGGCGACCAGGCATGATGCGACCGGTGAATTCATCGACGATCAGCACCTGGTCGTCCTTGACCAGGTAGTCCACGTCGCGGTTGAAGATCAGATGGGCTTTGAGCGACTGATATATCTGATGAAGGAGGTCCATGTTTGGCAGGTCGTAGAGATTGTCGATTCGGAAAAATTTCTCGGCTTCGTTAATGCCGGTTTCAGTCAGGATCACGGTTTTCGTTTTCTCGTCATGGTCGTATAATTCCTTGCTGCGCTTGATCCTGGTTACGAATTCATTGACCCTGTAAAAAACGGAGGTGGACTGCTCGGTGGGGCCGGAAATGATAAGGGGCGTCCGGGCCTCGTCTATTAGAATGGAGTCCACTTCGTCGACAATGGCGAAGTTAAATTCCCGCTGACTCAAACTTTGCACATCGAATTTCATGTTGTCGCGCAGATAATCGAAACCGAATTCATTGTTGGTGCCGTAGGTGACGTCGCAGGCATAGGCTTGCTTGCGCTGTTGATCATTCATCTCGTGTTGGATGACTCCGACCGACAGACCTAAGAATTCATATATTTTGCCCATCCATTCCGAGTCCCTTTTGGCAAGGTAATCGTTTACGGTGACGACGTGTACGCCTTTGCCGGTTAGTGAATTCAGATAAGCCGCCAGGGTGGCGACCAGAGTTTTTCCTTCACCGGTTTTCATTTCAGCGATTTTGCCTTGATGAAGGATCATGCCGCCCATCAGCTGCACGTCGAAATGCCTCATGTTCAGGGTACGGTGGGCCGCTTCCCGCACGACCGCAAAAGTTTCCGGTAAAAGGGCATCCAGCTCTTCGCCGGCCAGTGCTCTTTTCTTGAAGTCAGCGGTCTTGGCGCGCAACTGCTCGTCACTTAGCGGCAGCAATGCTGACTCGTATGTGTTGATGCGGGCCACCAGCGGCTGCAGGCGTTTCAGGTCTCTTTCGTTCTGGGTGCCGAAAATTTTGCGCAGGATGAATTTGAGCATGGTATATGTATTATAACAGAGATGGCTGTTTTTAATCAAATGGTGCGTGGAGTTCAGGCCTGAGGCTGCATTGATTTTCCGCATGCGCAGGCATATCATTAACGAAGCCATGCGCTTGATTTACGCCCAATCGGGATTGAAAAAAAGAAATATTCCCTACTGACAGATTCGCCCGGCAAAAGGCACGGCTATATTATTTTTCGAGTATAACGGAATCCAGTAACGCGGCCATGGTGCCGCTGCCAGTTTTCAGGTCCTGGTCCTGTCTTTCTTTCAGTCGTGCAAGTTCGCTGCTGAAATCTTCCTCTGGTTCTTCCATGGTCAAGGATAGGGTTTTGCGCTCGGCATCGAACGCCAGAATGCGCACGTTGACCGTAGCGTCGATCTCCAGGATCTCCTTGGGATGATTGAGGCGGCGGTCTGCGCCCAGGCGGGATATATGCAGCAGGCCGGTCACTCCGGGAAAAAGTTCAATGAAGGCGCCAAAGGGTTTCATGTGGACGACCTTGCCGGCAAATTCGGCTCCCACTTCCAGCTTGTCGCCGACAATGGTCCAGGGATCGGCCAGCAGTGCTTTTAGGCTCAAGGATATCTTGTTGGCTTCCTGGTCCAGCTTGAGAATGGCCACTTTCAGTTTCTGTCCGGGCTGAAGCGCTTCCTGGGCACTTTGGATTTTCTGATGGGAAATTTCCGAAATGTGCAACAGCCCTTCTATGCCGCCAATATCAACGAAAGCACCGTAATCATGTACTGAGGTCACGGTGCCTTCGCGCACTTGTTTCAATTCGAGTCCCTGCCACAACAGCCGTGCTTTTTCCTTGTCTTCGGCCTGCAGTAGCTCCTTGCGTCCGATCACGATATTGCGGCCGTCTTCTTCGTACTGGCTGATTAAAAAGGAATAAGTCTGATCCAGGTGTATATCCGGATTCTGGCAAAATCTTTTTTCAATTTGAGATATCGGGCAAAAAGCCTTTTGGCCCATGACTTGGACTTCGAATCCACCTTTGTTTACAGCCTTAACCCGGCCCTCAACCGGAATATGCGCCGCGAAGGCCTCGCGCAGCATGGCCAGGGATGGCGAGTCCTTAGCCTGACGCCAGTCACTCCGGCCGGATTGGCGCAGCTTTGCCGTGCAAAGGAATATCCCGTCGCGGAAAGAGGTCACCAGGACTTGGACCGTATCACCAGCCTTGACGGTCAATTGTCCCTGGCGTTCGCATTCTTCGCGGTCGATCATGCCTTCGGCGCGTGTGCCGAGGTCGAGGAAGATGTTGTCCTTGGCGATGGAAATAACCTTACCTTCGGCAACTTCGCCAACATTTATGCGCGCGGCAGTGCGGAAAGAGGCGTTCAGCAGGTCGGCAAAGCTCTCTTCGCTATTTTTGGCGGGCGCAGCTGTTTCATTTTTGTTCTCGGTCATGGGATTTCCTTGTTTATTCCGGATTGATTTTTAATTACCAAGATTCCGCTATTAGTTTAATCTGTATCGACCTAAATGTCAAGGACAATTTTGCAGGATATTTGTGTTAACAGGTCAAGGAAATTGAGAAACCGCGGTCAGTGATCCTGATTCTTGCCGGCAGGTTATTGCCGGTCTGGCCGCCGATCTGAATACTACTTGTTTCCGGATTGCAAATCTTTTCTCTTTTCAATGAAAAAGGCGGGAGCAAGGGGATTGCCTTTTTTGCTTTTCACTTCCCCGTCTAAAAAAGCGCCTTCGGCAATGGCGATCTGCTGGCAGACGATTTTTCCCTGTACATGGCCGCCGGCCCTGATCTCGATCTTGTCCAACGCCTTGATCCGGCCTTCCACCCGGCCTTCGACGATGATATGGTCGGCTTCGATCCGGCCCGAAAAATTGCAATCCTTGCCGATGATCAACAATCCCTTCAGTGTAAGCACACCGTTCATCTGGTTATCCAGACGCAATTCCCCCTTACCGCTGATTTCGCCGGTAATGGAAGTGGCCTTGGTAATGGTTGATTTCTGTTCGCTAGCGGCAGCGTTGTCAGCGATTCTCTGGTTTTGCATGGTTGCTCCTGTCTGATTAATTTCTTTTTTCATGGGCATTTTAAATGAAAAATGACCGGCTCTCCGACATGGTAAAAAATTGCCGGAAAACAGCCAGGGTTTCAGTCAAAATTGCTTTTTGCAAAGAATCGTCAGGGTGAAAAAAAAGCACTTGCATGACCTCCCGGCTGGTTCTTTGCACACTGGCCCGCAGCGAATCTGCTGAGGGATTGCCGAAAGCGCCCTGGGCATCGCGCAGCACGATCTTGCCGTTGAAATTCAGGGATTCTTTGCGGATGCCCTGGTACTGATCGTTTCCACTGCCTAAGGTGATGACTGCCGGGCCGTGCAGGCGCTCAAGATCGTAGAGCCCGAAGCAGATCTGGAATTTGAGCGAAAGAAAATTGGTCAGGTCCACTGGAGGGTTTACGGCAGGAAAGTCATTCTTGTCGCGGAGCCGGCGCCAGAGGGCTTCAGAAGAGGGGCGGTGTTTGGTCGGGTCGATGCGGAATGATTTATACAGCTGGCGGGAACAGACGAATCCGGGCGGCAGGGAGCGGTTGTGAATGGCGCGAATGGCAGCCAGCTGACTGCTGATGAATTCGTCTAAGAGATCAGCTTGACAGCCTGACACGCCGTGAAAAAGGTTAATCCCGGCGTTCAATTTTCCAGGCAACAGGTTTTGAATTGAAAAGGGCATGGTCATTTTATGTTTGTAAATTCTAGCACAGTGTGGTAAAAAAATCCTCAAGACATTTTTAAATGAGAACGCCGCCTGCTGTTTGACCTGGAAGGCATGGCGCCGAGGAGGAATTGTGGGCAAATTCTTTTTATGGTTGATTTTGCTTTTTATCTGTTGGCCGCTGGCTTTGCTGGCACTGCTGCTTTATCCTCTGGTCTGGCTTTTGTTACTGCCTTTCCGCCTCCTGGGCATTGCCGTTGATGGGGTTTTTGAGCTGCTCAGAGCATTGATCACTCTGCCGGCCAGGATCTTGCGCGGACCCCGGAACTAAGCCGCCAGTAAATTCGTTATGGCCACTTAAAAAAATTATGGCCATGGACGGAGGCTAACGACATGAAAATTCTGCGTCAACTGCTGAAAAAAGAGGGCTGGCACTTTGCTGAAACCGGTCTGCCGGTCCAGGTGGGGGTCAAGTCGGCGGATACGCCTTTCGGTGGCAAGCATCTGCATAAAACCATGGCCGAGTATTTCCTGCTGTTGGAGGGCAACCTGCGGCTCCAGGTGAACGATGAGATCCTGGAAATGAAACAGGGGGATTTGATCTTGGTCGAGCCGGGCGAAGCCCACCAGGTGCTCCATGGTTCGCCCGATGCCCGCCTCCTCCTTTTAATGCCTGCAGCGGTCGCGAATGACAAAGTGGAATTATAAGCCGAACTGGTTGCGGATCCTTTAAAAAAGGATTTGTTCAATTCTTGATATGGAACAGGGGCTGTCCGACCCGGACCGGCTCTCCTTTTTTGATTAGTACGGATTCCACGCGGTCAGCGGGCACCAGCAGGATGATGGTCGAGCCCATGGCGAAATGTCCCATCTCGTCCATCTGGGCGACCTCGATATCGAGATTCTGCCAGATGTTCAACGTCGGTAAACCGGCGGGCAGGTAGGTCATGCCTATGTTGCCAACGAAAGTGGCTCCGATCGCGGCCAGGTAGAAAAGACTGCCTTTAAAAATGAAGCGGGTCACGACCCTCTCGTTGCGGATGTAGAGGCGCTTGACCCGGTTCACCGAAAAATCGTTTACAGGGAATAGGCGCGTGCCGCCGTGAAAGCAGCCGTTGACGCGGGCCGAAAGAGGGTA
>JALHTJ010000025.1 GCA_022865785.1 Candidatus Aminicenantota bacterium
AGGCAATTCAACTTGCCATAAAATTCAAGATACTCCGGAGAAAAAAGATAGGCAGGCAGTCCGGTCTCTCTAAAAAGACTGCCGGCAAATGTTCCCTGGTAACCCAGATTGTGGATAGAGAAAACAACTTTTGTTTTTTCAAAAAGCGCAGACCGATAATTCAATTTCAAAAAAAGCGGGATCATGGCCGTTTGCCAATCATTGCAGTGAAAAATATCAAATTGCAAGTGCTTTTTACTGACGAATTCCATTGCCGCCAATTGGAAAAACAAAAAACGGACAAAATTGTCAGGATAATCCCCGGAACTATCGCCATAAAGGAACTCACGTGCAAAAAAATGCTCATTCGAAACAAACAAAACAGTAAAATTAGGGGAAATTGTCGCTTTTTTTACAATTGCGGAATAGGATTCACTGCCAATTTGCACAGAAAAGCTTTCAACCGGAGTCGCCTTAATTTTTTTTATATTTTCTGTCAAATATTCGGGCATAATTAAAAAAACTTTTTCATTGGCGGCAAGGGCTTTTGGCAGCTGACCGCCGACATCTCCCAGGCCGCCCGTTTTGGCAAACGGAATCGCTTCAGAAGTAAAAAAAAGAATGTTCAAAAAAGTCCCCTTGGCAATACATTGGCAACGAGGCTAATATTACCTGAAAAACACTAAATGTCAATATAATATTCTAGTAAACACAAAATATAGGGTGAAAGAATATTATTTCTTTTTTTGAAAAACTGAAAAGATGGATTGTTTTTTACTGGCACCACTCAAATCCAGGAGTCTTTTTTTGGCCAATTCATGCTCGGGATCAATGGCCAGGGCTTTTTTAAAAAAACTTTCAGCCCGTTTTTCCAATCTTTCAGAAAGGAACAGCAATCCAAGCGCAGCATAGGGTTCTGCATTCCACGGTTCCAGCTCAATAACTTTCTGAAAACTCTTTTCTGCAAGTCGGCGCAGATTGGGGATATTGGACTGGCTTAATCCGAGCAAGAGATAATAAGAAGCTTTGTTTGGATCATTCCTAACCACCTCTTCCAGAAGACTTGCCGCTTCCCTGAATCTTTGTAGTTTATATAGTGTTTTTGCCTTTCGATAATACAAGTTGGCTTTTTCAATTAAATTTTCACTGACCTTATCCGTATTCTGAATCTCTTTGTATCCTTTTGTATCATATTCGCGCCTTTTTTCTTCATTGCTTAGGATTTCAAAAGCTTTGTTGATACTGGCAAAAACATAATTGGCTTTTTCCTTTAAATCGGATTGGGGTGTCTCCCCAAGTCGGTCAGGATGGTACTTTTTTGCATATTGGTAATACACATCCTTTATTTCATTGAAAGCTGCGGTGTTCTTCAAATTAAACAATTCATAATAATCCATTTCCTTGGCTTTCATTGTTTCATAAAGTGCAACCAATTCTTCCTGGTTTTTGGTCATTTCTTTATCAACGGGTGCTACGGTGAATTCCAGGATATTTAACAAAAAAAAGAGCATTAATTTTTGCCAAAAAAGCTCATCAGCGATTCCCGTTTGGGCCGCAGCCAGTTCAACTGAAATGTTGGGAGTTCCGCTTAATTTTTTAAACAAATTTTGATCTTCGCTATTGAGAAAACTATTGATCTCTTGTGATAACGGCTTTGTCTGGAAAGAACGTTTTTGGAAGTTGTTTTTGAACAAGGGCAGACTTTTAAACCGCAGAACTCCCTCCACGAAAATTCCCGGCAATTCTATCTTGAATTGAGAATCTTCAGGGATGTCGGGAAGAAGCGATGAAAAATCCCACTCGCCGCTGGTCAGAGAAAAAGTCGAAAGCGCAATAACTCTGACTTGATAAATTAAGCCGAAAAAAAGATCTTTTTGGCTGAGAAAATTGTTCTCGACCATAATTTTGCCAATTTTGTCCTTTTGTCCGGAAATAAGCTTATGAATATCCCAGAATTGGGTTTGGTCGATCTTACCTATTTTGAAAAGTACTTCTCCCAATCGTTCATGCAGAACATTGGTTTTGGCAAAACAAAGATTACCCTCACTGAAAAAAAGGTTTTTTTCAAATTTTTCGCCTTTTATGGATAATTCGCCACTGCTTTTTTCAAGAAAAATCTTTCTCAGCACAAAGGGGACTGGAGATTCAATTACCCTTTTTCCCATTGTTTTCCTATTTCTCCATCCATTTTACTACACTATTCTCTTTTTTTTGTCAATGCACAACACCTGGGAACCGAATTGAATTTTCGATTGAAAGTCTGCACAAGCAAATGTTTTCCCTTGAGATGAGTGGTTTTTTTTCATTTTGGCGGTGATTGACTTTAAAACTGCCAATTTATTCAAAGCCCATTCCGGAGCGTAAAAAATCTCTTTCTCTCTTTCGGCTGTAAGCCGATGAATGACAATATCAGGATCAAGAGATTCCAATAGAAAGGCAATAATATCAGCATATTCTTCCTGATTGAGCAATGGGAAAGGAGTTTTTATATAGCGGCGATGCAACTCCGTATCTTTCAGAATATGCAACAGATGCAATTTGATGCCGGCAGGTTTCAGATTGTTCATTTGCAGTATGGTTTGCCGCATGTGCTCTCGGGTTTCCCCCGGGATACCCACAATTAAATGAACTACGGTATCAATTTTTCTGATTTTCAATTCATGAAAAGTCTCTAAAAATTGCTTGTAAGAATGATTTCTATTTAAAAACAAAAGACTCTGCTCGTGAACGGATTGCAGGCCAAGCTCAACCGTCAAATATATGCGCTGGTTAAGTTTTTCTAAAAGTGAGAATGCTGGAGGTGAGATCGTATCTGGCCGGGTACCTATGAACAAACCGATAATATCAGTATAATTAAAAACACTTTCATATTTTCGTTTTAATTCTGAAACGGGCCCATAAGTGTTGCAGTGCGATTGAAAATAGGCAATGTATTTTTTTTGGGGATGGGAGCTGATAAAAAATTCAATCTGTTTTTCAATGGGCCAAGAAGCCGTGTGGATCGGACCGGAAGCGAAACGGTCACAAAAAACACAGCCACTCTGTGAAATAAACCCATCCCGGTTGGGACAGGAAAAACCCGCATTTATGGGAATTTTTAAAATATTTGCTCCGGGAAATTTTTTCCTTAAAAAACCTTTGAAAGAATTGAACAACTCATCCATTGAGGATGGAGTGAATGCAGACCAAAATTTCATCAAGCTTTAATGGTTTTTCAAAAAATCCGTCTATATAAACATCGCCGATCTTGTCCTCAATCTCATTTTTTTTATAGATGCCGGAAATGGCAATAATTGGCAGAAAATAATTATCTTTTATGGTCTGCATAACAACAACACCATGTTCCTTGGGCAGAAGCATATCGGTTATGACCAAATCTGGGCTACATTCCCCGGCCAATTTAATTGCCTGTTGCCCGTCTTCGGCCACAATTACATCAAAATCATTTTTTTCCAAAAATTCTTTCAGGAGCAGGCGGATCTCTGCTTCATCGTCAACGATTAAAATTAAGTTCTTTTTTTTCATTTTTCTCTCGCAAATAAACCAAAAAATATGCAATCGAGGACCAAAGCAAAAACGAAAAACTCAAAACAATGAAAAAATGCTTTATTAGGAACAGATCGATTTTGTCATGCAAGTCAACAATGAACACAAAAAGCAAAAGGCTCAGCAGGGCGAAAGTAAATTTCCCGACCACCAGGGAAGGTTTGACGATGCGTTTTCCCTGGTACAGTAAAACACTGGCCCACAAAATCAAAATATCACGTAAAACAATAAACACGGCCAGCCATATCGGGAAATCAAATTTTACTGTCAGGGTAACCAGTATGGCAAGAACCAAAAATTTGTCTGCAAGCGGATCAATGATTTTTCCCAGTTCGCTTTCTTGAAAGAATTTTCGGGCAATGAAACCATCTAAAAAATCAAGGAATACAGCGACAATATATACAATCAGCAAATAGGGAAAAAGCCTGTCATTGACATTGACCATAAGCAGAACAATGACCGGGATCAGCAACAAGCGCATAAAACTTAAAGCATTCGGGAGAGTTAATATCTTTTCCATCAAGCTACAAAAATATACTATTTTGTGAATAAAATCAACATTTTACAACGTGTTGTTTAAATGAATGTCACCATAGGTGTTATTTATCAGAATTTCCGGCTTCTCTCCGATTCGATTGGCAAAGCGGTCAGCATTTTCCTCATATTTTTCCAAATCCAATGAAAGATGGTCGTATATTCGTCCATGTTTTGTTTTGATATTGAAAGTCGGATCGATCAAAAGTCCGAATCCGAGAATTAATTCCGCATTTTTGGATTCAATGTTTATTCTGTTTATCGCATTTTTTACTTGTAAATTCAGGTTGCCATTTCTTAAAAGTATATCAAGGTTTTCTCCTGAATAATCAGAAATATTGATGTCGGCAAAAGAGTTTTCAATTACGACATTTTTTCCAGAAACATGCAGTAAATCTATTTTACTTAAACGACTCGAGACGTGGATGTCTCCGGCTATATTTTCAATAAAAATGTTTTCATATTTGTTGGCTACCGTAATACCATTCCTGATATTCCTGGCAATCACATTGCTGTAACGGGCTTTGATTTCCACTTTAGCGGCATCATCCAAAACCAATTTCCCATACGCATGTTCAATAAAAACACTGTTTTTTATTTTTTTTAACGAATAATCCCCATGTTTTCCTTGCAGCCGCAAAGAAAGGACGTTTTCCAGAAAAATATTGGCGCGGGAAGCGATTGCCTCCACATGCCCCTCAATATTTTTTATATTCGCATTCCCGTTTTTTAATTCCATTTGCAGACCGGAAGGAATATTTTCCAGAACCAAATTGCCATTCTCTTGATTCAGTTGAATGTTTTTACCGGTGTTGCGAATCATTACATTCCCTTCATGATTGGTGATCGTCAATACGACATTTTCAGGAACCGACAATTGCATATGGATGCGCAGCCGCCGATAAGGAAAATCTGATGAATATCGGCCTGAGATTTTTAATTCGTTTTCATGAAGTTCGGTTTTTATGCTGGTTTTTTTGTAAATTTTGTCCACATCACTTTTATTTGAATAATAAATACGAAAAAATGCCAAAAAACGAACTTGATTGTCCTTGGATTTATTTATATTGATTTCACCTGCCGGATTTTCAATGACAATTTCATTGACTGCCTGAAATATTTTTTCCTTTTCAGAGAATTCCAAAAACTGACTTCCTGCCAGCCGCTTTTCATCTGAATAGTAGGAAAAATCCTTCAAAAACCTTATTTTGCCTTTTTCAACGAAATGGTAGATAGAACCAAAGACAATCAGCAGAACAATGACAAGCCACTCTTTTTTCTTCATTTACTTTTTTTAATAAAAAGATAAATATTTTTCAGTCCGATATAAATTAAGATCAAAGGCCAATACTTCCCGAGCAAATGCCAGATATTGATCTCAAAACCAAAATTTTTCATTAAAAAGAGCAAACCCAAAACCAGAATAATGAGCCCCCAGAAAAGCGATTCTTTTTTAGTGTTTGTCATTGATTTTTTCCTCGCGTTTGAAATAATTGAAAACAATTTTTATGCCGAAAGCGATAAGCGCCAGCGGCCAAAGCCGAGTGACCTGCCGATAAGTCAGCAAATCAAAGTTTGCCATTTGAAAAACGATGCCGATCAATAGTACTACAATCGCCGCAAACAAGGAAAGATCTTCTTTGCTTCCGGCGGGATTTTGCTCACTTAAAATATTTTGGTTAATTCTTCCGGCTTCGTTATAGCTGTCGATGATCTGAAAAATATAAAAACCAGCAATCATCAATCCAAAAACAACGCTGTCTGGTTCGTGAGCATTGCCGGTTAAAACGATTAAAACCGCAAAAAGAAGCATATAGGTGATACCTTTCAGAAAATTCCCGTTATATACAGCCCCTACACCGGGAAATATCGATAAAAATGCAGCCAAAGACGGACTTTTGTCCTTAATGCCCTTGCTTGCCGTCTGGTTGTTATCCATTTTTTCCTCCTTTGACTAAATCCTTCTCACTTGTATTGTTTTGAATCACTTTGTTTTCCTTGATTTCTATGGATTTTTTATTGAAAAAAGTAAAAAAGAGTAATTCTTTTGACTCCTTGATCTTTTCAAACCAACCCCCGGTTTTGACGATAAATTTCTCTATTGAAGAAACAACTGAGTGTACTTCACGATTCACCGGCGGGAAAATATTGGTGAAATAGAATAAATTCAAGAACAAAATGATCGTTCCAACCGCAGCTGCCAGCCATTTTGGGAAAAATAGGGACTTCAGCGGCTTAGTTTTCTCAATCAGGTCTGGTATGTTCAGAAGTCTGTTTTTCAGAAAAAATGGCACTTCTTCCTGGAGTTCGGATAGTTTTAAAAGTATTTCTTCCATTTTTTCTTTTTTTCCGAGACATTCGGAACAGCCATTCAAGTGATCAGAAATATTTTCCAATTCTTCTTTTGGAAGATCATTTTCCAAATAAGCCGAAAGCAAAGATTCGATTTCCCTACATTTTTTATTCATATTCCCTCCCGCATAAAAGCCTGGGTCAGTTTCACCCGGGCGCGATTAATACGAGATTTAACTGTCCCTTCAGGAATGGAAAATTTCTCGGCAATATCCCGATATGAAAGATCTTGAATATCCCGTAAAATTAGAATCAATCTTAATTCCGGGTCCAATTGCGATATCTTTTTTCTTAGTTTTTCAATTTCGGATTCGGTTATCAAATTTTCTTCAGGAGTGGGTTTGCTAAAACTAATCTTTTCATCCAATTCCTGTGTGTTTACAAAATATTTTTTGTTTTTTCGCCAATAATCAATGCAATAGTTCCGAGAAATCGTGAAAATCCAGGAACTGAAATTTTTTTCCTCCCGGTATTTATCCAGGTTGTGATAGATTTTTATAAAAATTTCCTGGGTAACATCCTGAGCAATGTCTCTTTCGGCAAAAAAATTCAGGGCGATATTATAGACAGATTTGGAATAGGAATTTATCATTGTTTTCCATGCCTCTTGATCGCCATTTTTGCATCTTTTCAATATTTCCGTTGTTTCCATACACACCTATAAACGTTTTAAAAAAAATAAAAGTTCCTTTGCAAGAAAGTTTTCTGTCACCATTTATACCACAAATCTCGGAATGAAGGGATTGATCCTCGCCAAAATTTCATAATTAATAGTCCCGGACCATTCGGCCAGCATATCGGCATCGACTTTTTCAGCATTTTCACTGCCCAGAATGGTGACCCGGTCACCAACCTTCACATTTTTTATGTGGGTGACCTCAACCATGAACATATTCATGCAGATTCTGCCACGAACAGGAGCCTTTACGCCATGAATAAGGACTTGGGAAACATTGGATAGCTTTCTGTCATATCCATCATAATATCCCAAGGGGACAACGGCAATTCTGGCCTTGTTAAAAGTCTTATAGGTAAGTCCATAGCCAATCGCGGCTCCTTTTTTCACCTCCTTTATCTGGGCAACATTTGAAAACCAGCTCAAAACAGGTTCAAGACTCATTGTTTTTTTGTTTTTTTCCAAATAAAGGGCATGCGTTTGCCGAGAAGGCCAATATCCATAAGCAGAAATCCCTATCCTGACAATATCAAAAAATGTCTCCGGAAAAAGCAAAGTTGAAGCCGAACTGGAAAAGTGTTTTAAAATCCTTGAACTGGGTAAATACGGTAAAACAGAATTGAACAACGCCATTTGTTTCCTGGCAAAAGCCGGATCGCTGGTATCTTCAACATTGGCAAAATGCGAATAAATCCCCCTGATTTCTATATTTTGTTCATTTATCCCTTGCAGCAAGGAGATCGCCTTTTCCGGTGCCAGGCCGAGGCGATTGGTTCCGGTTTCGATTTTTAAGTGAATCAGGGCTTTGCGCTTCAATTTTTTTGAAATATTCTTCACCCAACGCAAATGCTCGGCTGATGGGACTGTGGTTTCAAAACCATGGGCAATCAGTTCCTCCAATTCATCCTGATCGGTCCAGCCAAGAACCAAAATCGGCTTTTTGGGCTGCAAGGATGCAATCAGTAATGCTTCTGGAAGAGAATCAACCGCATATTGCTCAACCAGGGGCGAGGTTTTGGTTATCTCAATGATCTCCTTCAAACCATGCCCATAAGCATTGGCTTTTACGACAAACATCAGTTTTTTATTGGTGCTCTCCTTAAACAACCGCAAATTATTCAACAGATTCATGGCATTGATTTCAATATGTGTTTTCATCTTTACTGCAGCATATAAAGTTTTTTCATTTTTTCCTGAAAACCCCGAATATCTTAATTATTATACCAAAAAATTCAATTGAGATAAAAAGTATTGAATTTGTATCTATTGATATGCTATTTATTTCCTGGAGAGAAAAATGATAAAAAAAATATCTTTTGTTTTTTCATTTTGCCTTTTTTCAATTTTGCTTTCAGGCCAAAAGTTTCCAAGTGCAAATTATTTGCCTTTGGTGGAAAAACAAAATAATCACATCAATATCTCAATAAAACCGCTAAAAGCAAGAGCAATATTTTTTCTTCATTACCGCACAGATGGAATGAAGAATTTTCAAATAAGAAAAATGCATGTTAATTCCTCGGGAGTGGTATGCCACCAAATTTCCACAGAAAACCTGTATGGGAAAAATATGGAATATTTTATTGTTGAAAAGGCTGAAAACGGAACTGAATCGATTTCGCTTACCCACACAATCAGCAGCTTCACCAAAAAAGAATCTCCGGAAATTTATTTCCAGGACACAGCGGCTCCTCCGGTTCAAAGCCGCAAATGGGAAGCACCCGTCAACGTCAACGCTTCCTTGTCAACTTCGACAAAAATATCTGACAACAGTGAATATCCAGGTCAAAATTACACTGCCAACGGCAACTTGAGGATATTCAGGAATATTTCAAAAAACGATTACCAGTTTGATTTTGACACAAGTTTTGCGCATATTGATCCGCGTAACCAGGATACCGAAAGCCTGATCAACCTATCCAGCATGATGATTCGCTTAAAAAAAGGAGAAATGCAATTGGAGGTTGGGGATGTATCGGTCAATGAAACAGAATTCACCACTTCGTACTTGAACCGCAGGGGACTGCGTTTCGAACTGAACGGAAAAACCTTGTATCTGAATTCATTTTATACGAATTCCCAACAAAAAACCGGATTTGACGGCTATGGAGTCCCTGCAGCCAACGCCGGAATTTTCGGAGCTACAGCCGGCTTCAATTTGAAAAGCATTTTAAAGGTTCGCGGCATGTTCATGACCGGAAAAGACACCCTGGACAGCAAAACCGTTTACAGCAACGAAAATCCTTTCCGGGCAGGAGACATATTCTCTCTTTGGGGAGAAATGAACATGTTCAAGAGCCGCCTGCAGGTTTCCGGAGAGATTTCATCCAGCAATTATGGCTCCGCTCAAGAAAACGATGAATTGCAGAAAGAGAGTGATACGGCTTGGAAAGCCGGCATTAAATACAACTACGGGATACTGTCATTCTCAACCGATTATGAAGAAATTGGCGGCCTTTTCAACTCGATCGCCAACCTGTTCCTGCAAAATGACCGGGAGGGGCTAAACAGCAACATCGGGCTGAACATCAAGACTTTTTCCTGGAACATATCCTACTTGGACAAAAAAAATTATATTCAAAACCCTTTGCAGGATATGTTACATCAGAAGAGAGTTGGAACTTCTTTCAATTGGGGGCTCGGCAGTCACTTCCGCATCGGCGGGGAAGCATCTCGCGACAACCTGGATTACGATTCCTCGACCGGCCTGCAGACATCATCATCCGACATGAGCACCAACAACTACACGGCTTCAATTGGATATATGGCGGGATCGAACGGCATCAACCTTAATTTGGGCAAGACCGAATCGATCAATTTCACATCCAACCTGAACGCCGCCCTGGCTTTGAATTTGCGCTTCGGTCAATTCATGACTCTCAATCCGACTTTGAGCTACCAATCCAATGAGAATTTAGCCGACGGCAGCACCTCGACCATCTACAATTTTTATCTCAACTCGGAGATAACCTTTATCCCGCAATACTTTACTTTGACCCTATCCGCGTCATACATGAACAACGAAAGCGAGTTCAACAAAAGCAGCAATTGGACGGCAGGCGCCAATTTGAATTTTTTCATGGCCCAGATATTCAACAACAAAGTGCGGCCTTCTTTGTCAATAAAATCACAGTTCCAAGGCGCCAAGTACGGAAACATCGAATCGAATTCGGCGATTTTCAGTTTGCAGGCCGATATTTCTTTTTAGGAGCCAAAATGAAAAAAATCATTTTTCTGGTTTTAGTTGTCATATGCGCAATGCTTTCGCTCATTGCCACCATCATCACCAATCCCTCCTCGGGAACGGTCTATGTTGGTCAAAATATCGGTGCCCAGATCAATTGCATTGATTATTGCCCCAGCACCATGTTTTGGGGCGACGGAACGACAACCAGTGGAAGCGATGATTTTTTCTACTTGACTTTCAGGTACCATATCTACAGGAACCCCGGCACGTTCACCATGCACTTTCGCCGCTCCCCGTTTACCACCCCATCTTGCCTGGTGGATGAGTACAAATCGGTAACCATCCTGGAGAACCGTTCCATCACCGTCTCGCCCGCCCAGCCGAGTGTGGGCCTGCCCATCACCTTCACGGCCATTAATTTCAAAACTCCTACCGATATCACCTGGGACATGGGTGACGGCACAACCTACACCCACCGGGGCACGACGATTACCCATACATACGCTACGGATGGCAGTTACCGCATAAGGGCTTTTGACTGGAACGGCGATACCAAAACCACACCGGTCAGCCTGACCCTGAAAGTCGCCCCTGTCCTGCGAGTAATTACCTGTTCTCCGGAAATGCCGCGCGTGGATCAGCCGGTCGACATCCGCGCTGTCGGCTTCAAGTCTGATTCCATTGACTGGAACTTCGGCGACGGAAGCCCGCTGCAGACCTATTCGACCTTGGTCAGCCATCGTTACCAGAACCCCGGCACATTTATCATAACAGCCAAGGAACATGGAATGGAGGCCGCGCTGGAGAGCAAAGCGATCATCGTGCTTCCGGAAAACCGTTCCCTGGTCCTGTCCATTCCCGAATTAAGAATGGATGAACCCCTGACCGTCACCGCACTCAATTTCCGCGGGCAGTTGATACTATGGGATTTTGGCGACGGAACCGTTGTTTCAGGACCGGCCACGATGACCCACATTTATAAGCTCCCCGGGAATTACCTCATTATTGCCCGCGACGAAAACGGGGCCAGCGAGAAAAAGATCCAGGCCAGTGTGAAAATCCTGGGAATCAATGATCAGGTAAACCTGGAGATCGCCGAAATAACCCTTGATAACGGCAAATATTACAAAGTGGTCCCGAAAAAATCCAAAAACATCAGGGCCATACTAAAAATGAAAATGCGGGGAACCGGGATCGTTTCCGGCTACTGGATTGTAAACAACCAGCCTTTTGAATTTTTCAATGAGACCGTGTACCAGGGCCAGATCAAGACGATCCTTACCAGGGAGATCCCCGGGCTTCCTGTGTTCGACCCGGGCATGCACACCATAACCGTTCAATTGACCCGCCCCGAATCAGAAACGGTTGTGTTCCCCACCCTCAGATATTTCGTTCTTCCCTACGAGAATGAGATCACGACCTTGACCCCCCGTGACGGTGCCATCATCAAAGAGGACGAGATGGCTAATTTTTCCTGGCAAAATGTTCTCGGCGGTTCTTATTATCAGATCGCCTTTGCCAACAGCCTGTTTCCTCTCCTCAGAGATGACCCAAGTGAAAAATGGCTGGATTGCCCCGGCGGACTGAATTTTATCCCCGATGCGGAGACCTGGAGCGCGATCCAACGCAATAAATGGACCTATTGGAAAGTCAGGGGCCTGGACAGCAATAAAAATGTTTTGGCGGCAAGCTCCGTTCAGGAAATGAAAATCATCATCCCCGGCGCCGCGGTCGGCATCCAGAAAATATCTGACATGGACGGCAACAGTATTGAGTTTGTAAACGGCATCACTGTGTCCAGGGCGGATCCACTGCTGCTTCACGGTTACCTGACCTATCCTGCTGAAGCCGAGTATCTGATATTGCAGGTTTACGCCAATGAAAACAAGATCGACCAACTCCTTTTCCGCGATGTCAAGAAGGAGGAAAAAAGATTCTTTGAAACATCCGTTCCCAATTCAGAAAAGGAAAGCCGCATCTTGTTTCAGGTACTGAAATCATCATCTCCTTCGCTGATAATCGGAATCCTGGAATTGCATTTGAAAAAGGATTAAAATTTCAGTTCGTTTTTCTTAATTGGGCGAACAAAAGAAAAAGAAAAAAAGGCGCGCCCAATAGTGACGTGACGATCCCCACCGGAATATCAACCGGAGCAATTAAAATCCGCGCCAGCAGATCAGCAAGGACCAGTAGTCCCCCGCCGAGAAACACTGATAACAGTACCGTTTTGCCGTATTGGCTCGAACCCCAAAGCCTCGACAAATGGGGAACGATCAAAGCAACAAATCCGATCGGACCGCATGTTGAAACCACGGCTCCGACAAAAATCGCCAGGCCCAGAAAAGAAAGAATCCGGAAATTTGAAATGTTCAATCCTTTGCTTTGGGCAAAATCATCTCCGGCGGAAATCAGCAAAAATTCCCTTCTAAATAAAAAAATCGCAAGTAAAAAAAGCAACAACAGGACGGATAAAATCATTACCTCTTTGTAGCCAGCCACAGAAATCCCACCCATTAACCAGCGAACAAGAGAGAATGTATCGGAAAAATCAAAAATGTATTGAAAAAAAACAATAATTGATGAGAAAAATAAACTAATCGCCACTCCTGACATTAGTAATGTATAAAGTGATGAGTTTTTAATCATTCTGGCTATAAAAAAAACAAATAAAACAGCCAAAAGCGCCCCTAAATATGAGAATATGTATATACTTCCCATTCCAAAAAATGAAAAATGCATTTTGAATTTGATTGAAATCACGGCGCCGGCCGCCGCACCCGAAGAAATTCCGAGAATATCAGGAGTCGCCAGATTGTTTTTAAAAAGATTTTGACATATCAAACCGGACAGGGCCAGAATCGAACCTGCTACAAATCCCAAAAGGACCCGGGGAACGCGCAAATGCCAAAAAATAAAGCTGTTTGAATCATTAGCAAAAATTGTTTGCCAATTCAAACGAATTGTGCCCCAGAAGGGGCTAAAGATCAGCAAAACGAGAACAACAACCCCCAGCATCCAGATTTTTTTATTCATTGACAAATATTATTTCCCTGTTTTCAGAAAAAACTCTCTTATAATCAACCTGATAAATCGCTTTAAAAAGTTCGGGGCAGAATTTTTTTTCGCCAAAATAATACTTTTTGCCATTTTTTAAAGCCAACAACTTCGTGGCATACGGGAAAAAATACTCGATCAAATGTGAAACCAATACAATCGTCTTGCCCAGGCGCTGCAAGCCCTGCAACATTTTTATCATTTGAAAAATACTTCCCGGATCCAGAAAATTCATCGGTTCATCAAACAGTATGATCGGAACATCTTGAATAAATGCGGTGGCCAATATTACTTTCTGTCTTTCACCGCCACTCAAAGTGAGAATGTTGCGATAGACCAAATCTGCCAATGAAAAATATTCAACCGCTTCCTGGAACAGTGCATGATCACGATGCGAAAATTTTTGAAATAGTGCACCATAGGGATAGCGTCCGGATAACAAAACATCTTTTACCATTATTGGCAAAACGAACTCATCGGATTGCGGAAGATACGCGAGCATAGTGGCCAATTCTTTTCTTGAATAATCATGAATGTTCCTGCCTGCGACTGAAACAAAACCCTTTTGTGCTGAAACAATTCCGGCCAAAACCTTCAGAAGTGTTGATTTTCCGGCACCATTCCGGCCAAAAATCAATACAAAATCGCCTTTTTGGATTGAAAACGCAATGTCCTGCAAAATCGGTTTTTTGCCGATGAAATAGGAAAGATTTTCTGCCTTGATCATGGATTCTCTAGTGTGCAGCCAATTCCCCGGATTGAAAAAAGCCGGCCAATTCTTCAGCGATCAATCCTACCCGTGGCCCGGGTCTCAACCAAAAAGAATTTTTAATTATTTTTATTTGTTTCTTGGCAACAGCCCGAATCATGTCATACGGTTTCCATAAATCGAATATTTTATCAGCAGAAATCCCTTGGTAATGGGCGGAAATTTCAAAGATAAATTCCGGATTTAAAAAAATGACCGATTCAATCGAAATGCTCGGGTAATTGATACCCCCCTCATAAGCATTGGTGCCTCCGGAGATTTCCAAAAGATCATTGATAAAATCATTTTTTCCAATAATATACATATTTTTCAATTCAGCAATATTCCTTCCGGCTATAAAAATGGTTCGTATTTTTCTCATGCCCTTCACCTGATCGGAAACGCTGTGCAATTTGGTGCGAATGGAAGAAACCAATTTATCAGCCTCGACTTCCGCATTTAGGGCACGGCCGATATCGATGATGGATTGCAACAAATCTGCCAAACGGCTATGCCGAACCACCACCATCCGCGCTTGCTTCTTTAATGGCCCCATTTTATCGTAATGCTCGGGATACATCAAAATTGTATCAGGATCCAGAGAAATCAGGGCCTCTATATTAACATCCAGAAAACCACCGATTTTTTTTATATTTGCGGCGGCCGGAGGGTAGTCGCAAAACTTCGTAACCCCAACCAGAGCATCCTCCTTCCCCAGGGCAAAAACAATCTCCGTCAATCCCGGGGCCAAGGAAACGACCCTTTGAGGAAAAGCCAATTCAGCGGCAATCAAAAAGAATATAAAGAGACAAACTTTATCGATCCAGCCACAAGAACATTTGCTGCAAATCAATTATTCACCTGATATTTAACTCCAAATAAAACTCTGCGCAGCGGGGCGGGATAACCCAAAACTTCTTCAAAATGAGAATTCAGGGCATTGTTTACCCTGAAAAAAACCGAAACCTTTTTAAAAAGGGGGATGGTCACGGAAAAATTGAAATGACTGAATGCGGTATTTTCAGACACGGTCCAAAACAATTCATCATAATCCAACCGCTTGCCCACATATACCATCTCTGCTGAAAGTGTAAATCTGGAAGTATGGTGATGAAGGGCGGCAGAGAAAGAATGGCGCGGACGTCGCAAAAGCGCTCTTTTATACTGGATATCTTGGCTATGTAAATATGTATAAGCTGTCAGCCAATTCAACCCTTTGACAATTTTCAAATTGCAATTGATTTCTACCCCTGTAATTTTTGCTTTGTTTATATTTGCGAATTTGGCAGTAAGGGGGCTGAAGCCAATGAGATTGCCGTATTCGGAATTGAAAAAAGACAAACCCATGTTTATTCTGCTTAAAAACAAATCACAGCCAATTTCAAATGATTTTCCGGTTTCGGGCAACAAATTGGCATTACCCCAATAAGGATTCAACATTTCCGGAATGGTTGGCGCCCGAAAACTTTGTGAAAATGAGGATCTAAGTTTTAAAAATGAGTTAACATTAAATGAAATACCGATTTGCGGAGAAAAAACACCGGGTAAACCATTATATTTGTCATATCGTACAGAACCAGCAACAAGTAATTTACTAAAATCAATATTCATATCCAAATAGAGAGAATTTACATCTGTTTTCAAACCAGAGATTATTTTTTCATTATTATCAAAATTGTCAATTTTTTGCCTGGAAAAATCCCAACCCACAGAAAGATTGAATTTTGCCAGGAATTGTGTGGAAAATTTAGTCTGTAACTCTGTAACAAAAGAGCTGTTTGAGAATAGATAATTCCATAGATCGTCAGGATCGGAAAATTCATAATTGTTCCAGTGCAATGAACCTTTTATATCAAAATAACTTTCATTGGTGATATTGAACTTGACGGGTAGAGTAAAAAGGAGATTGCTTTGTGAATACTTTCGATCCGGAGTCGACGCTCCCAAATATTGCGGAATGCCCGCATTAACAATATTGCCAAAAAAGGAAACACCCAATGAAAATCTGTCCTTTTCATACCCGGAATTAAAAGAAAAACCCTTGCGCTCAAAATGATCATTTTTCAAACTATCATCATAGTTCAGGAAATTACTGTTTAAAAAAACAAAAAAATCGGAAAAGCGCTCACCAAACTGAATACTGCTTTCTAGAGTTCCGTGACTGCCTCCGGCCAAAGTAAAGACCAATCCATCCTTTTTCCGGGTAATGACGTTCACCACCCCACCCATGGCGCTTGATCCATACAGGTTGCTTAAGGGGCCGCGAACGATCTCAACCTTTTCGATCAATTGCGGTGATAAAAATGAAAAATTCCCGGCCAGTGAGGATGACGGATCATGCAATTTGATCCCGTCGACCAAATACAGCATTTGGTTGACCGAAGCTCCCCGGGCAAAACTATAAGAAAATTGAGCCGGATTCCCGGCATTGAGCACCAACATTCCCGGACTTTGATTTAGAAGCCCCTTCAGTTCATCCGGACTGAAATTCTTTAAATATTCTTCATCAAAAACGGAAATACTCTGCAGGGCGCGATATAGCGGAACCTTGCCGATCACCTCTATTTTCTCCTCAATGAGCGGATTATCCTTTTTTTCCTTAGATAAAAGTGATGAAAAACTCAAAAAAACCAATAACAATGAAGCAATCAAGCGTTGCATGGCATTTTCTCCAAAATAAAGTGAGGGTTTACTCATTCATCATTATCCGCCCTCCGCAGATAATTGGAATCTGGCTGATACCTGATAGGTCTTCCGACTTCCGGAATCTTTAAAAAGCCTTCCCACCCCATAGGGGGGCAGTGGCTGAGACTTTCAAAGATGCTTCCTGTTTCCAGGTCCGGTCACGGCAGCGGGGGCTGTGGGGTTATCCCTCTTCCCTTGAATCAAGCCTCAAACTAAAGATTACCAAACGTCAAAAACTTTGTCAACAACATAAATGACAGTTCAAAAAAACCGTTGAAAAAGACCAGCAACTGTGCTAATCTCAAGCAAATGAAAAAAATACTCGCTGGTACGTTGTTTCTTTTTTTACTAACCCAAACGATTCCTGCCAATGAAATCAAAGCCTTGTTGGGGATGAATTCAAGCAAATACCTGTTTTCAAATGAAATCAATTTGCTGAAGTGTCAGCAAAAAACAGGGTTGGTCACCGGTTTGGGCTGGGCGTTGAATTTCAATAAAAACATTAAATTTGAAATTGATCTTTTATATAGCCAAAAAGGAACGAAAGTTTCCCTTCCTTATGCCACAGACAAAAGCATTGCTGCTATTTATGAAAATGCCTCTATCGGTTTTCCAATCTTTTTTAAATACCAATTCAAAGAAAAGGCAACCCCTTACGTCGCTTTGGGCCCCGAATTCGTTTTTCTCCTTTCACACCATTTAAAAATCACAGAAAGTGGAGATGATTTCGACTTGCTCGATAATACAAAGAAATTTCTCCTGGCCTTTAACGTTTTATTGGGCTACGAGTTGCCCATCGGCCGATGGGGTTTATTCGCCGAGATCAGATACAACCGCTGGCTAAGCAATTTTTTTGATGATTCCGAAGCCAAGGCGAAAAGTGAATCTTTCGTTTTTTTGCTCGGGGGCGTGTATTATCTGTGAAAATCATTAATCAGATAGTAGACAGGCGTTCCATCCGAGAATACAGCGAAAAACCAATTGAAAAAGAGAAATTAGCCAGGATTTTTGAGGCCGGGCGCCTGGCGCCGACCGCGCACAACGCGCAGGACTGGCAAATCATTATCGTCACCGCCCCCCAAGTGAAAAATCGACTGATCGATGAGGCGTCTCCCAAACAGGCATTCCTGAAACAGGCGCCGATCATTCTGGTGGCCTGTGCCTTGAATCCGGATTATATCTTGCGTTGCGGGCATCCCGCCTATCTAATCGATTTGGCAATCGTACTTGAACATATCGCCCTGCAGGCGGTGCATGAAGGTTTGGGAACATGCTGGATCGGTTCATTCGATGAGAGCAAAGCAAAAAGTGTTCTGAAAATTCCTGAAAATATCAGAGTTGTGGAATTGATGAGCCTGGGATATTTCGATCGTCTTCCCGCTGCCAGGGAACGTAAGCCGATCCAAGCGTTGTTCAAATGGGAGTCTTGGTGAAAAGGAATCCTATTTCAATTTTACGGGCAAATGTGTATGCCCTTCATGATCCAATGTTTCCGCTTTATGTGATCCGCGGCGAACAAAATCTATTGATCGACTGCAGCATTTTGGCAAAAGCCAATGCGATCGAAGAAAAACTGCAAGAATTACTGGGAAAGGAGAAAATCGATCTTGTGCTGCTTACCCATTCACATTACGATCATACCGGGGCATGCTCCCATCTCCAAAAAAAATACGGTTTTGAGATTATTGCTTCAAAGAGAACCAAAGAAATCCTGGAAAATGACAATGCCATTGAATTTATTGACAATTTGAACCAAAAATTCAAAGCGATTTTAAATGACCACTCCAATAGCACTTTTACCAAACCTGCGCAGGTTCGGGGGATAGGCGAAAATGAAACAATTAAAATTTCCGACAGCCAGTTGATCGAAGTGTTTGAAACACCCGGCCATACCCGCTGTTCGCTTTCATTTTTACTGAAGCCTGAAAATATCCTTTTCCCCGGAGATGCGGCCGGCGTAATAGAACAATCCGGGAAAATCAAGCCATTGTTTTTATCCAGTTACACTCTTTACGAACAATCATTGAAAAAACTCATTGCCATCAAGGCCGAAATACTGGCTTTGCCGCATAACACTGCAATAAAAGGGGAGAGGAAAGTTCAAGAATTCCTGCAGTGTGCTCTCCGGGAAGCTCAAAAACTTAAAGAAGAAATTCTGGCCGCATTGCAAAACACGATTGATTTCGCTTTGATCGCCGAAAATATTTTAATCCGGGAATTCACGTTCCCCACCATCATGGGGCCCAGGGAAGCGCTTTTAATCAATATTACCGCCATGGTGAAAAGCATATTTCATGAATTCGTAAAAATTCAATAAAGAAAATAGTAAAAATTGAAATTTATGCGTTGCTTTTTGTTGTTTTCGCGATTTTAATAAAAGAAACAAATAATGGATGGGGTTGCAAGGGACGAGATTTGAATTCCGGATGAAATTGGCATCCTAAAAACCATGGATGTCCCGACAATTCAACGATCTCCACAAGATTTCTCTCCGGGTTCTTGCCGCTAATTCGCATCCCTTTGTTCTCAAGCATATATTCAAACTCAGGATTGAATTCATAGCGATGGCGGTGCCTTTCCGATATTTTTTCCTGTTGGTATATTTTATAAGCCAAAGAGTTTTTCCTCAAAATACAGGAATAGGCCCCGAGTCTCATATTGTGGCCCATATTTTCGATATTTTTCAATTCTTTCAATTTTAGAAATATTTTGTGGCTCGTCAGCGGATCGAATTCAGCAGAATTGGCGCCTTTTAAGCCCAGGACATTTCTGGAGAATTCAATCGTGGCTACCTGCATGCCAAGGCATATGCCCAAATAGGGAATACCGTTGATACGGGCATATTCGACCGCCCGGATCATGCCCTCGATCCCCCTGATCCCGAATCCTCCCGGAACCAAAATTCCCTGAATATTTTTTAGTAGCGCTTCGGGGTCGCCAGCCATCAAATCGTCAGAATCGATCAAATCCAGCTTTACCTTAACATTGTTCGCCACTCCTGCATGGAATAATGCTTCGAATAAACTTTTATAGGCATCGGAGTGCATGATATATTTGCCCACGATACCGATCGTTGTCTCCCTGGATAAACCTTTTACCCGTTTGATCCATTTTCCCCACTCAATTGAATCATCCTGGCGGCTCTTAAGCTTTAATTTTTTTAAAATGATCGCGCCCAGGCCCTCTTTTTTGTATATCAAGGGGATCTCATAAATTGTTTCGACATCCACGGCACTGACGACCGCTTCTTCCTTCAAGTTTGCGAACAAAGCAATTTTTTTCTTTATATCGGCAGGCAAGGGTGTTTCGGCGCGACACAACAATATATCGGGTTGGATCCCGATTTCCTGAAGGGCTTTTACACTATGCTGAGTGGGCTTGGTTTTCAATTCACCTGCAGTTTTTATGAAAGGTACAAGGGTCAGGTGAACAAAAAGAGTCTGCGCCTCGTCGAGTTCAAGCCCGATTTGGCGAATGGCTTCAAGAAAAGGCAGGCTTTCGATGTCACCTACCGTGCCGCCTATTTCAACCAATATGATATCCGCGCTTTTGCCAATTGCAAAAATTGCCGCCTTGATTTCATCGGTCACATGCGGAATCACCTGAACGGTTTTTCCTAAAAAATCTCCGCGCCGTTCTTTTTGAATTATTTTTTCATATATCCGACCCGCCGTCCAATTGCTTTTTTGAGATGTAAGCGTTGTGGTAAAACGCTCATAATGCCCAAGATCCAGATCTGTTTCTGCCCCATCATCGGTCACAAAAACTTCTCCGTGTTGGAATGGGCTCATGGTCCCAGGGTCCACGTTCAAATAGGGATCCAGTTTCAGAATGCTGATTTTATAGCCATATGACTCCAAAATATTTCCGATGGAAGCGGCGGCGATGCCCTTTCCCAAAGATGACAAAACGCCGCCGGTAACAAAAATAAACCGTGTTTTAGACATGTTGATCCTGCAATAATTTTTCAATTTTTCCAATATCTTCGGGAACATCCACGCCATGAGAAATATAATCGGTTTCAATGATATGAATTTTCTCTCCCTGAAATAAAAATCTTAATTGCTCCAAGTTTTCACTCTCTTCCAAATGAGACATTTCGGCCCTGATAAACATTTCGAGCACCTTCCTGGTATATCCGTAAATTCCGATGTGTTGAAAAAAGCCCTTGAACAAATTTTTTTCACAGAAAGGAATGGGGGCCCGAGAAAAACACAAGGCCTGCCAGTTGATATCACAAACCACTTTAACTATATTTTCCGAGATAAAATCCCGGTAGGAATCATTACGCCGGGCCGCACTGACAATATTTCTCTTCCCTAAAACTTGATAGATTTCACGAATCAACTTTTCAGAAATGAGCGGCTCATCACCCTGAATATTGATGACCGCATCATAATCTTTTTTCTCAATAACAGACCAAACTCTTTCTGTTCCTGATTTTATTGTCATATCGGTCATTTCGGCTTTTCCACCGAAGCCAACCACTTCATTAAAAATGCGTTCGTCATCGGTCGCCACAAAAATATCGACAAAACACCCGGCTTTTGCGACTTGTCGATACACCCTTTCTATCATGGTTCTGCCGGCGATCTTTGCCAGCGGTTTCCCCGGGAACCTATTGGATTGATAGCGAGAGGGAATAACGGCCGCAATATTCATTTCACCGACTTCACTTCCGTTTCGCGAGTTTTACTTTCCAGAGATTTCATTTCCATTTGACATGAACCTTGAAAAAATGCGCCATCTTCAATAATCAATTTCGGCGTTGCCACGGAACCGATAACCCGGCCCTTGGAAAATATTTCGATTTTTTCCTTGGCTTTAATGGAGCCCTTTACCCTGCCATTTATAGCGATGCTGATCACCTCGATATCGGCGTCAACTTCACCGGTTTCCCCAACAATCAGTCCGCCCCCGGTAAGGATCTTACCTTTAAAAACGCCGTCAATTCTAAAATTTTCTTTGAATTTAATATCACCGCTGATTTCGGTTTCTTTATCAATAAAACCACTGATCTTCATTCCCGTTTCGATCTTGTTCATTTTTTCTCCTTGCTTAAAATGGAAAAAAGTCTTTCGAATTCAGCCAGAGAGTTAAAAAAAATCTCCATTGTCCCTTTCCCGGATTTTGAATAATTCAGTTTCACCTTGGTTGCCAGGCATTGAGTCAATTTGTTTTCAATTTTTAAAACATCCGGATCAATGCCGACTTTTTCCTTGCTGGGACCAGAATAAAACTTTTTTACCAGCATTTCCGCTTGCCGCACCGAAAGTTTTTTCCTGATTATCTGTATGGCGGCATCGAGCATATCCTGGTCATTTTTTAATGCCAGCAAAGCACGGGCATGGCCTTGGTCCAATTTTTCCTGCACAATGTCATCTTTAATCTGGGCAGGCAATTTCAACAACCTTAAAAAATTGGCCATTGTGGCCCGATTCATGCCAATTCTTGCCGCGGTTTCCTGCTGACCCTCACCACTTTGAGCAATGAGCACCTCGATGGCTTCAGCAATTTCTATGGCATTCAAATCTTCTCTTTGAATGTTTTCGATCAATGCTTCCGCCATGATGTCATTTTCAGAAAATTCTTTGACCATAGCGGGAATCTTTTCCCATTTCAACAATTGCGCGGCTCGCCAGCGCCTTTCCCCGACAACCAGAAAATACTTGTCGTCTTTTTTGTAAACCGATATGGGCTGAATGATCCCCACTTCCTTCATCGATTCGGCCAATTGCAGCAGCGCATCTTTTTGGAATAATTTGCGCGGTTGATGGGGATTGGGATGAATACTGTCCACATCGATATCGATCAGTTTGTTTTTCCCGATCGGCTCGTTGGCTATGATCGCCGCAATCCCTTTTCCAAGAACTTTTCGTTTCATTTTTTCATCATCTCCATGGCCAAAGACATATAAGCCCGGGCTCCCGCCGATTTGATGTCATAGATTTGAATCGGCTTGCCAAAGCTGGGAGCTTCCGACAGGCGAATATTACGGGGAATCACGGTATCATACACTTTGGATTTGAAATAATTTCTAAGTTCATCTTCGATCTGTTTGGAAAGATTGGTCCTCTCGTCATGCATGGTAATTAAAACTCCTTTTATATCGAGAATGGGGTTGAAGTTTTCCTTGATACGATTAATGGTATTCATCAGGTCCGACAAACCCTCCAAAGCATAGTATTCGGCTTGAATGGGAATCAAAACATTGTGTGCCGCGGTTAAGGCGTTTATGGTCAGCAAACCTAAAGAAGGCGGCAAGTCCATCATGATATAAGCATACTCATCACCCAATTCGAGAAGGACATTTTTTAAATACAAATGGTTGTCGTCTTCGGAAACCGTTTCCATTTCAAATCTGGCGAGATTGCGCATGGACGGGACCACGTCTAAATATTTCAGTTCTGTGTGCACAATCGCTTCACGAATATTGATTTCACCGGCCAGGGCCGAATAAATATCCTTTTTGTTCGATTTTTTATCGATGCCCATGCCGGTTGTGGCGTTGGCCTGCGGGTCAAGATCGATCAATAATATCTTTTTTTCAGCAATGGCCAGGGCCGAAGACAAATTGATGGCGGTCGTGGTTTTGCCCACGCCCCCTTTTTGATTGGCAACAGCTATGATTTCACCCATTTTTTTTATGTTTCACGTGAAACATTCTCCAGTTTGAAAATTATCAGGTTGTTCCTTGAGGGGATATTATATAGGTTTTGACGAATATTTACTACTGTGTTTTGAATTTTTTTGATTTTGTCGACTGAAGAAATCAATAAAAGCTCTTTCACTTTCTTTTCATACATATAATTGGCCAGCATTTCGATTTTAGGAAACCCTCTGGCAATTATGGTGCTCTCATAAAAGTCATGGCGGTGCATGAACTCTTGGATTGGGCCCTCAAACATCTTTGCATTGCCGAGTCCCAACAACAATATGGCCTCTTTTAAAAAATTTGCTTTTTTGTGGATAGTTTCGGTTAAAATGATTTTTTTTTCCGGAAAAGAAATCGCCAGGGGAATTCCAAGCAAGCCACCACCACTTCCAGCATCAATGATAAGGGGGGTGGAAACAAATTTCTTTAACAAAAGGGTTTCGGCCACCAAGAGGTCCAGTGTTTCCCGAGTTGACTGCCGGGAGACCAAATTGACTTTTTTGTTGTATGCCAATAAAAAATCAATAAATAAATCCATGGTCATTCTGATTTCTCCTGAAATAAAATTAAATTATTGGCAACGGGCCGGCGGCAATACAATCATCCGTGAGAGTTTCACGTGAAACATTAATAAAAAACCCTTTTTCATTGCCTGCTTTTAATAAAAACAAAATATACCGCAGACAATAGCCAAATTGTCAGCACCAGGGGGATAAATTTTTGGAAACTGATCAACAGCAGCAAGGGAGAAAATAGTATCAGGAATATCGCCACGATTGCTGAAATTTTTTTTACAAGTTTTTTAAACAATATTAAAAATTGAAATAAATTTCAAATTCTTTCGGATGGGGTATCCGGGAAATATCTTCGATCTCCGCTCTTTTTATCATTAACCATTGTTGAATAAGGGCATCATCAAACACATTGTTATATTTTAAATACTCGTTGTCTTTTTCCAGGCAATCCAATGCTTCGGATAAATTTTCCGGTAACAGCTTGATCTTGTTTTTAAATACCTTGGCGTCAGGGATGCTGCCGTCAAAAGGTCCGAAATTAAATTTTTCCGGGGAAAGGTTTTTAAATATGCCATCGATCCCAGACAACAACATGGCTGACAAAAATAAATATGGATTTGAGGAGGCGTCTCCAGGTCTATATTCAAACCTGGTTTCATTTTCGTCCACATAGGCAGGAATGCGTATGGCCGCATTTCGGTTCGAAGTGGCGAAAATTGCCGAAACCGGAGCTTCGAATCCCCTGACCAGTCTTTTATACGAATTGGTTGAGGGATTGGAAAACGCGCTCAATGATCCCGAATGAAACAAGAGTCCGGATAAATAATGCAGGCCTGTATCGGAAAAATTGGCATATTTGCCTTTTTTAAGAAAAACATTGGTGCTTTTGTTCAAAATGTATTGGTGAACATGCCAGCCATTGCCGGCTTTTCCAAAAAATGGCTTGGGCATAAACGTCAAAAAGAGACCGTTTTTTTTGGCCAAGTTGAAAAGCACATATTTGATTATCACGGCCTGATCGGCCGTTTTGAGTAAAGTATTGAATTTTGTCTCAATTTCGTGTTGATTGACAGCCACCTCGTGATGGTGATATTTGATTTCAATTCCCAGCTGCTGCAATATAGCAACCGCTTCATTTTTAAAATCAACGAACTCATCTTCGGGCGAGCCGGATTGATAAAAATTGTATTTTGCCTCGCTGTCTTTTTTCAAGAAATAATAGTTCCCATTTTCAAAAACGCCATATTCAGCTTCCTTAAAAATAAAAAATTCAAATTCGGGCCCAAATAAGGCGCTGGATCCCACCTTGGATTTAAGCAGTGCCGCTTCTGCCTTGGAAGCCACAAAACGCGGATCCTCGGAAAACCGGGTGCGCGCATTATCGGTAAGGTGAATATTGGCCATGAAAATCGCGGTTTTCCTTTCCCTGAAAGGATCGATCATCATGGTTTCCAGGTCGGGGATCATAACCATGTCGCTTTTTTCTGGCTTGGCGAAACCATATGAAGAAGCATCGAAACCGATACCACCGCTTAGTAATTTTTCATCCAGCATGCTGCTGGGAAGGATGAGGGAATGCAGCTTTCCTTTCAAGTTAAGTATTTTTAAATCTATGAATTCGATCTGCATTTCCTTGATTTTCTTTTGCGTGCCGTTCAATACGGTTTTTTCTTTCATTATTGTCATATAAACAATAAAAATATTTTTGTCAATACTTGACACCGGCCGCTTTTTCTTCTAATATTAAACAGTAATATTGAACAGTTGAGATAGAAATGGTGTTTTTTTCCACATTTGTTAAAATATTTGTGGAAAAGGGTGGGGGCAATGGACAATCTGGAAAAATTGAAAAACTATTTAAAGGGCGTTTTGGATGATCCGTCAATAAAAAAATGGATCGATCCACTGAAATATATCGGTTCCCTGGACAATACACTTTTCCTGGGAGCTCCCGAACAAAAAAATTTGATCTGGATCAAGCAAAATCTACTGGAAGACATCAACAAATATACAAAAAAAAATTTTAACTTCATTACTAAAATCGTTCCCCTGGGCGAAGAAGAAGTTGTTCAGGATATGCAGGATATTCCCAGAAAGAATATCGGCCACAATTCACGTTTGCAAAAAAAATATACTTTTGATTCTCTGGTGCAAAGCGACTCCAACCGAATCGCTTACTCTTTTTCTTACAGCGTATCGGAGTTTCCCGGAAAGTCCTATAATCCCCTGTATATTTACAGTGATGTCGGCCTGGGCAAAACCCATTTGATGCAAGCAATAGGAAACCGGATCATCCAAAATAACCATAGAATAAATGTGATCTATTTAACTACCAGCGACTTCATGAATGAATATGTGGAATATACTCGTTTGAACAAACGTTCTGATTTTATAAAAAAATATACATCGGTCGATGTTTTATTGATCGATGATATTCAATATATCACAAAATGGGGCGGAACCAGCGAACAGTTTTATTATATATTCAACAATCTGATCCAACAGGATAAGCAGATCGTCATTTGTTCGGACAAACATCCTGACAACATGCCCGATTTGGAAAAGAGAATTAAATCAAGATTCGAAATGGGTGCCATTGTTGATATTTTTCCTTATGACCTGGAAGCACGTATCGCCATTCTGCAAAAAAAGATCGCCGAAAGAAAAAATCTTTTTCACAATGATTTTTCCATTCCCAACGAAGTGATTGAATTTTTGGCCAACGCCATTAAAGATAATATTAGAAAACTGGAAGGCGCACTGAACCGGCTCTTAGGATACGCGGACCTAAAGCACTCTGATCTGCAATCCACAACCATTACTCTGCCTTTTGCCAAGGAGGCGTTGAGGCCGTACATGAATATTGAAAAAAAAATCATCACTATAGATACCATCCAAGAATTTATTTCTGATAAATTTGATATAAAAATAGATGAACTGAAAGCTAAAAACAACTCTCCCAAAATCGCTTTGCCAAGACAAGTTGCCATGTATCTGATAAAAAAATTAACCCGCAATCCCTTGGCAGAGATCGGGATGGCGTTCGGAGGCAAACACCATACCACCGTGCTGCATTCCATCCATAAAATTGAAAAAATGCTCCAGACGGATAACGATTTTTCCAGAAAAGTGAATTCTTATATTGAATTTTTCAGCGATTGATGTTTTTAACAAAAATCACAATTTTTAAACAATACAAAAGCGGGGAAAATACAAGCTCCAGTATGAATCGGCGGATTTATCCACTTTTTCATATTGCTTGTTTATTATATTTTTATTATTATATTATTTTATAAATAAA
>JALHTJ010000174.1 GCA_022865785.1 Candidatus Aminicenantota bacterium
CAAGGAGATGCTTGCCCGGGACCTGGAATTCGCCGTTTCACTGGGCGCCATAGACATCCACCTCAGGTCCGTTGTCCGCAGCCCCGAAACGCTGCTCAAAAAAGGCTACGACGCCGTCCTGGTCGCGGTTGGGCTGACCGAACCCATCCGCCTTGGTTTGAAAAATGAGGAGCTGGCCGTCCCGGCAATGGCTTATCTGAAAAATCCCAAAAAATACAAGCTCAGGGGCCGGGTGGCGGTGATCGGCGGCGGCGCCGTGGCCGCCGACTGCGCCATGGTCGCCCGCGAGAACGGGGCGGCCGCGGTGGAGCTGCTCGCCCTGGAGAGCATCGGCGAAATGCCCCTGACCCCCAAGGAGATGAACGAGCTCCTGGAGAACGGCATCGAGATCTCTGGGCGCACCAGGGTTTCGGCCATGGTCAAGCGCAACGGCCGGATCACGGGATTGGCAACGGTCAAGGTGGCGCTGGCGGCAGGGACAGCCTTCAATTTGCAGGATATCAAAGAGGTGCCGGGCACGCAGCAGGCGCGCAAAGACTTCATGGCGGTGATCGTGGCCATCGGCTCCCGTGCCAAGGTGGCCCGCTCGGACCGGCCCGGGATTTTTTATGCCGGTGACTGCGTCAACGGCCCCAGCACCGTCGTGGAAGCCGTGGCCGCCGGCAAGAACGCGGCGCTGGAGATCGATGCCTGGCTGCGCCGGGCCGCAAAACCGGCAATCGCCAACCGGGTCAAAAGCAGCGTCGAGCTTCACGGCTACGTCGCCAGGCCCGTGCCGCTGGAAAGCGATTTCTTCGGCCGTAAAATATCGACCCCCTTCCTGCTTTCGGCCGCGCCGCCCACGGACGGCTTCGAGCAGATGAAAATGGCTTACGAGGCCGGCTGGTCGGGCGGCATCATGAAGACCGCTTTCGACAATATTCCCATCCATATCCCCGGCGAATACATGCACGCCTTCAACGACCTCACCTACGGCAATTGCGACAATGTTTCCGGCCACAGCCTCGACCGCGTCTGCGGCGAGATCGAAAAGCTGGTAAAACTGTTTCCCGACCGGCTGACCATGGCTTCGACGGGCGGACCCGTCAGCGGCAACGATGAAAGAGACAGGGCCGGCTGGCAGAACAATACGCGCAAGCTCGAGAACACCGGCGTCATGGGCATCGAGTACAGCCTATCCTGCCCGCAGGGCGGCGACGGCAGCGAAGGCGACATCGTCTCGCAGAACGCGGCGCTGACGGCCAAGATCGTGGAATGGATCCTGGTCGGCGGCAGCCCCCACGTCCCCAAGCTGTTCAAGCTGACCGGGGCCGTGACCTCGATCGCGGTCATTGTCAACGCCATCAGTAAAGTCCTGCTGCGCCATCCCGAAAAGAAGGCCGGCATCACCCTGGCCAACACTTTCCCGACCCTTTGTTTCCGGCCGGGAGCGAAACCCGAGTGGGAGGAGGGCATCGTCGTCGGCATGAGCGGCATGGGCGTGGCGCCCATCAGCAACCTCACCCTGGCCGCGGTGGCCAACCTGGGTGTGACCGTTTCGGGAAACGGCGGGCCCATGGACTACCGGGCGGCGATGAATTTCCTGGCCCTGGGCGCCCGCACCGTCCAGTTCTGCACCATGGTCATGAAGCACGGCTACGGCGTGTTCAGCGACCTGGTCAACGGCACCAGCTCGCTGATGCGGGAGCGGGGCATTCCAGCGATGGACCGGCTCATCGGCATCGCCCTGCCGTTCCCGGTCATCGACTTCATGTCGCTCTCGGCCGTGAAAAAGATCTCAAGCTGTGATGAAGAACTGTGCCTCAGCTGCGGCAATTGCGCGCGCTGCCCCTACCAGGCCATTGCCCTGGATGAAAAAAAACATCCCGTCACCGACGCGGCCAAATGCATCGGCTGCAGCATTTGCGTTCAGAAATGCTTCTCGGGCGCTTTGTCCATGCGCGTCAGGACTGCGGAAGAAAAAGCCGCTCTCAAGGAAGATTGACAAGAACAAACACGGAGGCAATCATGTTCACCCTTGTTGAAAACGGGACGGTGATCACGCCGTCCAGGCTCATCTCTGACGGCGGGGTTTTATGCGCCGACGGCATGATCAGGGATATCGGCCGGGGCGACGAAGTCAGGGCCAGGTTTTTCGCAGCCCGGGGCGACAAGGTCCGGCTCAAGGTCATCGACGCCAAAAAGCGGATC
>JALHTJ010000175.1 GCA_022865785.1 Candidatus Aminicenantota bacterium
CCCCCTGCCCGGTTCAGATTTCTTTGGCAAGATCAGCGCCCAGCAGCGCATCCGTTTCCGCGACTGGAACCTTTACGACGCCCACCACGTCGTTTTCGAGCCCACGAAGCTGGCGCCACTGGACCTGCAGCGGGCCCAGATCTACAGCCACAAAAAATTCTATTCCCTGGCCACATCGCTGCGCAAGCTGATCAACTTCAAGTGGCTCGACATCGGCATCGCCCATTACGCCCGCAAATTGAACCGCCACTGGTTGAAGGTCAACCGCACCTACCTGACCGTCCTCTCCCTGCTCAGGCCCAGAGAAAAGAACCAGCATGTCATCGTGGATTACCGGGAAGAGGCCAACCTGGACCAGGTTTCTTGAAATTTCAACAGACCGCCGGCAGCAAGGCTTGCCAGGAGGTACAAATATGAAGCAGATATTGATCGATGTCAGGACCCGCGAGGAATTCGTCATGGAACATGTCAAGGGGGCGGCCAACATCCCCCATTACGACCTGGAATACTACCGTGAGCTGCTGCGGGACCGGGAAGTCGTTGTCTACTGCAACACCGGCCGGCGCTCCGCCATTGCCGCCAAAAAACTCGCCGCCATGGGCATCGCGGTGGATATCCTCCCGGCCGGGCAGATGGAACTCCGGGAAAAGGAAGGCAAGGCCATGGTATGCGCGGTTAATTACGTCTCTCCCCACCCCGACCGGGAAGAGGAATTCGTGGCCAAGGCCGCGGACCTCTGCCGGGCCACGGAAGAAGTCCCGGGATTTCTCGGTTCCAAGATCTTCAAATTGTCAGGTATCTCGGCCGCGGGCTCTGGCGTGACCGGCGACACCAACCAAATGAACGTGGCACCGCCCTGCTACCTCCTATTGACCTACTGGGAGTCCGAAGCAGCCCACGAGCGTTCACACCGGGACCCGAAGTTCGCGGCCATATTCAAGGAACTGCCCGCCAACCTGGTCAGGATGCCCTACGAAGAATTCTACCAGGTTTTGAAATAGCCGCTGGCCGAAGTCGAATTGGCGCGCAACGCCGGCTGTTCTTAGTGCCGAGGCCCTGATTAAATAAAAATGAAGTTCGATGTTCGACGTTGAAGACAAAAAAAGTTTAAATGTTGAAACGTTGAAGTGTTGAAACGAAAAGGCAATTCTCCGACATTTTTTTAGTGCCGCTTTCACTTCAACGCTGCAACATGGCAACGATTCAACAAAAATAATTCCCAGCACCAATAAGCAAATGACCAAAACCAAGAAAAAACCGCACTTGAAATCAAAAGGCAATAAGGATTATTATTAAATCAGAAGGCAACCATGAGCAAACTAATACGTTTCGGCGTTTCCTTGGACGCGGCCCTGCTGAAAAAATTCGATCCTTTTATCGCCCGGATGGGCTACAAGAGCCGTTCGGAAGCCATCCGCGACCTGATCCGCGAGCGGCTGGTGGCCGAGGAGTGGCAAGCCGACAGGACCCCGGCCATGGGCGTGCTGAGCCTGGTATACAGCCACGAAGTCCGTGAACTCTCAAAAAAGCTGACCGACATCCAGCATCACCACCTGGGAATCATTCTTTCCTCCACCCACATCCACATGGACGAGCACAATTGCCTGGAGGTCGTCATTTTAAAGGGGCCGGGGAAGCAGATCCGGGAAGTGGCCGACCGCCTGCTGAGCGCCAAGGGGGTCAAGCATGGCAAGTTGATCATGACCACCACCGGCAAACATCTGGACTAGCTTTTATTCAAGAAACGACTTGACACACCCTCCCTTTTGTGTTACTTTTTTTTGATTGGTAACACCATTCCGGGAGGTTCTATGCGCCTTCGATCCGCCTTCGCCAATGATTCCAAGCTTGCCCTCCTTTCATTGTCATGCGCCGATAAAAACAAATGCCTTCACCTGGAGCAATTCATGGTGAAAGCCATTATGGCGGCCGGAACGTTCGCCATGCCTGGCCGCAACATCTCCGTTGGTCTGCGTTGGCAGAAATGAAGCACCCCAGCTTCGACTACATATTGGCCGGCCTGTTCCTGGCGGCGGCCCTTGTCCTGCCGGTCTTTTTTCACGCCCTCGGGCTGGGCAGCGCTTTCATGCCCATGTTTTACCCCCTGGTTCTGGCCGGATTCCTGGTCGCGCCGCCGCTGGCCATGATTGCCGGCGTCGCCGCGCCGCTGGTTTCGGCGCTGCTCACCGGCATGCCCCCCTTCTACCCACCCATCGCCTTCATCATGATGGCCGAAGGTCTTTTGTTCACTGCTTTGCCGCGAGGGCTGCAGAAACTGCTCCGGCTGCCGGTATGGCTGACGCTGCTGGCCATTCTCCTGTTGGACCGGCTGCTGCTGTTTTTGCTGACCCGCGTCATGGCCGAATTCATGCAGCTGCCGCCGCACCTGCTGGGATGGACGGCGGTCCTGCAAGGGCTGCCGGGATTGGCCCTGATGATGGCGGTCCTGCCCTGGCTCATTCCCCGGCTGCAGGAAAGAAAAGCGCGGATCGAAAGGCGCCATGCCTAAGCGCGTTTTTTTCTCGGATCTTTCCAGTTCATGGGACGAACAACATGCCGGCCAGGAAGAACAGGAGCGCCTGCGCCTTTTTTCCGGACATTTCCGGCTGCGGCCAGGCGATCGTGTCCTGGACGCCGGCTGCGGCAGCGGCCGCCTCATCCCCGTGGTCTGCGACCAAATCGGTTTGGACGGCAGCCTGGTGGAGCTGGACTTCGCCTGCGGGATGATCGAGATCAACAGGAGCAAGCCTCACCCGGGCAACGTCACCTTCGTAATGGCCGATGCCCACTCCCTGCCCTTGCCTGACAACGATTTCGACAAGGTCATCGCCCTGGCCCTCCTCCCCCACCTCGACGACAAGGCCATAGCATTGAAGGAATTCCATCGCGTCCTGAAGCCGGGTGGGCTGCTGGTCATTGCCCATCAGATGGGGCGCGAGGCCCTCGACCGCCTCCACGGCCGGAGTAGCGAGCCCATTCAGCGCGACCTGTTTCCTGAAAATGCAGTCTTGGAAAGCCTGATGGCAGCAGCCGGCTTTTCAGCCATCGAGATCCTGGATGAGCCCGACCATTATGTCGCCTGGGGACAGGCCTGAGCCATGGGCGCTGATCTTATCGCCAGCCTGGACCCGCGCAGCAAACTGGTTGCCTTCCTGACCGTACAGGCCCTGTTGTTCATCCCGACCCTCCAGCGGACGCCTCTCGAACATCTGTTCGCAGTTGCCGTTCCTCTTTTGGCCCTGCTGCCGGTCGCCGGAAGATCGTGGCGCCTCTGGCTGCGCACCCTGGCACTGGCTTTGCCCTTTCTCGCCTTTATGGCCGTCAGCGTTTGCATCCAGCCCGGAGCCGGCCGGCTCGAACTGCAGCGGATCGTCCTGCCTATCCTCGGCAAGTCCATCCTGGTATTCCTGGCCCTGGCCCTGTTCATTCTTAACGAAAAGCCCTGGCGCCTGCTGCAAGCCCTGCGCCAGATCGGGATGCCCCAGACCGTTGTCGTTATATTGGCCATCGGCTACCGTTTTGCCTGCCAATGGGGGCTGGAACTTGAAGGGGTGCGGCGCGCCTGGTCATCCCGCAATTTCAGCAACCTGTCAAAAATAAGCAAGGTCAGACATATGGGCCGTGCGCTGCCCATGTTTTTCGACAGACTTCTGGAGGGAGGGATGCATATCCATGACGCCATGGTCAGCCGCGGCTTCCACGGCTCGCTGCCGGCCTGGCAGCGCCTGGCTTTTGCTTGCCGCGATGTATCCTTCCTCGCGCTCACCGCCATGGCCGTAACGGTCATCGCCACACTTTGATGACAAGCCCGGTCGTCGAGATACGCAATCTGAATTTCTCCTACGACTCCGGAAAGCCGGCCCTGAGCGGCGTTAACCTGGATGTTGCCAACGGCGAATGCGTCGGCCTGATCGGGCCCAATGGTGCCGGCAAATCCACGCTACTGCTGCATTTGAACGGCATCCTGCGCGGCCGGGGCGACGTCCGCGTTCTGGGACTGCCGCTGCAAAAGAAAAACCTTAAGGAGATCCGCGCCCGGGTGGGGCTGGTATTCCAGGACCCAAGGCAGCAGCTTTTCCTGCCCAGCATCGAGGAAGACATCGCTTTCGGGCCGCTCAACGCCGGTTTTCCGCCCGCGGAAGTCCGGCGCCGGGTGGCGCGGATCATGGAACTTTTCGGTCTGCAAGAGATCGGCGATTCTTCTCCCCACCACCTGAGCCCGGGTGAACAGAAAAAAGCGGCCCTGGCCTCGGTTTTGGTGATGGATCCGGAATTGCTGGCCTTCGATGAACCGTCCTCGGGCCTCGACCCCGCCAGCCGGCGCGATTTCATCGAGCTGGTCAGAACCCTGCCGCAGACAAAAGTCATCGCCAGCCACGACATGGACCTGGCCTACGAATTGTGCGGCCGGGTGCTGGTCATGGATAGCGGCCGCATCTTCGCCGATGGGCCACGCGACACCATACTGGGGGATACAGCCCTGCTCGAGGCCCACCGCTTAGAGCAGCCTTTGAGCATGCTTCTTGATCAAAGAAGCGAACTATCGTGAAAAGTGACAAGTGACAAGGAAGATCAAGAACGAGGTTCGAAGTTAAAGAGAAAAGAAGTTGAAACGTTGAAAAGTTGCAATGTTGAAACGAAACAGCAATTTCCTGAGATCTTGCAATGGCCGATCTCACTTCAACGCTTCAACACTTCAACAGCTTACAAGCAAAAGTGAAGGCACTTGCTTCAACCTATTGCCTATAGCCCCTAGCCTATCGCCCCTTCTTGCTGACACTGGCCCTTGAGCGCTTGCTTTTTCAAAATAATTCAAGTATGCTTTGCGACTGCTTGCGAACGGTCGGTCGGCATTCCCGGTCCCGCAGCTAAACAGAAATCCCTTTTTGAGGAGGATCCACAACGCTTATGAAGACAATCACCTGGACAATCATGATCGGGCTGGTTCTGGCTTTCGCGCCCAGCGGCCATGCCTGCACCAACTACCTGATCAGCAAGGGAGCTTCAACCGACGGCTCGACCATGATCACCTATTCGGCCGACTCGCACTACCTGTACGGTGAACTGAACTTCATCCCGGCTGGCGAGCATATCGAGGGAACCTGGATCGACGTTTTCGACGGCGATTCGAACAAATACCTGGGCAAGATCCGCCAGGTGCGCCGCACCTATTCAGTGGTCGGCTACATGAACGAGTTCCAGGTCGCCCTTGGCGAGACCACCTACGGCGGCCGTGAAGAACTTATGGACCCCAAGGCCGTGGTCGATTACGGCAGCCTGATGAATCTGGCCCTGCAGCGCGGCCGCAGCGCCCGCGAGGCCCTGCAGGTCATGACCTCGCTGGTGGAGGAATACGGCTACGCCTCGAGCGGCGAGTCGTTTTCCATATCCGACCCCAATGAGGTATGGATCCTGGAGATGATCTCCAAAGGGCCGGAGAACAAGGGCGCCGTCTGGGTGGCGCGCATGGTCCCCGACGGCTACGTCTGCGGCCACGCCAACCAGGCCCGCATCCACCAATTCCCACTGCAGAAGAGGAACAACTTTTCTGACAGGAAACAGACGACCTTCCATTCCGCCGACGTCATCTCCTTCGCCCGCGAGAAAGGCTACTTCAAGGGCGCAGACGGCGACTTCAGCTTTGCCGCAGCCTACTGCCCCCCCGACTTCGGCGGCCGGCGCTTTTGCGACGCCCGTGTCTGGCAGTTCTTCAGCCGCATCAGCCCGGATTCCAGGCAGATGGAAGCCCACCTGGACTGGGCCCTGGGCATCAAGCCGGCCAAGCCCATGCCGCTGTTCATCAAGCCCGATAAAAAACTGTCGGTGCGCGACGTCATGGAGCTGATGCGCGACCACTACGAGGGCAGCGTCATGGACATGACCAAGGACATCGGCGCCGGCCCCTTCGTCCTGCCTTATCGCTGGCGGCCCATGACCTGGAAAGTAGAAAAGGAAGCCAAGGAAAGTTACTTTTTCGAGCGCGCCGTCTCCACCCAGCAGACCGCCTATTCATTCGTCACTCAATCGCGCTCCTGGCTGCCCAACCCCATCGGCGGCATATACTGGGTCGGCATGGACGACACCTTCAGCACCGTGTACACCCCGATGTACTGCGGCATCCGCAGCGTGCCGGTCAGCTTCGCCAGGGGGACCGGGACCTTCAACCAGTTCAGCTGGGACTCGGCCTTCTGGGTCTTCAACTTCGTGGCTAACTACGCCTACTCGCGCTACTCCGACATGATCCAGGACATCCAGCCCGTGCAGCGCGAACTGGAAGGAAAATTCTTCGCCGTGCAGCCCGGGCTCGAGGCCGCGGCCCTGGACCTGTTCAAACGCTCACCCGAACTGGCCCGTGACCACCTGACCGCCTACAGCGTCAGCGAGGGCGAGGCCGTGGTAAAGCGCTGGAAAAAACTGGGCGAATTCCTGATCTGGAAATACCTGGACGGCAATGTGCGCGACAGTCAGGGCAAGGTCACCCACCCACGCTATCCGCAAGAATGGTATCAGCGCATCATCACCGAGACCGGCGACCGCTTCCTGGTGCCGGAAACGGAAAAGAAGGAATAGAAGGAAGTAGACGGGTTGAAGGGTAAATGAGTTGATGGGTTAAGAGAAGAGCAAGAGTTCGCTGCCAATGCAGTTGTCCAATCAACCCATTCACTCATTAACGAATGATTTTTCTTTCTAGAATTTCTTGAAGAACCCCAGGCCGAACAGTAATTTTCCCGGGATGGCCGGGGCGTCATCCAGGAAAAAATCCTTTTTCCAGCCGATGTAAGGCCGGAGCTGGACCACCCGGCCGAAATTCGCCAGGAAGCGGAAATCCACCTTGATCCTTTTGACGTCGGCGCGACTCTGTACCTCGGCAAGCAGTTTCATGAAATCGTTTTGGCAAAACAAAACACCCAGTTTTACGCACCCCTCCAGCCCGCGCTTGAAATCATAGCCGGCCGCGACTTCGTAGCGGATCGTTTGTGCCAATTCGTCGAAGTTGGGCTGGTTGCGCAGAGCCAGGCCGGTAAACAGGCTGGCCGCAAAAGGCAGGTCGTCGTCGACGGGGAGGTCCAGCCGGTAATGGCTGGTCCAGGCGGCAAAAAGCCTCGGGCCCATCTTTTTTTCATAGTCCAGACTGATGTCGTAGATCATTTTCCCGGGCCAGAACTGGGCGAAAAAACCGTCGCCGTTGAGAATGGGAGATTCAAAGTCGACGCCGGCCACGACCCGCCGCGAAGGATTGGAGAAGAATTCAAACTTGAAGTTGCCGGCGACCTCCAGTTTGAAGACATCGTCGAAAGGCGAGGCCCCGACCCGCACTTTCATGCTGTCGAGGACCGCTTCGCGGTCGGGCGCCGACTTGTAGCGCAGTCCCAGATACGAGGCATTGGGGAATTCATAGTGCCGGACATTCTTGAAAAATAGGTCGATGTTTTTGTTCAAGGAAAACGAGAGGCCCCACTCATGGAAAAGCCTGGTGAAATTCACCCATTTCAGTTCCGCGGCCAGCGCCAGTTCGGGGATGAAAAAACCCCGCCATTCCACGCTCATCACCGCCAGTTGCCGATAACCTTCGCTGCCGCCGGTGAAGCCGCCGACGCCCAGCGCCAGGTCGAAATTCCTGCCGGCCAGGCCGACCCGGCCCAGTACCTCATTCAAGTTCCAGATATACGATGCATCGCGCACGGTCTCGTGCCGGCAGAAATGGTTCAGGCGCAGTTCGAACGTCCATTTATCAAGGATGGTTTTTTGCACTCCGACATTGACCCAGTAATCGATGGCGCCCTGCAGTTTGCCGTTTATCCTGGAATGGTATTGAACCTCACTAAATAGATTTCCCCATTTACAGGGAAAATCGAAACGGAATACGGGATGGTAGTACCTGCGCTCCAGGGAATCGAGGCCGTATTCCATCACCAGGCTGGCGCCGTTCTTGCGGTCCGGCTCCTCTTCGGCGAGAGCCCCGACGGGCAGCAGGGAGAAAAACAATACAAAAAGCGTTATGTATCTTTTCAAGGGCTATTTTTAACA
>JALHTJ010000176.1 GCA_022865785.1 Candidatus Aminicenantota bacterium
AGCTGGGCAAGACCTTCACCATCGAATTCGCCCTCAAGCTCCCTCCCGGCCAGTACACCGCCAAAACCACACTTGAAAATACCGCCGACGGAACCCAGGTCCGGAAAGAGCTCAAGATCAAGATATAATTTCAAGGAGAAACATATAATGAAAGCAAGAAAATCTATTGTTACGGCACTGACCGTACTGCTGTTGCTATCGCTGCAGCTAGCGGCCGCAAAAAGCAAGCCCGCCACCGAAAAGAAACAGGGCCAGTTCTTCATCGCCCCCGAGATTGCCGCCGTGTTTGCGGCCGGCGTCTCAACCAGGACGAACCGCGGCGACATCCCCATGACCTACCTGCGGACCCTGTACCTGCCCGCCCAGCAAAATAACATTTACCCGGTCTTCCTGTTCCAGATGAAGAACGCCGACCTGGATTTTTCAGCCCAGGCGGAAACTCCCGAAGTGCTCAAAGCCAAGCACATGGCATTCATCCGCGTCTACCGCATGGAGAACGGCGTGCCCGGCGAGATCATCAAGGAACGCAACATTCACTTCGACCTGGAGGAAAACCAGCAGGGGTTCCAACCCGACGCCCTGAACTACTACTCCATTGCCGGCGATATTTATCCGCCCGGCTCCTATCTGCTGGCCCTGGCTGTCAGCACAGCGGATTTTGCCAAGATCGCTGCCTGTTATACTGAATTCTCCCTCCCTGATTTCGCCGCCATCAAAGACAAGCTCGTCACCACCCCGGTTTTTTCAGTGCGCGACCTGCAAATGATGCAGGCGGCCGAAACGAAATTGCTTATCCATAAAAATTCCTTTGTTTACAACACCCTGCTGTTGGCGCCCGACCTGAAAAACGAATTCAAAGCCAACGAAAACCTTGATCTTTTTTATTTTATCCTCGGCGCCAAACCCGACAGCGCTTCCAAGGCACTCGATCTGCAAGTCACCTACAAATTCAATAAAGACGGCAAGGAGGTCAACAAAATGGCCCCGCAGACCGTCAACAGCCCCATCATCAGCCAGCCCATCGCCTTTACCTTCACCGAGGTGACCAAGAACAACAAAGGCGTCGAAACGGAACGCCAGGAGAAACTGCTCGAATCCGGCGACTATGTCCTGGAGATCGAAATCCTGGACAACGTTTCCAAAACCAAGGGTTTGCAGGAATTCACCTTCAAGATCGTATTATAAAATCAGTTTTTTATCGTGCCGATCGGCCCCAAGCGGCGGTCGGCACGATTTTTTCTACTCACTCACCCCCGATTTTCAAAGACCAAAGAGCGGAATTCTCCTGTTTTCCAACAACCCTAAACCCGCACTTCTCACAAATATTTGCTGCAATTGCGGATATGGGCATGTCTACGGCGTCAGGCTCGGTCGGATACCTCCATCGTACCAACAGTACGTCTCCGGTCTCCTTGGTCGCCTTCCTTGTATCCACACCCATCTGCGCATTTTCGCGACAATATCTGTGAGAAATGCGGGTTAATTCCGATTTTTGAATAATTATTCAATTATTTGAATTTTAAAATGTTTCAGAGAAACCCCGCTTTTTATTAACGATACGGGTCTATTCCTCACCCCGGCGAAACCATTGATAAGCGCACTTCTATAAACAGTTTCAATTCTGATTGACAACTGCCGCCCAAGTTGTCAACTTGGCACGGTTCTTGCTTCATTATTAGTGATTTGTCTATAAATCTAAAAGGAGGACAAACAAATGAATTTTGCCAAAAGGTTCGCTCTGCTGGCAATCAGCCTACTGCTGTGCGCAGGACTGCTGACCGCCCAGACATCTACGGCCAAGATCTTTGGCGTAGTGCAGCTTGAAGACGGCTCGCTGGTCCCCGGCGTTAACGTCGAGGCCACCAGCCCGAAATTAGTCGGCAAGACCACCGCGGTCACCGACGAAAACGGCTCCTTCAGGCTTTTTAACCTGGCTCCGGGTATGTACAAACTGGTATTTACCCTGCAGGGATTCCAGACCGTCATTCGGGATGGCGTCCAGGTAGGCGTGGAACAGACCCTCAGCATCAAGGTTTCCATGAAACTCGGCAACATCGAGGAAATGGTAACCATCACCGGTCAGGTCGCCCAGATCGACGTTAAAAGCACGGTCAAGGGCATGACATTGACCAAAGAGGTCTTCCAGACCCTGCCCAAGGGCCGCAACTTCGATTCGCTGATCACCGCCATCCCCGGCGTTTCCAACGAGCCCATGCTCGGCGGCACCTCGATCGACGGCGCCTCGGGCCTGGAGAACATGTATTACATCGACGGCACCGACGTCACCAACATCATTAACGGCGTCAACGGCCAGTCGGCCTCCTTCGACTTCGTCGACGAGGTCCAGGTCAAGGCTTCCGGTTACAGTGCCGAATTCGGCGGCTCACTGGGCGGCGTCATCAACGTCGTCACCCGCTCGGGCGGCAACGAATTCCACGGCGAGATCCTGGGTTTCTACAGCGGCGCCGC
>JALHTJ010000177.1 GCA_022865785.1 Candidatus Aminicenantota bacterium
AATGCTGACGCTGGCTTTTTTCAATAGAAACTTGCTTTTTAAAATTGTAGAAAATGAAAGGAAAGCAATATACAGATACCCGTATTGAAAAAGTATTAGAAAGGGCAGGGTCAGCCAAATGCCTTCAACGGCGCAAGTGATCACGGCAAATGTAAAATAAAGGCCGAGAGCGAGCTCAACCACCGGAATTAAAATATTCTTGTTCCCTTTGTATTTTTTAGAGGCCCAGCTGTCATCCCTTTTCTCGATCCCGAATTTGGGAGTACGCACGAATTCAGATTCCTTGTTGAACAGGGCTTCCAAAACCGCGGCGGAATTGTTAACCGACAACCCTATCCCCAGCCCCATAAGCAGAGGAAGATACTTGAAGGTATTGGTCCAATTGGAATAAAGTTCCTTTTGTGAAACAATATAAAAAGCGGAAACCGAGGCCGTGGCCATCAGGAATAGGGGCACATCATAAATAACCATCTGGCCCCAAACCAAATTTCGTCTCAAAATCACCACCGGCAGGATGGAAATTGACAGCGGCAACATCAAGAGGTAGGCCATATTGGCCGCCAGGTGAAAAAACGCTTCGACTTTCACCTTCAGGGGCAGTGACGCTCTGAATATTCTGGGCAGTAGTTTTTTGGCTGTTTGAATGGAGCCCTTGGCCCAGCGATGCTGTTGGGTTTTGAAGGCAACAATATCCACGGGCAATTCGGCAGGGACCGAATGATCAGGGAGATAGATGAACTGCCAGCCTTTCATCTGTGTCCTGTAACTCAAATCGAGGTCCTCGGTCAGGGTATCGTGCTGCCAGCCGCCACCGTCAATAATGGCGATTTTACGCCAGATGCCGGCCGTGCCGTTAAAATTGAAAAATCGTCCGGAACGGTTGCGAGCCGTGTGTTCGATCACGAAGTGGCCATCCAGGAAGATCGACTGCAAATTGGTCATCAGCGAAAAATTGCGATTCAAGTGGCTCCAACGCATCTGCACCATGGCCACTTTATCAGAAGTGAAATAGTGGATGGTGTTCATCAGGAAATGCTTGTGAGGAATGAAATCGGCATCAAAAACGGCAATGAATTCGCCCTTGGCCACCTTCATGCCCTCTTCCAGCGCCCCGGCCTTGAATCCCTTGCGATTTTTTCGTTGCAGGTAGGAAATGTCAATGCCCTGTTTTTTGTAAAAATTCACCCGCCGCTGGGCAATGGCCACGGTTTCGTCAGTGGAATCATCCAAGACCTGTATCTCCAGCAATTCCCGGGGATAGTCCATTTTTACTACCGCGTCGATCAAGCGCTCCGCTACATACATTTCATTATACATGGGCAGCTGGATGGTCACCCGCGGCAATTCGTCGAACTCGCTTTCTGGCTTGGGAACTGCATTTTTGTATTTATAATACAGATAAACCATATAATAGCGGTGCGAGCCGAAAACAGCCAGGATCGAAAGTACCACAAAATAAAGCACCACAATAACTGCGTTTAGATTTTCCATTTCATCCCCATAAGGTCACTATTAAAAACAAATTATACAACAAAATCATTGTCGGTTCAAGCAAGCGTGTTGACAGAGGGGAAATATCGGGGTGAGAGGATTTGAACCTCCGGCCTTTCCGACCCGAACGGAACGCGCTAGCCAGGCTGCGCTACACCCCGGAACCTGAGAGGCCTTATTGTAACACAAAAACGGGAGTTTGTGAAATCCCTCCACAGGGGACACAGCTCTCCAGTTGAGGGCTCGCCGCCGTGGAACTTTGCTTTTGGCACTTATTATAGATATAATGAAAAATTCCGGGGGTGCACCATGAAACGGGCATTGATCAGCGTTTACCATAAGGAAAATATCGAAACAATCGCCGCGGCTTTGGTTAAAGCAGGATGGGAAATCATTTCAACCGGCGGAACAGCCGCCTTCCTGAAGCAAAGACACATCCCGGTTACCGGGGTTTCCCAGATCACCAATTTCCCGGAAATTCTTGACGGCCGGGTAAAAACCCTGCATCCGCTGATATTCGGTCCGGTCCTGGCTAAAAGAACAAATGATCATTTGCGGCAATTACAGGAATTCCGCACAGCCAAGATCGACCTGGTGATCATCAACTTTTATCCCTTTGAAGATGCCCTCGAAAAAAAAACCGCTGATATGGATGCCATGCTGGAAAATATCGATATCGGCGGCCCGGCCTTGGTCCGCGCTGCCGCCAAAAATTTTAGTGATACCATCGTGCTCATCGATGAAAAGGATTACGCACCGGTCATCGCCGCGATTGAGTGCAACAATGATATCTCAATGGAATCGCGAAAAAAATTGGCGCAAAAGGCCTTCGCTTATACCTCGTTTTATGACTCGTTGATCGCGGCCTACCTGCATTCAGGCGAGATAGCCCCCCCCGATTTTTTAAACATCGGCGGCCGCAGGACGCAGTCGCTGCGCTACGGTGAGAATCCCCACCAAGCGGCTTTCATGGCCATCCGTGACCGCCGTTCGCCCTTTAACGACATCAACCAGCTGCAGGGCAAAGCTTTGTCTTTCAACAACATCCTGGATCTGGCCATGATGTATGAGCTGCTGAACGAATTCCAGGAGAAAAAACATTTCGCGGCCATCGTCAAACATCAGAATCCTTGCGGTGCCGCCATGGCCACAGCCCAATTGCCCGCATTTCAAAACGCTTTCCACGGCGATCCGCGTTCTGCTTTCGGCGGCATCGTCGGTTTCAATCACCGCCTCGAAGCCGAAACCGCCGCGGCCATGAGTGAAATTTTTTTTGAGGTCATAATCGCTCCTGACTTTGCTGATGAAGCATTGAAAATCCTGCACAAGAAAAAAAACCTGCGCCTGATCCGCATGCCGGCCGGCTACATGGAAAGTGCGGATTTCAAGACCATCCCCGGAGGTTTCGTCTATCAAAGCCGTGACAACCAGACAGCTGACGCGAAATCCTTTGAGTTGCAATCCGGAAAGCCTTTGAGCAATAATGAGAAGAGTGACGTAGGGTTCGGCTGGAAAATCATCAAATTCGTCAAATCAAACGGCATAATCATCGTCAAGAATCTTACCTTGATCGGCGTGGGCGCCGGGCAGGCCAGCCGCATCGATGCGGTGGAGCTGGCCATCCGCAAATGCCAATCTTCTCCGACCGGAGCGGTGCTCCTTTCCGATGCGTTTTTCCCTTTTCCCGATTCGGTAGAATTGGCCGCCAAACACAATATCGCCATCCTGGTCGAGCCCGGCGGATCGATCAAAGATCCCGACGTGATTCTGGCCGCTCAGAAACTCGGCGTCACCCTGCTTTTTACCGGCATCCGCCATTTCCGGCATTGAGGAGGTACCCGCCCGGCGGATGAGGCCCGATCCTCGTTGACAAACAACCCGGATTCCGGTATTTTTCTCTCATGGAACCAGGCGGCATGAAGATTTCTGCGGTCATCATTACCTACAACGAAGAAGATCGCCTGCCCGATGCTCTGGCTAGTTTGCAGGGCGTAGCCGACGAGATAATCGTGGTCGATTCTTATTCAACCGACAGCACCCCCGAAATCGCCAGGCAGGCCCGGGCAACTTTCTATCAAAATCGCTTTGAAGATTACGGCCAGCAGAAAAATATCGCCATGCAAAAAGCCAGTCATGACTGGATACTAAACCTGGACGCTGACGAGAGGGTCTCCCCGGAACTGAAGCGCGCCATCAGCGAGCTGAAGGAAAACAACATGCCCGCAACGGTGGCCGCTTTTGCCATCAAGAGAAAAACCTTTTACCTGGGGCGCTGGATCCGTCATTCGGGGTGGTACCCTGACCGCAAGATCCGGCTTTTTAAAAAAGCCTCCGCGGCCTGGCAGGGGCGGATCCATGAGAGGCTGCAGGTCACTGGCCACATCGCGTCCCTGCCTGGAGACATTCTGCATTTCACCTACCGCGATATCGGTGACCATATACGCCGCCTGGACCGCTATTCCACTTTTTTGGCTGAGGAGATCGTTCGCCAAAATAAGAAATTCCTGCTGCCGCGCCTGCTCATTCTGCCGCCGCTGACTTTCTTCAGGCATTATGTCTGGCGGCTGGGATTTTTAGACGGTTTCCCGGGACTGGTCATCGCCACGGTTTCATCTTGGGGAACAGCGATGAAGTATCTGAAGGCCCTCGCCCTGAAGCGCCGCTCCCGGAGCTGAAAGGCCGGGGTTGCCAATGGGGCCGGTGTGCGCTATAATAGGCGCATGAACAAAGCCCCCAAATGCAACACCAACCAGACGGCCAAGTGGATCCGCGTCATCGTTTCGCTCGGCGTCATCGGCGCCGGGGTTTATTATAAAAACTGGATCGGGCTGCTGGGCATCGTCACTCTGCTCAGCGCCTTCACCGGCTCCTGCCCCCTTTCCCTGCAATTCAGAGGCTTGAACGATATAAAGATCAAACGCAACAATTCAGAACAAGAATAACTTTCAGCCTTTTTTAAACCGCAAGCAACGGCCGCTGACATAGAACTCTTGACAGTTTCCATGAAAAGTGCTATAATTTTTTCAATTCAATAGAATCCGAGGAAAAAAATGAATCCCCCTTTAAAAAAACATGGAATTTTATTGTTTTTTATGCTTTTGTCAGGGCTTTCCCTGAAATACGCTGTCGTTCTGGCGGCCAGGCAGGCCGAAAACCAGAAAACCATCCTGTCACTGCAAACAACTGTCGATAAACTCAATGATAAGCTCAACATCCACCGTGAGGCCATGGCCAACACCGATTTCTACCGCTTTCAGGAAAATATTTTCCGCCTGCAAAAACCGGGATTTACAAAAATCACCAATTCGGTTTTTACCCTGAGCCGGAAACACGGTTTCGATCCCTACCTGGTCATGGCAATTATCTTCGTGGAAAGCAGCTTCAACCGTCATGCCGTATCCAGAGCGGGCGCCTACGGCTTGATGCAGGTGAATTACCCGGTCTGGAAGAACGAGCTAAACATTGACCGCAAAAAGCTCACCCAAATCGACTACAACATCGGGCTCGGGCTCACCATCCTCAAAGGCTACCTGCAGGAAACAAAGGGGGACATGATCAAAGCCCTGATCCTCTACAACAACGGCTACAAGTACACCAATACCCATTACCACGAAAAAGTAATCGCTTCCAATTTTTATCAGTACGCCGACATCGGCTGAAACATCTTTCCAGACCAGCGGCAAGGGTTGTAAAAAAAAACCGCCTCCCTCATAATCCGGCCTGGGAATGGGCCGGCAAAGAGATCCGCGCCAATTCCCGCCCAAGAGCCGTCTAATCCGGATTGACGGTAGACAAAGGAGGCGGAAATGAAAACCATACTTGCGATATTGACCATCACCATGACCGTGTTTTTGGCCACAACGCTGGCCGGGAAGCAGAATAAGGATGAATTAAAAGTAATATACAACCTGTCAGGAAACCTGCAAAGCCTTGATAACAAGGAACTGGTCGTCACCTTCTCCGACGACATGCTGCCTTTGGGCGGAAAAAGAGGTGGCAGCGCCATAGTGCAGATCACGCCGTCGATCAAGGGTGAATTCACCTGGCGCGGCAACCGCACCCTGGCCCTTAAGCCCGAAATCCGCTTCCGTTATTCCACCACCTATACTGCAACCATTCCTGCCGGGACCCGATCGCTGGCTGGAAAAACCCTGCTGCGGACCTTGCGCTGGCAGTGGCGCACACCGCAAGCGTTTCCTGTTGAGATCAAGCCCGCGGCCCGAAGTTATTTCTCCGATTTAAACCCCGGAGAAAAATTGAGTTTTCAGGTTTGGGTGAAAGACGCCTTCACCCTGCGCTTCAATCAGTCGGTGACAGCCGCCAGCGCCAAGGAGTTCTTCATCCTGAAAGAGGCCAAGAGCGGCAAGCAGGTCACGATCCAGGTTTCCCAAAAAACAGCAGACGAACTCAAGATAAGCTACGCCAGGGACCTGGAGCGGGGGATGCTTTATCAATTTATCGTTAAAAAGGGTTTTTCTGGCAGTGAAGGGAGCACCGGCACGGCCAAGGATTTCTCCTTTACCTTCGACACCGTCCCGCCTTTCCGGTACAAGGGAGATCTCCCTTTGGTCCTTTATCCCGACTCTCCAAATTGCTGGCTGCCTTTTTCCAATGAGCTGGCTGAAGCGGATCCTGCACTCATCAAGATATTTAAATTAGTGGGCCAGGATAGAATCCCACTGATGTTCCGCCTCGAGTTCCGTCATTACGAGAACCACGCCCTGTTCATCCGCGTTGACGACGAGCTGGCCTCGGGCGACCGCCTGAACATGCGGATCGACCGGAACTTGACCAACATCTACAATGAGCGGCTGCCCGAGGGCCTGGAACTCGAAGCCGAGGTCTGCTCCAGCCACTCACCGCGCCTCGATTTCTCCCTGCAGGATAAAAAATTGTCAATGTCCGCCAAAAGCATGAAGCAAGCCAGCGTCCGCTTGTTCAAGCTCAAGCCCGAATTCTATACCCAGTTGACCAACCGGAATTTCGGCATTCTGCAGCGAAAAGATTTCCGGGCCGACTTCGTCGAAAAAGAGATCCTGCAAAATCTGACTGAATTGTCGGAAAAATCGAACAACCCCGCACTGAAGGACAATGAACTGGGCTCGCCCCTGGGCTTCTTCGGATTCCTTGTCCAGCGCTATGAGCCATACAACTCCTGCCGCGACATCGCCCTGATGCGCCTGCCCATGTCACGTTCGCCCGAATTGCAGGTCTTTCACCGCCGTAACATGGATATGGTGGTCAAGGCCGGCCAGGGGCAGACCCTGTATTGGCTGTACGACAACCGCAACGGCAAGGGGTTAAGCAAGATTCCGTTCTTTCTCAAAGGATATGGCCAGGAAGCACAGCCGCTCGGGGAATCTTCCGCTAACGGCGTGCTGCTCAGCGACAGGGAGATCCAGGAATCCGACCTGATCATGGCCAAGAATGGAAAGAATGGCGACACGGCGCTGGCCAGGATCGACCGCCGGCCCCCATCCGACCGGGAGGTCAGGATCACCGTGTTCAGCGAGCGCGACTTTTACAAGCCCGGCGATACGGTCCATATCGGGGGCATTGTCAAGGATTACGAATCAGGAAGGGTATCTTCACCGAAGGCCACATCGGCTTCGATTGAGATCATGGGGCCGGATTGGCAAAAAGTAAAGAGCGGCACGCTGCAGCTCGACCAATGGGGTGGCTTTCAATACGAATTCCAATCGGACAAGTCCGGCAAGAAAGGGCACTACCAGATCGTGGTCAAGGTCGCGGACACGCAAACCTGGCAGGGCCAGCACGCCGTGACCATCGATTACTACCAGCCGAACACCTTCGAACTGACGATCTCCGGCGTGGCGAAGCACTACCTGTTCACCGACATCTTCCATACTGAGATCAACGGCTCGTATCTGGCCGGCAATCCCATGGCCGGGGACAAGGTGACTTATTCGCTGGCGCCGACCCGATCCGAGGGCAGGGTTTTCACTTCTGGAGGATTGGAGCGATTCGCTTTCGGTCTCGACCCGGAACTGGCCCAGGACAATCCGCCCAAGCAAGGAGACGACAGGCTCGATGCCAGCGGCCAATTCACGCCAAGCATCCCCATGAATACATTTAAAAAGACCAATTACCTGGCCAATCTCAACTTTTCTGCAACCGGGAAATCGGCCGAGGGCAAGGAATTCACGGCCCGGGCCCATTCCATATTTTTCCCGGGCAACCGGCTGACCGGCATCCACATCGGCTATTACCAGAACCTGAAGGATCAGGTCAACGCCGACCTGGCCCTGGTCGACTTCCAGGGAAAGGCCGCTTCGGGCGAGATCCGCGTAACACTTTATCGGAGATATTACGAAAAACACCAGTATCGATTGAGTAAAGTGGCCGGGCCCGAGGATATTTATATCGACAAGACCATGGCCCACCATTTCCGTGTGCAACAAGCCGGTTATTATATCCTTCGCTGCGACACACCGGACGCGAACGGCCGAATTGTTTCGACCTCGGGAAGTTTCTTCGCCTGGGACAGCGGCTATTCCGACCAGGACAACAGGCTGAGGATCGAAACCGATCAATTGAGCCTGCATACCGGGGAAACGCTGAAATGTTTCATCCGTTCACCCCGGGAGGGCCAGGCGCTGGTGACCGTCGAAAGGGGGAAGATACTCGATTCCCGGGTCATCACTCTGGATAAGATGACGCCTTTGGATATCCCGGTCAAGACAGAGTATTTCCCGTCTATCCGCGTCAGCGTCGTCGCCATGTACGGCAACAACATCTCCGAGGAAGCCTCCAAGGAGTTTAGAGTGGAAGACGAGGACAAGAACCTGCGCGTGGACTTGGAAAGCCCGGGCGAAATCAAGCCGGCCAGCAAGACCAAATTAAAAATAAGGGTAAGTGATAGCCAAAAAAAAGGGACGAAGTCAAAAATTTTCGTCTACGCCGTGGACGAAGGCAACCTCTCGCTGCAAAGATACCTGACCCCGGACCCGCACCGGTTTTTCTATTACTCCACCCCCCTAGGAAGGAACATTATCAGGACCTATTATTCGAAGAACTTCACCCACTGGAACTTTGAGCGTCCCACGATGGATATCGACCTGAAGGAGCCGGCCATTTTCGGCTGCATTTTCAGTCCCGACTCCACGCCGCTAGCCGGGGCGACCATCACCCTTGAAGACGAAAAGCACAACAAGCTGAAAACGACCACCACCAGCATGCAAGGGTATTACAGCTTCCCCGGCCTGCCCGGAGGCCGCTACGCGGTCAAGGCCGAAGCCAAGGGCTTTCATCCTTTCCTCCAGTCCGATATCTACTTTGACGGCGGCCGCCACCGTGCCTGCGACCTGGCGCTGATCCCGGTCTCGGCGGACAAATATTGGAACTCCGCTGATGAGTTCGGCGGGAAGGACGGGGTCGCGGGACGGGCCATGCCCGCGCCCATGGCCGCGGAAATGAAGAGCATGGCGCTCCGGAAAGGAGAGGGAGAAGCCGAAGATAGGGCCGTGGGCGGAGGCGTTCTCGGCGGAGTCCCGGTCGATATCGCCGGTATCCGCGTGCGCAGTGATTTCCGCGAGGTATTGTTCTTTAAAACCATAGAAACCGATGCCAGGGGAAATGCCGAGATCGAATTTGAAAGCTCGGACCAGCTCTCCACCTTTCGCATTATGGCCGTGGCCTACAGCGAGGACAGTTTTGGGTCAGCGGAAAAGAAGATCATGGTCAGCAAGGATCTGCTGATTTCCGAGGCCATGCCCGAGTTCGCCCGCCAGGGCGATGAGTTCCTTGCCGGGGTTCAACTCAGCAACCGCACCATGCAGAAACTCCCGGTTACCCTGCTGGCCAAGCCGGAGGGAATAAGCATCAACGGCAACCCCCAGATTATACGTTCCCTGGATGCACGCGGCAACAGCCTGTTCCAATTCCCCTTTCTGGCTGACCGCATCGGCGAGGCCAAGATCGATTTTTACGCCGTCTCCCAGGCGGACAAGGACGGGCTCCAGAAAAAATTGCCCGTGACCGACCGCCTGGTCACGGAAACCCTGATCGATTTCGCCAGCGGCAAGTTCCTGAAAAAAATGATCGAGCCCCAGGCTGAAGCCGAAAATCAGGTCATCACCATCAAAGCCGCCCCCTCCCTGCTGCGGCCGGCTGTCAACATCGCCAAAAAACTTGTTTTCTATCCATATGAGTGCATGGAGCAGCGGGCTTCCAAGGTGATGCCCTTCCTGGCATTCAGCCCGCAGTTGGCAGAGCGCCTGGAGTTGGGCCTGGACCAGGGGCAGGTACGCGAAGCCGTGAACGGCTACCTGAAGATCATTCCCGAATTTATGAATTCGCAAGGGGCCCTTTCATATTATCGCAGCGGCCAGTACACCTCGGACTACCTGACCGCCTATGTCCTTTGGAGCCTGCACCTGGCCAAAGCGCGCGATTACAAGGTGGATCCGCAACTGGTGCGGAAGCTGTCGGCATACCTGCAACGGGCCAGCCTGGACAAGACCTGCGAAAGCTTTTATCAATTTGTTCTGAGCCTGAACAAAGGGGCCGACAGCAAAAAGCTGAAAAAGCTGGCTGCTGAAAGGGACACCCTGCCCCTGCCGGCCCGGGTTTTCCTGTACCGGGCCCTGAACAATCAGGGGAAACCAGCCGACCTCCTGGCAGCCATGCTGGCCGAGTTCAACAGCAGTCTGCAGGTCGAGGCTGACTTCGCTTACTTTGACGCCGGCGAATTCGCCTACCATCGCGACTTCCCTTTCTACTCCTCGCGCTTCGCCACCGCTTTGCTTCTTCAGGCCGTCCTGGAAGTGGAAGCCGGCCATGTCCTGGCCGAACGCATCATCCGCTGGCTCCTCGAGGCCGAGCCCTACTGCTGGAACACGACCCAGACCAATTTCTGGATCCTGTGCGCCATGGACGAGTACCTGGCGAAAGTGGAAAAAATCACGGCCCGCAAAGCGGAGATCGTTTTGCTGGGAGAAAAGGCCATGAAAGAGTTCACCAACAGCCGGGAAACATTGCAGGTCAGCAAAAAACTCGCCGGCCGAAAAGAAATAGTCGAAGTCAGTGTCAAAGCCGACCAGCCTGTATATGTCACCAGCGAATTGACCTATCAATTGGCCAGGGCAAAAAAGAAAAGCCGCGGCATCGACATCCGGCGCCTGGTCTACAACGAAAAGGGACAGGCCGTGGATCAATTCAAGCGCGGCAAGGTCTACCAGGTGGAATTGCTCCTCAGGACCGACAAGGAGGTTCCTTACGGCGTCATTGACGAGCCCCTGGCCGCCGGCTTCGAGCTCCTGCGCCAGGACATAGGCAGCACCCGTTCATTGAAAGAATTCAACACGGCGAACCAGGTCAAATACCGGACACCATGGATGCGCCGGGAGAACGCCGCCGACCGCCTGGTCTTCTATACCTATTCCATGCAGGGCAACCTGCGCATAGTCTATTTTATCAAAGCCATGTACAGCGGCCGCTTCACCTGGATGCCGGCCGTCGCCCAGGGCATGTACCACCCGCAGTATTTCGGCAGAAACGCGATGAAAACTATCGAAGTAAGCGAATAGCGGAGAAAAAGGCCGGCCCTTTAACGATCGGCGGCCAAGGCTGCATCCGGGAAAAGGGCGGTCAATTTTTCGCAAGATTCCGGGTCGGGCCTGTGACCCCTGGTCTCGGCCAGCAGGGCGCCGCTCACGCCGGCCAGGACAAAGGGCTGGACAAAGGCCTGATGCAGCAGCCAGGCGATGACCGCGGCCAGAACGATCCCGATCTCGACCGGGGTTCCGGTGCTTGTGAAAAAGAACCAGTTGGGGATGGCCAGACACAGGAACAGGAAAGCCAGTCCGCTGGCCGAAAACCACAGCCAGCGGCGCGCCAGGCGCCGGCTTTCCACGCCATGCCGGAAATACAGGGCCAGTCCTTCCCGAACCGATCGACTCAGATCGGTGTTGCCACGGGAAAATGCCAATGCCAGAATAGCCTGGGCAAGTGTCACGTTCGTCAAGCGCTCAAGGACTCCCGAAAAGGGCCCGCCTGAATTCGCGGCGGGGTGTAAAGGAAATTCCCTGTCCTCATGATAAAAAGCGGACAAGGCCCGGCGCAGGTCGCGGTTCATGAGCGCCCAGCTGGAATAATCGGGGAAAAAGCGTCCGACCTCATGGATGGCTACGGACAGGCCGGGAGCCATGGCGGGACGTTCGGAAAAAAACAAGAGCAGGGCGGCCCGGTGCCGAAAAAGGAAAAACCGCTGCAAAACCCGGCTGCACCCCCAGCCGCCCAGCACGGCCAGTACGAGAACGGCAATGACTACTGACTGGCTGACGCCGCCGGCCAGGCGTAAGGCGATAAGCAGCATACCGAAAAATATGATGACCAGGAAACCGCCGGCAATGAATATCCCGGCCCGGAAAAGGACTGCGGGCAACGCCCGGGAGAGCGTCACCAGGGCTGCTCTGAAATTGTTATCCATGGGCGCCTCTTTGTTCTCCAGCGGTCTCATCTGCGCGGGCAAGAAGAGGAAAATGAATTATCAAATTCCGCGACTGCTTTTGGTGTCCAGCAAGAGCTTGCGGGTAAAAGGGATCAGCCCCCCGGCGTCGATAATAACCTGGCGGGCTTTGGGCAGGGCCTCGATGGCAAAGCTTTTTCCGGAGTTTTTGTTGATCACCTGCTCGGCGCTGAATTCAAGTTCGTCTCCTTCGTTGGCCTCTATGGTCGGACAGATCACCATTTTCAGTCCGAGATTAATGGCGTTCTGCAGGAAAATGCGCGAGAAATTCCGGGCCACCACCACAAAATCAGGACCTTTCAGGCAGGAAGCGGCCTGCTCGCGCGAAGAGCCGCAGCCGAAATTCTTGCCGCCCACAATGATGCTCTGCGGCGGGAATTCCTTATTTTTGACCTTGGCGTTGAATTCGGGATAATCGATAAAGGCGAATTGCGGGGTTTCGGTCGGCAGGACCGTGGCCATGAATCTACCCGGATAAATGATATCGGTGGAAACATCGTCTCCCACTTTAAAGACAACTTTAGCCATCTTATTTTCCTCCTTTTCTGGGATCAGTGATGACGCCGTTTATGGCGCTGGCGGCAGCCACGGCAGGCGAACACAGGTACACTTCGGCATTGGGGTTGCCCATGCGCCCCTTGAAATTCCGGTTGGTGGTAGCCAGGGCCACGTCACCATCGGCCAGGGCGCCCTGGTGAATACCCAAACAGGGGCCGCATCCGGAATTCATCACCACGGCTCCGGCTTCCATGAAGGTGGTGACATAGCCCTTCTTCAAGGCTTGGAGGTAAATCCTTGTCGAAGCCGGAAAGATGAGCATGCGCGTCTGGCGGGCCACTTTCTTGCCCTTCAGTATCTTGGCGGCGATGGCCAGATCATCGAGGCGGCCATTGGTGCAGGAACCGATGACGATCTGGTTGATCTTGATTCCGGCAACTTCCTTGATGGGCTTGACGTTGTCCACGGTATGGGGGCAGGCGATCTGCGGTTCCAGCTTGGACACATTGATCGTGATCGCCTGATCGTACACCGCGTCGGCATCAGGCCCAAAAATATCGAGCTCATCCTTGACACCGGCCTCTTCCTGCAGGTAGCGTCGTGTCTCCTGGTCGGGAGGAACAATGCCCGAAGTGGCGCCGGCCTCAACGGTCATGTTGCAGATCACCTGGCGGCCCGATGTCGACATCTGCTCAATGGCCGGACCGTGGAATTCGATGACCTTGAAATTGGCACCTTCGGCGGTCAGCTTGCCGATCAAGTGCAGGATCAGGTCCTTGGGCGCGACATGGCGCTTGAACTTGCCTTCGCAGACCACCTTGATGGTGCCCGGGACCTCGACATTCAGCACCCGGCCCAGGGCCCAGACTGCGGCCATTTCCGTGGCGCCGATGCCGAAGGAAAAAGCGCCCAGGGCGCCATGGCTCGTAGTATGACTGTCGGTGCCGACCACGACTTTCCCCGGCCGGACATAGCCGAATTCGGGGAGGATCTGGTGGCAGATGCCGCCGCTGTCGCCGCGAATGTCGTGAAATTTTGCGATCCCCTGCTTGGCCACGAAATCCCTGATTTTCTTTTGGTTGCCGGCTGTTTTTGAACTTTCGGCCGGCACGCGGTGATCGAAAATAATGGCGATCTTGTCAGGATCCCAAACCTTGGCATCCAATCCCGTATCTTTGTAAATTTCAGAGAACTGGTTGATGACCAGGGCCCCGTTTTCATGCGACATGGCCATGTCGACCCTTGGTTCCAGCACATCTCCCGCCTTGACCGCGGCCTGGTTAGTGGCCTTGGCCAGAATCTTTTCAACCATTGTCATTCCCATGTTTTAACCTCCTTTTTTTATTTGAAACTTAAATCGCGCCTTTTTCTTTTAAGGCTTCTATATCTTTCTGACCATAACCCAGTCCTTTCAGGATATCTTCGGTATGGGCCGAAAGCCGCGGCGGCGGCGCGTCGATCTTAGCCGGCGTCCTGGAAAACTTGGCAGTCATATTGAAAACCTTGATGGAACCGATGCCCTCTTCCTTGATCTCTTCGATAACGTGCCGGTGCCGGGCCTGCTCCGAAATCAGGGCCGCTTCCAGGCTGACAATATCACCGGAAGGGATGCCCTTGTCATTGAGCAGGTCGACCCAATAAACCGTGGTGTTCTCTTTCAACTTTGCTTCCAGCAATGGTGTGAGCGGTCTGCGGTTGGCTTTGCGCGCGTCCCGCTCCTGGAAGCGGGGGTCGGTCTTCAGTTCCGGCAGGCCCAGGG
>JALHTJ010000178.1 GCA_022865785.1 Candidatus Aminicenantota bacterium
AAGCCGCGCGACCGCGACCTCCTTTTTTTTTCTTTTCAGCAGATCTTCCCAGCGACCGATGCCCGCTTTTAGCAAGGCAATTTTTTTGAAGAGCCGGTCGATCTCCTGGAGCATGGTTTCCAACTTGGCTTCTTTTTCGATCGCGGGACTGGAATCGGGATTCTGTTGGATGGCGAGGTAGTAGCGGAAAAGATCCGAGATCATTTTGATGTCTACCAGGGAATAGCCGAAAAGCTGCAAGTCCTTGATCAGGTTGCAAAGATATATATATGTATCTCCATAATAACGGAATCCGCCCTGGCTGCGCATATTGGGTTCGATAATGCCCATGTCCTCCCAGTGCTTGATGGTTCTGGGGCTGACGCCAGCTTTTTCGGCCAAAACGCCCACGGTCAGGAATTTCTGCTTCTTCTCGTTCGCATTTTTCCTGTCGGCGACACGGGGCAGGCCGATCTTGCGGATGATCTTCTGGATCTCCTTGATGCCGTAGCCCAGCTCGCGCAGCCTCTTGATGTGTTCGCCGTCGACCACTGCCGACTCGGTGAAGAGGGGAGTATGGTCATCGCTGAAACCGAAAGGACCAATGATCTTGCATTGCTGCCATTCATCGAGTGTTTTCCCTTCGATGCCCAGGCGCCGGCAGAGTTCCTGGCGCTCAAAAACCGCATTTTTCATTCATGCCTCCTGTATTCGTTTAGGGTATGATTAAAGTATACGTATACGTTTATGTTATATTTAGAACGAATTGTCAAGTGAAATGTTTTTTTTCTTGCTCTGAAAAGAATTTTGCTCCCGAAGGGGCGATTCGTGCTTGTCCCCGCAGGGGAGAATCGCCCTGGATTGATCCTGACTGAAACAGGGCGTTCCAGCGGATTATAAATATCCCGCCAAAAAAAACATCACTGTGCGGGTACAAAAAATCGTTGTTCGTTTTAGAATTTCAAATGGCTTAAAAATTCGTGGGCGGGGAGCATGTTGATATTGTCTTTGGATTTAGGTTTTTTCAGATTATAAACGATTTGAAATGCTTGCGCTTCTTTTAGAATGGAGTGGAAGCGAAACAATGATTTGGCAAAAACATCATCACTGACTTTAACTTCAACTAACATGGCGGGTTTGTTGTCAATAAGTACCATAAAATCTACTTCGCGTTTTTCCTTGTCACGAAGATAATGTAAAGCTACTTTGGATCCGGTTGTATCTTCCAAGAAATGTAATTCCTTTAAAAGCGCCAAAGCAACTGTGTTTTCAAGCCTTGCGCCCAAGTCTCCCTCGATAGCGCCGGTATCAAAAAAATAGTATTTTGCTTCTTTTAATAGGCTGCGGGCGATGTGTTTGGAATATGGACGAACAGGGAAAATCACAAAGAGGTTTTCCAAAATCTGGAGCCAGTGTTTAATCGTAGGGGATGAAACCTGCAGGTCATTGGCCAATGATGCGTAGGATGTTGCGGAACCAACTCGTACCCGTAAAAGATCAATTAAGATTTCCATTGCTTTGACATCCCTGACTTTCTCAAGATCTAACAGATCCTCTCGTAGAATGGTATCTATGTGGGTTCGACGCCAGCGTTTAGCCCAAGCCGCACTGGCTTTTAAATATGGTTCCGGAAAGCCGCCTAAAAATAATATCTTATCAAGAGCTTCCCTGGGTTCCTCCTTTAATATTAGGCTTATCTCATTCACAGACAATGGATGCAGACGATAAGAAAAAAAGCGGCCAGCCAATGAATCGCCACCTTTTTTGACAGTTTCAAGTCTGGCAGAGCCGGTTATGAGTAACTGCGGTGACGAACCTTCCGTATCATAAATTCCTTTTATCCAGGATTTCCAATTGCGCATTTTATGCAGTTCATCAAAAATAACCAACTCGACATTCCTCGTCCATTCCTCTTTCTTGATGATCTGACGATCATGAAATGAATCATAATTTAAGTATAAATGAGATGGATTCAGTTGTTTGGACAATGTTGTTTTACCTACCTGGCGAGGACCGGAGAGAATAACAATCTTCTCTTTTAAATCCTGAAAAATAGGTTTTTCAAGATATCTTTTCATATGACCATTATGAACAGAACTTCCGAAAAGTCAAGACCAAAATAAAGTAGACTTATTTTTGTTCACTGGACTTATCTTTCAGGAAAATAGTTCCAGCAAGGCCGGGACGACGTCGCTGAGGCTTTTAACCTTTTTGCGCAGAAATCCTCCATGGCGGCCCCAGGCCAGGAAAGGCACCGGGTTGCGGCTGTGGCCGCGCAGACAAAAATCCTCCAGGTTGCCGTGGTCGCTGGTCAGGATCAGGGTATCGTTCTTTTTATCAAGGCGCGACAACAAGGCACCGACCAGGGTGTCCAGTTCCCTGATCAGGCCGACGCATTCTGCAAACGGCCGGCGGTGGGCGTAGAGGTCGGTTTGAAAATACTCGTATAGAATGAATTCGAAGCACCGTGAGGCGTTGTAAATGATGTCCGCGGCCTGTTGCGGCGAAAACTCGGGCAGGGAAAGCCCTTTTTCATTGAGCTGACGGTTGGAATAGTCCTGGTATAAGGCTTTTTTCCTCCGGATGTCGGCTGCCCCGAAAGGCTTTTGGCCGCTGGCCAGCAGCATGCAGGAAGTCACCGAGACCATCCTTTTGAAACGCTCCGGGAAGAGCGTGGAAAACCAGAGTCGACCATCGGGATTGATTGCAATGTATTTGCTGCTGAAATAATCCTCAAAAACCGGGTAGGCGTTGAGAAAGCGGGCCGGCACCTCTTTTTTTTGCAGTTCGGACAGCAGGTTTTTTTTTAAGATGATACTGCGCAAAACCTGGTCGGGGTAGCCGTTGCGGTGGCGGTTGGCGATCGCTGCGGCTTTGACGCCGCAAAAAAGCGCAGTCTGGCCGCTGGCGCTCTGGGGCGGACCGGGAATGCCCAGGGTGGCGTCTATTGCCGTGATGGGTGTGCCGTCCGGGAGAGCCATGGCGCCCGGCCAGAAAGGCAGATACTTGCTTTTGGCTGTAAAAAAGGGGTTGCCGGCGTCGGCCCGGCCCACGCCGCAGCCATCAACAAACAGGAAGATCATCTGCTTCATTATGGCCATTATAACCCGCTGCCGGTAAAATTAAAAAAAATTTGGCAAACATCTTGCTTTCCATTCTAAAAAGAGCTATAATCCAATTCCCTGCGAAGGCCATAGAGTCGAAAATGATTGACAGAACAGGTATAGCTGTGCTATACTCTTTTTTTTCACGCTGGCGTAGCTCAGCTGGTAGAGCAGCTGATTTGTAATCAGCCGGTCGGGGGTTCAAATCCCTTCGCCAGCTTGTGATAAGTGGAAATTGAAAAGTGAGGGCAGGTTCCAGAGTGGTCAAATGGGACGGGCTGTAAACCCGTTGGCGCAAGTCTTCGGAGGTTCGAATCCTCCCCTGCCCAATTGGGGACGCGGGAGTAGCTCAGTTGGCTAGAGCTAAAGCCTTCCAAGCTTTAGGCCGCGGGTTCGAATCCCGTCTCCCGCTTTTGAGCGCCCTCGTAGCTCAGTTGGCAGAGCGCATCCTTGGTAAGGATGAGGTCATCAGTTCGACCCTGATCGAGGGCTTTGATTTGGTTATAGGCTAAAAGAAATATTTTTAGGAGGCAAGCATGGGCAAAGAGAAATTTGATCGCAACAAGCCGCATTTGAATATTGGCACGATCGGGCACGTGGACCACGGCAAGACGACGCTGACAGCGGCGATCACCAAGGTATTGAGCAAGATGAACGCCAAGGT
>JALHTJ010000179.1 GCA_022865785.1 Candidatus Aminicenantota bacterium
AATTCATAAAAATCCAGAGCCTGGGCCGCGGCCATTAATTCAATGGCCAGGATGTAGGTCAGGTTGCCGATGATCTCGCGCGCCTGACGGGCGCCGATGGTGCCCATGCTGACGTGGTCTTCCTGGTTGGCCGAAGTGGGGATATTGTCCACCGAGGCCGGGTGGGCCAGGGATTTGTTTTCCGAAGCCAGGGCCGAGGCCGTGACGTGGACGATCATGAAACCTGAATTCAGGCCGTTGTCGGCGATCAGAAAATTGGGCAGCCCCATGTTGGAGGCGGGATTGATCAGGCGGTCGATGCGCCGCTCGGAGATGTTGCCCAGTTCGGTCAGGGCGATGGCCAGGAAATCCATGGCGAAAGCCACCGGCTCGCCGTGGAAATTACCGCCGGAAAGGATGAGTTTTTGCTCCGGGAAGATCAGGGGATTCTCGGTGGCCGAGTTGGTCTCGATCTCCAGGACGCGGCGCACGTACTTCAGCGTGTCGCGCACCGCCCCGTGCACCTGGGGAATGCAGCGGATGGAATAGGCGTCCTGCACCTTTTTCTTGCCCTGGTGGGATATCCACAGCGGCGAGTCCTTGATCAAGTGCAGGATATTGTTGGCGCTCTCCAGCTGTCCGGGATGGCGGCGGACATTCTGGATCTCCTCATAAAAAGGCGAGGGGTTGCCCAACTGGGCTTCGAAGGTCATGGCCCCGGCGATATCGGCCACTTTGGCCAGGTTTTCGGCTTCACGCAGATTGAAAATGCCGATGGCGGTCATCACCTGGGTGCCGTTGATCAATGCCAGGCCTTCCTTTTCCAGGAGCACCAACGGCGACAGGCCGGCTTTTTTGAAAGCCGTTGCCGAACTCTGCTCATGATTCCGGTAAACGACTTCTCCTTCACCGATCAGGGCCATGGCCAGGTGGGACAACGGTGCCAGGTCGCCGGAAGCGCCCACCGATCCCTTGGCCGGGATCAGGGGGACGATGTCCTTGTTCAGCAGATCAAGCAGCAGCTGCACTACTTCCAGGCGCACGCCGCTGTAACCCTTGGCCAGGACATTGGCCCGCAGCAGCATGATGCCGCGCACGATGTCGGCAGGCAAATTTGGGCCGACCCCGGCCGTGTGGCTCTTGATCAGGTTTTTTTGGAGCTTCTTCAGGTCTCTCTTTTCGATGCGGCGCTGGGCCAGGGCGCCGAAACCGGTATTGATGCCATAGTAGGGCTTATCGGAATGGATGAATTCTTCCAGTACCAGCCGGCATTTTTTTATTTTGGCCACGGTGGCGGACGAAAGTTCCACCCGCTTTTTTCCGCGTGCCACCTGATCGAATTGCTCTAAACTTAAACAGTCACCGTCAATTTTTATTGCCATGATTTTATTTCATCAGTTCCTGGCGCGAGAAGTCGCGCCCCATGCTGAATTCCGACCAATCGAACGGGTAGCGGCCGTCCAGGATGATCTCGCTGACGTAGCGGCCGATGGCCGGAGCAAACATGAAGCCGTGGCCGCACATGCCGTTGGCCACATACAAGCCCTTTATCTCGGTCTTGTCAATAAACGGGCTGCCGTCCGGGGTCATGGAATAGCAGCCACCCCAATGGCGGATGACCCTGGCCTTGGCCAGTTCGGGGACCAGGCGTACTGTGCGCTTGGACATCTCCACCAGGAATTCCAGGGAAGATTCGGTGTGAATGCCGGGCTTGTTGGGCACGGGACTGTAGCAGCCGATCACCTGGCCGTTGCTGCGCTGGCAGAAATAGCAGCCGTCCGCACGATAATCGACTACCATGGTGGTGAATATGGGCGGCAGGCGATCGGTGATGAATGCTTCATGTTCTTCAGGTTCGATGGGCAAATCCAGGCCGGCCAAGCGGGCCACTTCACTGGCCCAGGGCCCCGAAGCGTTCAGGATGACATCGGCATGGAAAGTTTCTCCCGCTGTGGTGCGTACGCCCTTGGCGGTTTCCTTTTCGACGATGATCTCATTCACTTCGCTGAAAAAGCACACTTGCGATTTTTGCTTTTTTATTTCCTGGATGTAGCCTTCCATGACTTTGAACGGGTAGGCCTGGCCGTCTTCGGGAGAAAAAACCCCGCCTAAAAGCCCCTCGGGATTCAACTGCGGAGCAATTTTCAGGCAGGCGCCGGCATCCAGCATCTCAACCTTGAGCCCAAATTCCAGTTGCAACGGCAATATAGCTTTGAAGGTTTGCAAGTGCAGCGGGTCATGGGCCAGGAACAGGTAGCCGCCCTCGTGGTACTCAACTGAAAAACCGAAATCCTCGCGCATGCTGCGGAACTGGCGAACGCTCTCCTGCATCAGGCGGATCGCACCCGGGGTTGAAAACTGCTGGCGAATGCCGCCGATGCAGCGGCCGGTTGAACCCGATCCGGGATATTTTTTTTCCAGGACCAGCACCCTTTGTCCGCTCCGGCTCAGGTGGTAAGCGGAGGCCAGACCGATGATGCCACCGCCGATGACGATGACATCGAATTGCCGGTTCATCACTTCAGCCGATGTTTTTTACCGACCCCAGCAACTCCAGCGAAATGACGTGTTTTTGGATCTCGTTGGTGCCTTCGTAAATTTGCAGCAGCTTGGCGTCGCGCATCATTTTTTCAACTGGGTATTCCTTCATGTAGCCGTAGCCGCCGAAAAGCTGGACGGCGTCGACTGTAACCTTCATGGCCACATCGGTGGCCATGACTTTGGCCATGGCCGATTCCTTGGAGGCCTTGAGGCCGTTGTCCAGCATCCAGGCCGAGCGGTAAACCATCAGCCGTGCCGCATCGATCTCGGTGGCCATTTCGGCCAGTTTGAAGGCGTTGTGCTGAAATGACGCAATGGGCCGGCCGAATTGCACACGGTTCTGGGAATAATGGAGGGCTTCCTCAAAGGCGGCGCGGGCCAATCCCACTCCGCCCGCGCCCACCGCCGGGCGTGCGTAGTCAAGGGTTTTCATGGCGATGATGAATCCAAAACCTTCCCGTTTCAGGAGATTTGCGGCCGGAACCTTGACCTCATCGAAGTAGATCTCAGCGGTGTTGGAAGCCCGGTGCCCCATCTTGTTTTCATGCTTGCCGACGGATATGCCGGGCAGGTCCATGGGTACGATGAATGCGGACAGGCCGCGGGCGCCGCGGCTCTTGTCAGTAGAGGCGAATATCACGCCCAGCTGGGAAACGCCGGCGTTGGTAATGAATGTCTTGGAACCGTTGAGCACGTATTGATCGCCCTGGCGCACGGCCGTAGTCTGAATGGCTGAGTTGTCGGAACCGGCCTCCTTTTCGGTCAAGGCGAAGCAGGCGAAGGACATTTTCTGGGTCATCGGCTCCAGGAATTTCTTTTTCTGTTCATCACTGCCGAACAAGACGATGGGGGTGGTGGCCAGGGTATTAGCCATGATGGATGTGTACATGCCGGCGCAGCCCCAGGCCAGTTCCTCGCAGATGATGGCGTTGATCAGCGATGACAGACCGGCCCCATTGTATTCAGACGGGATGCCCGAAGTGAGAAAGCCGGCAGCGAAGGCCTTTTGCATGATTTCGAAAGGAAATTCATTTTTTTCATCGAATTCCCTGGCGTTGGGGCGCATTTCCTTTTCAGCGAATTTGTGGGTCTCCTCCTTGAATGCCAGGTGTTCTTCGTTCAGGGCAAAATCCATTTTTTACTCCTTATATTTTGATGGTCTTCATTTCGTTCAGTACTTCCATGGCGCTTTGAAACCTTTGTTCGCGCTTCTTTTCCATGCATTTCTCGATGATATAACATAATTTTTCCGGAACATCGCTGCGGTATTTCTTGATCGGCGGTACCGGGTCGAACAGGTGCTGGTAAAAAATATTTTCACCCTTGAAGGGGACGTGCCCGGTGGTCAGGTGAAACAATGTGGTCCCGGATGAATAGATGTCGGTGCGGTGGTCGACCGGGATGCCCTGGATCTGCTCCGGGGACATGTAATAGGGGGTGCCGGTGATAACGCCGCTTTCGCCCTTTTTCTGGTCGCCGAGGATCACGGCCAGGCCGAAATCCATAATCTTGATCTCTTTTTGCTTGGTGATCATGATGTTATGCGGCTTGATATCACGGTGAATGATGCCCTTGCGATGGGAATAATCCAGTGCTTTGAAAAGCTTGATGGCGATGAACACGATCTGCGACGGGGAAAAATTTTTTTTGCGGCGGATGAGGTTCATGAAGTTTTCGCCTTCAATGTATTCCATGGAGATGAAGTAATCATCCTTGATCTGGCCCACGTCGTAAACGGTGACGATGTTGGCCTGTGTCAGCGACGCCGTGGAACGCGCTTCGGAAAAAAAACGCTCCAGGTTGCGCTTGTCGGTGACCAGGTTTTTGTTCAATATTTTCAAGGCCACCACCCGCTTCAGGACCGTGTCCTCGGCCTTGAACACCACACCCATGCCGCCTTCGCCGATCTTTTCAATTACACGATACCGTTCACTGGCATCTTCGCTGATCAGCTCCATTTCCTTGTATTTCTGGATCAGGATTTCCACGTCCTTTATTTTCTGGTGCACGTCCTTGAAGGAGTAGTCCTCGGTCAGGATCATCTGGTAAATTTCGAAAGCCTTCTTGAAATTGCCGGCGTTTTCATAAGCCTGCCCCAGGACATAAAACCACTCGATGTTGGATTTATCGATCTGGTTTTCGCCGAGCAATTTTTCGATTTTTTCGATGACCAGTTGCGGTTTGCGGTTTTTTAAAAAAATGTTGGCCATGTGAGTGATGGCGGTATTGAAATCCGGTGAGTCGAAGGGAACGAGCTGGAAATTGGCCAGGGCCCGGCGGTCGTCATCCACTTTTATGAATGAAGCTCCGGCCTTGAAGTATTCCCGGGCATTTTCGTACAGTTCGCCGGCTTTTTGGAATTTCCCGTATTTGAGTGAGATGTTGGCCGCCATTTTCCATTCCCGGCCCATCTCGAACATCTTGGCCGCTTCCTCTTCGTTGTTATCCTTCAAGTAATTATCGGCCGCCCCTAAAAAATTCTGGTTCATGAAATAGCAATGGGCCGCTTTGGCGAATTTTTTGTCCCATTCGAAAAGCTCGGCTGCCCGGGTATAATCCTCGCCTTTCAAAAACCAGTCGGCCGCCTCCAGCGTACCGCCCTTGGCAAAGGCGTTTTCTCCGCGTAAAAGACAGGCGATCTTGGGCTGGGCCAACTGTTCGTACATTTCGGCGGCTTTAAGAGGCAACTGGGCCTTCTCAAAGTTCGTGGCAGCATCGCTGATCTTGTTCAATTTAATCGCGAGTTCGCCAGCTTTTTCGAATTTTCCGTACTTGATTAGCAGGTCATATGCTTTTTCCAATTCGTCAAGCTGGGAATACAGGTCAACAGCTTTGAGCAATTCCTGCTCCAATTGCTTGGAGTTCTGGTAGCCCACTGTGGTGTCGAAGCTGGTGATGAACCATTTTTCAAAGTTGATGGCGGCTTTTTTTAAATTGCCGCCCTTTTCATAAATATAAGCCGCTTTTTTGTAAAATCCTTTTTTTTCATAAATCTGGGCGGCCTTTTCATACCTTTCATGGTTGTAGTAAAGTTCGGCAGCCTCCTGAAAGCGGTTGTTGCTTTCCAGCACGACTCCGGCGGCTTCGATATTTTTGCGTTTGAGCAGTAGCTTGACCAGGTTGTCGCTATTGCCGCTTTTTTTATATATTTCGATAGCTTCGCTTTCTTTGTTCAGTTTTTCCAGCAATTCGCCCATGACATCAAATTCCTGGCCTTCACTATAGGTCTGCAGTGCTTTTTTGAATTCGCCTATTTCCTCGTATATTTTGCCGGCTTTAAGGAACATATTCTGCTTGCGGGCCCTTTTGGCGTCCCGTTCCATGTAGGCTTTCTTGGCCAGCAGGTAAAAAAACGATTCAAAAAACGATTTGTTTTGAAAGGCGGAAACTTTGGCGGTTTTTAGAACCT
>JALHTJ010000026.1 GCA_022865785.1 Candidatus Aminicenantota bacterium
CGCGCGATCTGCATGTCGGCGTGCATGCCGGCCTGCTCGCGGATCAAGGCCTCGGCCTTGGCAAAATCGGTCTTTTCCGCGGTCATTGCCGTGCGCAGTTTCAGGGCCTTGAGCTTCATTTCAGCGCCGAATTTGATCGCCCATTGTTCGTGGGCCTCGAGCATGGCGCCGATCTTCTTTTCCTGATCGGCGTTCAGGCCGATCTTGTCCTTGGCCTGCAGCAGCAGCCGGGGGGGCAGGAAGTCCTGGTCGGCGAAAAAGCCTCCCCGCCGCTGCCCGCGTTCAGAGGCCGGACCGCGAAAATCCGCTTGGGCGGTTATGAACAGGGCAGCGCTTAAAAACAATACGATCGAAACAGCCAGTAATTTTTTCTTCATTTTCAACCTCCTGAAGTATGTTGTACCCGTTAAACACTTTTTCGGCCGGTTTCTTGCAAGTCTGCTAACTTCAGCCTGGGAATCCGTTTTTTTGAAGAAAAATCAGCTCTGCGGGATTCAGGTGTTGGTGCTCCATTTCAACAGCGCAGAGATTCTGTCTTGAAAACAGGCAGCTTTGCATTTATTTTTTCATTTATGTATTCTTTGCTAAATGAGGAGGTCCCATGAAGGTGGAAGATATCATTAAAAACAAGGGCAATGATGTCCACACGATTCATGTCGAAGCCATCGAAAATAAATATCCGGTTTAAAAAAACTCACCATGAGGTTTTTCCGGATCGCTGTGAAGCAAAGCACCAATGCATGAAGCGGCCATCATAGAAGATTTAATTCGTCAGGTGCTTCAGGAAGCGGAGAAAAATCGGCTGCAAAAAATTTCCATCATATATCTGACTGTCGGCCGGCTGCATCACTTGGTCCCGCAAACAATGGGCGAACTGTTCGACTTGATGAAAAGTGAATTCCCCATTATGGCCGGGGCAATTTTGCAGACTGAAATCCGTCCCGTGCGCTTTGTTTGCCGGTCCTGCGGCAGCGAAACGACAGCGGCTGCTTCGTCCTTTTCGTGTCCCGATTGCCGAAGTACGGATATCCGGATCGTATCGGGATATGAATTGATCCTGGCCAGCATTGAAGGAGAGCAGAACGAATGATATCGATCCATGAAACGAAAAAGATCGACGGATGATTTTTAAATATATTTTATCAAAGAAAATTAGTTCTTGACTGTGTCATCCGATTTATTATATCATCTTGCCTTGATGAAAAATTTTAATGGCTTCAGGGTCGATTTCTAAGGGGGGGGACATGCGCACTGGAATTTTTTTCTGCCAGGTCGAAGAAAACAATCGTTTGAATGTCACTGCGGTAGCCAAGTATGCCGCGAACCTGCCCAATGTGGAAACCGTCCAGGAACTGGGAATTCAACCCCGGCTGGACGCCAAGGATCTCGCTGGGCAAGTCCATTCTGGCAATCTGGAACGGATTGTCATCGCCGGTGATATGCCCGGTTATTTCAAGCCCGTTTTTACCAAAGCCATGGCCTTGGCCGGGCATGATCCGTTAGAAGTCAGGTTGGCCTCTTTCCGTGAACACGGGGCATCCGGCTCAACCACTCTGGAACGGGCCAAGGCCATCGTCGCTTGCGCCGCCTTTGGCGTTCCTTTCGCCCTGGCCGTCGAGCCTGCGAAGACGCCGGTTCAGCCGACAACCCTGATCATCGGCGCCGGAATCGCGGGAATTCAGGCTGCCCTCGAGATCGCCGACGCCGGAAAGCCGGTTTGCCTGGTTGAACGCTGCGGAACGATCGGGGGCCACATGGCCATGTTCGACAAAACTTTCCCCACCTTGGACTGCTCAGCCTGTATTCTGACACCGAAAATGGTATCGGTCGCCCAGCATGAGATGATCCGCTTGCTGACAAATTCGCAAGTGATCGCCTTAAGCGGTTCTCCCGGTTCCTACCGCGTGCAGATCAAATGCAAAGCCCGGATGGTTGACGTGGATGCTTGTGTCGCCTGCAATATTTGCAGCGAGGTGTGCCCGGTGGAAGTGGCAAGCGAATTCGATGCCGGGATCGCCCGCCGCAAAGCGGTCTATATCCCTTTTCCGCAAGCCGTGCCCAATGCCTACCTGGTTGATGCTGAAAATTGTCTGTATGTTCAAAGCGCTGGCAAAAAATGCGGCGCCTGCGTAAAAAAGTGCCCCAAGGAATGCATCGACCTGACTCAGAAGGATGAAATCATCGAGATTGAAGTAGGCAATATCATTATCGCAACCGGGTATGATGTTTTACAAGCCGAGAATATCGAACATTACGGATATGGCATCTTGCCCAACGTGCTGACTGCCCTTGAGTTCGAACGTCTGACCAATGCCTCAGGACCTACGGGGGGGAAGATCGTGGCCAAAAGCCTGAAGTTGAACAAACGCACGAAGCTGGAAGAATGGGTCTTTGATGCCAATGGGCCAGCTCCGAAAAGTATTGCCATCATCCATTGTGTCGGTTCCAGGGATCAGAACTACAACTCTTATTGTTCCCGGGTCTGCTGCATGTATTCGCTGAAATTTGCCCATTTGGTGAAAGAAAAACTTCCCGGCGCCGATTGTTATGAATTTTATATTGATATGCGGGCTTTTGGTAAAGGTTATGAAGAGTTTTTCGAACGAATTAAGCATGAGGGCACCTTTGTTATCCGCGGCCGAACCGCAGCGATTTCCGAGTTGAACGGACAAATGATGGTAACGGGGGAAGATATTATCCAAGATAAACTGATCCAATTCCCGGTTGACATGGTACTGCTCGCCGTAGGACTCATCCCGGCCCACGGCACGGAAGAGTTAAGCCGCATGCTTGGATTGACCAGGGACGAGGATGGTTGGTTCTCGGAACTTAATTACAACGGCAGGCCCACGGATACGGAGAAAGGATGCATTTATGTTGCCGGCATGTGCCAATCGCCAAAGGACATCCCCGATGCGGTCGCGCAAGCTTCGGCCGTGGCAGCGGGAGTGTTGAGCAGCATCAGCAGCGGCAAGGGCATCGGGCATCGCGGCAGTGTGACTCTCAGTGAGATCGAAGCCCGGGCAAAAAATCTGCAGGCAAAATGAGGAGGCCCCATGGCGATTCGAGTCAACCCAAAAATTATTGACGATCTGGAAGGTTACGGAGCGGAGGATGTACAGTTGTGCTATCATTGCGGCAACTGTTCGGCCGTCTGCCCGCATGCCGATGAATTTAACGTCTTCCCCCGCAGGCCCATGAGATATTTGCAAATGGGGCTGGAACGGAAGCTTGAGACATCGCTTGAACCATGGCTTTGCTATTATTGCGGCCAATGTTCCGATCAATGCCCGCGCGGGGCCGAACCAGGCGAAACCATGATGAGTCTTCGCCGTTGGCTGATTTCCCGCTATGACATCACGGGTATCGCCCGTCTTTTTTTCAAGTCAACCAAAGTGGAATTGGCCGCCGTGATCATTGTGGCTCTTCTGACCGGAATTTTTTTTCTCGGCTTTGGCTTATGGCAGGGGGACATTAATGTTTACGATGGAAGCAACGCCTTCCTGCCAAGCTCTTTCATTCACAATTTCGACCTGGCGTTGGGATTTCTGGTGGCTTTATTCATTGGCCTTAGTGCTTTCCGTTTTTGGTGGTTCAGTATGGGAGGAAAAAGCGCAGTGCCGATTCCCTGGTGGCTGTATATTAAAAAAGTATATTTATTGCCCTGGCACTTTTTCACCCAAAAAAGATTTGCTGATTGTGAAAAAGAAACGACCCGGCGCATTTATCTGCCCTGGCTCGCCCATCTGGGACTCATGCTGGGCTATGTAACCATGCTTTTTATCGTCATGGTATTCGTGAAACAATTGCAGGCAGGTCCGGAAATCAATTGGTCCGTCCATGTGTTCGGCTATCTTGCCAGTCTGGGGCTGCTCATCGGCGCGGTATACATGCTGCGCGGCAGATTGAAAAAAAATCGGACCCAGTACCAACGTTCCCACGGATCGGATTGGATATTCCTGGTACTTTTGTTCATTATCGCCTTGACCGGGGTCACTCAGCATATCCTGCACCGTTCGGGATTGTTGCTTGCAGCCAATATCGTTTATATTGTTCATTTGATGGTTGTCGTACCCTGGTTGTTGCGCATGCCTTTCACCAAGTGGGCGCATATGTTTTTGCGACCCCTGGGCATGTATTTTTCAGCTGTGCGCAATGAAGCCTTGACCAGGCAAAGATCAGGGATAGAAACAACGGTTCCGGCCAGGAAAGTGGCCTGAGGAGACAGGAAATGGAAAGCAGAGAATGCAAAATCGGCGTTTATATTTGCAACTGCGGTACCAATATCGCCAAAGTTGTGGATTGCGAAGCGGTGCGTGAATATATTTCCGAACTTCCCCAGGTCGCCATCGCCCGTACTTACAAATACATGTGTTCCAATCCCGGCCAGGAATTGATCATTCAAGACATAAAAGAGCAAGGCTTGGATAGAGTAGTGGTCGCCGCCTGCAGCCCGCGTATGCACGAGAGGACCTTCCGTGCTGCCCTGCAAACGGCGGGGCTCAATCCTTATATGTTCGAAATGGCCAATATCCGTGAGCAGTGCAGTTGGGTCCATGATGATCCGCAGGCGGCCACCGAGAAAGCCAAGGCACTCACCCAAGCTGCTGTCTTTCGGGTCGCATATCATGAAGCCCTGGAGCAGATGATGGTCGACATGTGCCCCAACACCCTGGTCATAGGCGCGGGAATTGCCGGGCTGACGGCGGCCCTGGAATTGGCGGATGCGGGTCAGAAAGTTTATCTGTTAGATAAGCAGGATCACCTCGGAGGCAACCTGGCCCGGGTTGACCTGACCGCTCCCTATCTTGATTCGGCCCGCGATCTGCTGACCGAGAGAATCACCCGGGTCAAGACCAGTGACAACATTGAACTGCTGCTGAATTCTCGCTTGCAGGAGTTGAAAGGATATGTCGGTAATTTTTCCGCTACCCTGGTGAGCGTCGACAGCGATGATACGGAAGAAAACAAAGCCCAGAAGATTGAAGTGGGCAATGTCATTGTCTGCACCGGCTATAAGGAATTTCCCGCCGAGCGGGTCACCCATTTCGGCTATGGCAAGCTCCCTAACGTGATCACTTCCTTTGATTTCGAGAAAATGCTGCGAGCGGGACGAATTGAGTGCAAGGACGGAGAGATCCCCAATTATGTCGCTATCATTCACTGCGTGGGCAGCCGCAGTCCAGAATACCATGGCTATTGCTCGCGGGTGTGCTGCATGACTGCCCTGAAATATGTCCACGAAATCAAATCGGCCATTCCCTCCTGTTACGTTTCTGATCTTTATATCGACATGCATGCTTTCGGCAAGGGCCATGAAGATTTTTACCGTCGTACCTCCGAAGTGAAAACCATGTTTTTGATGTTTGGCAAAGGTGATCACCCTATCATTCGCAGCGCCGGCCCGAAAGATGATTGCCAGATGCTCATCGAGGTGAACGAGCAATTATCGGGTGAAGTCATTGAAATCCCCGCTGATCTTGTAATCCTGATGGTGGGTATGGAGGCGCGGGAAGATGCGACGGAAACAGCTCGCCTGGTGAATATCAGTCAGGACAAGGACGGCTGGTTTATCGAGAGCCATCCCAAGCTTGATCCGGTGGCCACGACAACCGATGGCATATACATCGCCGGCACCTGTGTCGCCCCCAAGGATATTCCCGACACCGTTGCCCAGGCCCGGGCGGCGGCGGGCCGGATACTGGCTAAAATCGCCAAGGGGAAAATCGCTGTCGACGCCATATATGCTGAAATCAATGAAGATTCCTGTTCGGGGTGCCGCATATGCAATGAATTGTGTCCCTACAGTGCCATTGAATTTGATGATGAAAAGAAACGCAGTCATGTGCTCAGCGTAATGTGCAAAGCCTGCGGGGCCTGTGTGGCTGCCTGTCCCTCGGGAGCGATCAAGGGACGTCATTTCACCGATCAACAGATGTTCGCCCAAATCGAAGGAGTACTCCGATGAGCTTTGAACCCAGAATCCTCGGTATTTTATGCAACTGGTGTTCTTATGCCGGTGCTGATTTGGCCGGTACCAGCCGCATTCACTATCCACCCAATATCCGTGTTATCCGTGTCATGTGCTCTGCTCGTGTTGATCCTACCTTTGTGGTCAAGGCGCTGGTGAGCGGTGCCGATGGCGTATTGATCTGTGGGTGCCATCCCGGTGATTGCCATTATTCTGAGGGCAATTACAAGACCATGCGCCGTATCCCTTTGTTGAAAAAAGTGTTGACCGATCTGGGGATTGAAGATGAACGGGTGCGCCTGGAATGGATCAGTGCCAGTGAAGGTCAACGTTTTGCCGACATTGTCAAGGATATGACCGAGCGCATCCGTGCCCTGGGTCCTTCCCGCATTTCCGCTGAACTGGATGTAGACCCGAGGGAGAAATAAACCATGGCTGCGAAAAAACTGCAAATTGCTTTGTATTGGGGAGCCGCCTGTGGTGGTTGTGACGTGGCCGTCCTGGATACCAATGAATTCATTCTGGATGTAGCCGCTTTGGCCGACATCCGCTTGTGGCCCATCGCCGTTGACGGGAAATATGAGGATGTGGAGGCTATGGCCGATGGCGAACTAGATCTGACATTTTTTAACGGTGCCGTTCGCAACAGTGAAAATGAACACCTGGCAAAATTGTTGCGCCGCAAGAGCAAATTGTTGGTTGCCTTCGGGTCTTGTGCCCACATGGGCGGCATTCCCGGCCTGGCCAATCTGACCAATCGTGAAGCGATTTTTTCCACTATCTATCTGCAAAACCCCTCTATCGAGCCTGGAAACAAAAAAATCCCGCATCCCGAGACTCGCCTGGACGGGCAAATACTCCATCTCCCCATCTTTTTTAAAAGAGTGTATCGACTGGCAGATATTGTTGCTGTCGATTATTTCCTTCCCGGCTGTCCGCCGGCTCCCGAACAGGTGAAATTATCCATTTTGGC
>JALHTJ010000180.1 GCA_022865785.1 Candidatus Aminicenantota bacterium
GACCGGTCGCTCTGGGGCATCCGCCATTACAACGGCATCTCCACCATCGTCCGCATCGCGCCACCCTACCGGGAATGGAAGCAAATCTACTCCTGGCCCTACGGCAAGGACATCTACGATATCGCCATCTCTGCCGACGGCCGACTGATGGCGGCGGCGCTGACCGAGATCAGCGGCCGCCAGTCGCTGATCAAGATCGACCTGAAAAAACTCGAAAACGGCGAAGCTGTCTACGAGACCGTCTCCGATTTTGAAAGCAGCTCGCCGGCCAATTTTGTCTTTTCCGAGGATGGACGGTCACTGTACGGATCATCATATTATTCCGGCGTGGCCAACATCTACCGCTGCGATCTGGACTCCAACCAGGTCGAGATCCTGACCAACACCGAGAGCGGATTCTTCCGCCCGGTTCCCCTCGACGACGAATCGCTGCTCGTATTCCGCTACACGGCCGACGGCTTCCGGCCGGCCATCATCTCCAGCCAACGGCCGGATGAACTCCAGGTGCGGGCCATCACCATGCTGGGCCAGCAGATTAGCGAGCAGCATCCCCAAGTGCGAGACTGGGTGGCCGAACGGCCAAGCCTCATCGATCCCGGGCCGCTGATCTTATCCAGCGGAACGTACACGCCGCTGAAAGAGATCGGGCTGAAGTCGCTATTCCCCATCGTCGAGGGCTACAAGGATTCCGCGGCCTACGGCCTGAACTTCCATCTGGCCGACAAATTCAGCCTCGAAAAAATCAACCTGACCGCCAGCTACTCTCCCGACAACGACCTGGAACCCGAAGAACGGATTCACCTGCGGCTGCAGGTGAACCTGAAGAACTGGGAGTTCACCGCCGCCCACAACGCCGCCGATTTTTACGACCTGTTCGGCCCGACCAAGACCAGCCGCAGGGGGCAATTGCTGCAGCTGCAATTCCGCAAGATCCTGATCTACGACGCACCCAATCGTTTCCTGGACTATAACATCCAGACAACAGGCTACTTCGGGCTGGAGCGGCTGCCCGATTTCCAGAACATCGCCATCGAACAGGGAAGGTTTTTTACCTTGAACGCCAACTTGAATTACAAGTACCTGCGCAAATCCCTGGCCGCCGTTGAAGAAGAGAAGGGCTACCAGTACCGGCTGGTGCTGGCCAACACCTACGTCAACCGCAGCATTTATCCGCGCCTCTACGGCTGCCTCGACTACGGCATCCCCCTTCCCATCCGCCACTCCTCGCTGTGGCTGCGCGGAGCGGCCGGCAGCGCCTACGGCGACCGCCAGGATCCCTTCGCCAACTTCTATTTCGGCGCTTTCGGCAACAACTGGATCGACCACCAGGAGAGCAAGCGCTACCGCGAGTATTACGGCTTCCCGGGCATCGGCCTGAACGAGGTCGGCGGCCGGAACTTCGCCAAGCTGATGCTGGAATGGAACCTGCCGCCGCTCTTTTTCCGCCGGCTCGGCTTCCCCTTCTTCTACGCCAACTGGATCAGTCCCTCGTTGTTCGCCGGCGGCCTGATCACCAACCTCGACCAGCGACCCCAGCAGCGCCGCTTGCGCAACATCGGCTTGCAGGTCGATATCCGCCTGATCGCCCTCTCCCACCACCAGCTGACCCTGTCGCTCGGTTACGCCCGGGCCTTCGAAGCGGGTCGGGATGCGAGCGATGAGTGGATGGTCTCGCTCAAGATCTGACCGTGGGTGCTCTCCTGCTGCGTATCGGCCTGGGATTTCTGCCGGTGCTGACATTCGCGGTGATCCTTTACGTGTTCGACAATTTCCGGCTGGTCAAGTTTCGCGTCGTGTGCGACGCCCTGCTGGCAGGCGCCGCCGCCGGCCTGTTCTGCCTGCTGCTGAACCGCTGGCTACTCGTTCAGACAAACCTGAGCGCTCCCTTGTACGCCCGCTACCTGTCCCCGTTCGTCGAGGAGACGGCCAAGGTTGCCTATCTCTTCCTGCTGCTGCGCCGCCAGCGGCTGGGCTTTTTGGTCGACTCGGCCATCGTCGGTTTCGCCATCGGCGCCGGTTTCGCCCTTTTAGAGAACATCTATTTTCTTTATTCCCTTCACGACCATAGCTTCCTGCTCTGGCTCATCCGCGGGTTCGGCACGGCGGTCATGCATGGCGGCACGGTCGCCCTGGTTGGCATCATGGCCAAAAGCAGGTCCGAACGACACCAGCGCGAGCGGGCCGTCTATATCCTGCCCGGCCTGGCCGTTGCGGTTCTGATCCATTCGCTATTCAACCATTTTTCCTTGCGCTGGCAGTTCCTGGCCTCGATCATTTTTCTGATCGGGCTGCCGCTGACGATCTTTCTGGTCTTCAACCGCAGCGAGCGCTCGCTGCGCCAGTGGCTGGAAGCCGGCTTCGGCAGCGATACGGAACTGCTGGAGATGATCCGCAGCGGCACCGTGCTGCAATCCAACATCGGCCGCTACCTGCAGTCACTGAAGGAGCGGCTCCCCGGTACCGTCCTGGCCGACATGCTATGCACCCTGCGCCTGCACGTAGAGCTATCGATCAAGGCCAAGGCCGTCCTGATGCTGCAGGAGCAGGGATTTCCCGTTGCCCCCGACCCCGATGTGCAGGAGAAATTCCGCGAGCTGGAATCCCTGCGCCGCAGCATCGGCCGCCTCGGCAGGCGGTTGCTGGCGCCGCTGCTGCACACCAGCGCCCGTGAGCTCTGGCAGCTGCACATGCTGCGGGGCCGTTCGGGCTGAAAGAGGGGGGGGTTGTACTGATTAATCCTTCCTGGTCAATGAGTGCCGGCAGTAATGAAACTGGGGTCAAAGGCGGACTATGTTACCGTTTTCGGGTGAAATTCGATTATCGCTTCACCGGGCCCAGGTACTTGTCCAGCCAGGCCAGGGTCTCCTTGATGTACTCGTTGCGCGGCGGGATATGGTCGGTGTCATACACGAGCAGCTTCTTGTGCTCCGCCGGCGTGCCCAGCAGGTCGAACAGGGGCTTGATTGTTTCCTGGAAAGATTGGAGAGTGTCGTAGCGTCCGTTCAGCATCAGCGTCGGTACCTTCACCCTGTGCACGAAGGTCATGCGGTTGATCTCGGGGCGACCCGTTCCCTGGATCGATCCGCCCATCAGCACGCTGGCCTTGAGCCGCTCCTCCACGGCCGTGATGAGCGGCCCCATATTTCCCCCCCAGCTCATCCCCTCGTAGGCGATCTTGCCGGCGTCGATGTCGGGGCGCGTCTCAAGGTAGTCGATGCAGCGCCGGAAATCCTTGACGGTCTGGATGACGAGCTCCATGCGTTGATGCGAGTTCGCCGTCGCGGCGCGGGCCGAAAGGACGGCCGGCGTGATGCGCTCGAAAGTTCCCTTGTAGACGGGATAAACGGCCGCCCGGCCGCTTTTCACGATGAAGGAGAGGAACATGGGGAATTCGTAGAAATTTTCGATATCCGCGCTCGAAGGCTGCATAGCGGACGCCCCGCCCGGGAAATAGATCACCGCCTGGTAGGGCGGCTCGCTGTTCACGGGCAGGAAGAGGTAGACGGGAACCCGCTCATCGCCGTAGGCGGCGGCAAACGAGACCTTCTCCAGGATCCAGCCGTTGGGATTTTCCTTACGCGTCTCGACCCGGGCCTGCAGATCGGTCTTGTCGTAGGCGTAAAGCTCCTTGTAGATCTGATAGACCTGGTCCGGGACCGGCTTCATCTTATAAAGGTTCTGAACGGCGGGGATGCCTATAGTTTGAAACACGCCCCCTGGAATTTTTTCCGGCTGCTGATAGACGGCGCAGCGGAAGCCGTTCCTTGGCGAGCGTTCCATGGCCGGGGCCTGGCTCAGCTTCGTGAACATGTATGGATTATCGTCCCAGGCGCCGCCGCGGATCAGCCTGCCTTGCGGCGTTTCGTTGCTGCACCACTCGCGCACGTTTCCCGCCATGTCGTAGGCGCCGTACGACGTGACGCCCGGCAAGCTCCCGACCGCCAGCGTGCCCTTGCCCCGGAAATTGCTGAAGGGAGCGAAGACGGCGTATCCTCCCAGCTGCGGCAGC
>JALHTJ010000027.1 GCA_022865785.1 Candidatus Aminicenantota bacterium
CTGTGTATGGGACTGATGTCAATCCATTCATGAATGTTGATCCGTTTGCTTATCATTGCTATCATCATGGACCGGCAAATCACCATGCCGGAAATGCGCCAATCGTTGATTCCATGCAGCCGGCAGCAGGCTTTGCAGCAGGATGCGGTAATTTTTCAACCGTCCCGGGCACTCGGCAATGGCTATGGCAGACAGTTTCAGGCGCGTGCCGATCTTTGCGCGCGGATTCATCAGCGCATAGTATGCGGCTTCATGCGCCAGCCGTCGCAATACAGCAAGAACTTCGCTTTCATGGGATAGAATACGCCGCGGGTCTTCTCTCTGCATTTTTTGCAACTCGCGGCGAACCATCTGGAAGTGCCGGTGTACCTGGAGAAAACGTCCGCCAAGCAGGCCGCTGATAGCGTCTTCGCGTATGCGATAAAAAATCAGTGGACGGTGAATGATCCCCAGTCGAATGGAGTCGGACAAACGAAGGAATAAGTCGAACTCTTGGGCGCCTTCCAGTTGTTCGTCGAAACGCGTGAGTATCAGCAGCTCGCGCCGGACCAGGACCGTGGATAGGGTGATGAAACAACCTCGCCGCAGAAGCTCCACTTTGAAGTCGAAAGGTTGGGCGGGAATTTTTTGAAACAGCCGTTTTCGGCCATAAATTTCGGCGGCGCAGGCGATAAAATTGCATCGTGGATCGGCATCTGCCCTCCGGAGCTGCTCGGCCAGCTTGGTCGGTTGCCAGACATCGTCGCCGTCGAGAAAGGCGATCCAATGGCCGCGCGTCGTAGCGATTCCGGCATTGCGCGCTGCAGCGGCTCCGCCATGTTCCAGAAAAATGGCCTGAACGCATTCCGGTGCCTGCCGTTGATAGCGGGCAATGATTTCACGGCTGCGGTCGGTCGAGCCGTCATCGACCAGGATGATCTCGAAGTCCTGGCAGGATTGGTTCAGCACCGAATCGACGGCTTCGCCGAGGTAGGCTTCCAGGTTGAATACGGGGATGACCACCGAAACCAGAGGCGTTGCGTTCATTTCCTCCCTAGCATTTTTCTTAGCCATGGCGTTTGGATATCAGACAATCATGGAATGATTTTATCTGCGAGAATTCCCTTTTTACCATTAAGAAAATTTTCAACGAACCGAGTGCCGATCGCCCTTGGGTTCGCTCCGAACTTATTTTGTCCATATAAAATAATTATAGTGGATCTCCTCCCTAAACTCAAATCTTATTGGTGGTTCTGACTTTAAGTCCTTGAGGCGAATATTGACAATGCGGCGGAAAAAGATTAAACATATTTTCTGGGAATATATAGCATCCCGGATGAGAGCTAGCCATGAAGAGACTTGAGCGGAGTATTTTTTTAAAATCCTTAAATAGTGATAATGATCTAGCCAAGAAATCCGTTCGCGGTGGGATGACAACATTGGCAGCACAGGGAACCCAATTTGCCTTGCGCATGGCCGGGATGTTGATTCTAGTGCGCATCCTTTCTCCAACCGATTATGGGGTCATGGCAATGGCCATGATCGTGCTGAACTTCGTGCAAATGTTCAAAGATGCCGGCCTTTCCATGGCCACCGTGCAGAGAGAGAACATTTCCCATGACCAAATCTCCACATTGTTTTGGCTGAATGTAGTGATCAGCGCCCTGATCGCGTTCCTTGTCCTCCTGGGCGCGCCCCTTCTATCCGTTTTTTTCAAGCGGCCAGAACTTACAAATGTATTGGCCGCCATTTCCATTTCCATCCTTGTCAGCGGCCTTGCTATTCAGCACGAAGCGCTCCTTCGGCGTCATCTGCGTTTCAATGCCCTGGCCTTTATACAGATCGTCTCGCTTGTGGTTAACCTGATTATCTCGGTTGTTCTGGCTCTTCTCGGATTTCGATACTGGGCGCTCATTGGTGGGGCAATATTCCAGTCGGTCGCCGGGACGTCGATGACATTTTATTTTTGTCCATGGCTTCCTGGGAAGATGAAAAGGGGGGCCGGGGTTCGTGACATGCTGAAATTTGGCGGCCATTTGACCGGGTTTAATTTCGTGAATTATTTTGCCAGGAATGCGGACAATCTCCTCATAGGAAGGTTCATTGGTGCTGAAGCCCTAGGATTCTACTCCAGGGCATACCAACTGCTGATGATGCCCATCACTCTGATACGGGCGCCACTAGATCAGGTGGCCATGCCCGCACTCAGCTCCCTACGAAGTAAGCCAAAGCACTATGCCAAATATTACCAGCGTTTGCTTGAAGTCTCTATATTGGTCATGATGCCCGTGACGTTGCTTTGCGCACTGGAGGCGGAGTTCCTTGTCAGGCTATTACTTGGCCCACAGTGGGTTGGCACGGTGGCAGTGTTTCGGATCTTTGCACTAGCGGGCTTGATCCAGGCGATATCCAGTACTCGGGGATTGGTTCTAATTAGTTCAGGTTATTCTGTCCGATATTTTTATTGGGGATTGTTCAATTCGATACTGATGGTCATCTCGTTTGTTGTGGGTTTGTCATTCGGGATTGAAGGCGTTGCCGCCGCTTATACAATCGCCAATTGCATCATCCTGATCCCATCCTTGTTTTATTGTTTTCGCGGGACGCCCGTAACGGTTGCCTTATTCCTGCGCACCTTTTATCCGCCCCTTCTGGCAGCGATACCAGCGGCCGCCGCCATTATGTTGGCAAAATATTTTTGGCCCAGCAGTTCGCTTCTAATGCATTGTCTTTATTCCTGTATTTTTATCGGTACGTTCATCCTCTTTTCCTGGCGGCGGCAGTCGGTCCGCGAAACGGTCAGCTTGGTTCTCAGCGGGCTGCGGCCTGATCTGGATAAGAGAATGGAAAATGGAGTTAGTTAATGAACATTATCATTTCTGGCGGTAGTTTTGTTAACAAGGGCGCAGAGGCCATGCTCAGGACCGTCCAAGCGGAGCTCATCAGGCGCATGCCCGGGATCGTGTTTTACATTTGGCAGCTCCCCGAGTCGTATTGCCAAAACGCCTCCAGCAGCGGGTTTATACCTATTCTTCTTCCGTTTAATAGGACCAGGCGTTCTTCTTCGTGGCGGGAGACGGTCAATGCGAATCAGATCCTCTGGAGTCTGAAGGAACTTGCCCGTGTCCACGATCCAAGCCAACTTGCTGCAATTTTCAATAAAAACAATCTTTTAGCAGCCGCATGTCGAAATTATTTGGATCGCACCACAGATGGTTTTGATGCATGGCTTGATATAAGCGGCTTTGCGTATGGGGACGTGTGGGGGATCGGAGGATTCCGAAACGTTCATCCGGTCTTAACTTATTGCAGGCAGAATGGCATGCCTTCGATTTTTCTCCCCCAAGCCTGGGGCAGCTTCGAAAACCCGGATGTTCGCCATGAACTCTGTCGGCTTCTTGGCGGCCAGAAAACCGTGTTCTATTCCCGTGACGAAAGTTCATGCCGGTTTTTGGAAAAAGCCCTGGGAAAACCATCAGGGGCGATCCGGGCTTACCCCGACATGGTTTTTTGCTTTCAGGGAGGCGGCGAGGAGCAGGGCAGGGAAGTTTTAAGAAGAATGGGTTGCTCGATGAAGCGCCCCATCATCGGTGTTGCACCGAATATGCGTGTTTTTGAACGGATGACGGGGCAAGGGACAGATAACCCGTATCTGCAGGCCATGGTGAAGTTAATCGATCACTGCTTGAGTAAGCACGATGTCGATATCGTCCTGCAGGCAAGCGAGATTGAATCCCATGCATTCAGTCTCGATGATCGTTATCTTTGCAGCCTAGTTGCGGCTTCTGTAAGCCGGCCGGACCGCTGTTTCATGACCCACGAGCCCCTCAGCGCGGAGTTAACCAAAGCTCTCATTGGCCGATTTGAATTCCTTATTGGTTCTCGTTTTCATTCGCTCGTGTTCGGGTTCTCCCAGGGCATTCCCGCTTTGGCCGTAAGCTGGTCGCATAAATACCGGGAATTATTCGCTCAATTTGAAATGGGGGATTATGTGCAGGAATGCCAGGAAGTCGACGCCGATGAACTGATTATGAAATTCGAAAAAGTGTGGTCTGAGCGCCAAAAACTCAGATCAATTATTATCGATAAAGTTAATCAGTTGCGGGTCGAAGTGAATGCTCTATTTGATGAAGTTGCGGCATATATAAATGAGCCCTGAAACGATGCGATTGTCTAGGTCTGTCCAGGAAGTGGTGGACAATCAATTGTGTACCCAATGCGGGACGTGTGTCTCTGTATGTCCTGTCCAGGCGATCGAGATGCGTGAAACTCCGGCCGGCATGCTTGTGGCTTCAGTTCAGGAAGAAAAATGCGACCAATGCGGGCTGTGCCGGTTGGTATGCTCCGGTGCAGATTTTGAAATGGAGGACTTGGAGAATATCGACCCGTTCAAGGGGCGCGTACTCAAGGCCTACGTAGGGCATGCGGGCAATGAGGCGATACGCGCCTCGGGGCAGAGCGGCGGAGTGGTGAGCGCCTTGCTGTTATTCCTCCTCGAAAACAGACGAATCGATAGCGCCTTGATCACATCAATGCCTGCGGACGGTTCCCTTCGCCCACACCCGATACTAGCGCGAACAAAGGGGGAAATCCTGGCCGCTCAGGGCTCAAAATACTGTCCGGTGGCACCAAGTACCTTGCTGGGACGTGTCGAGAACGGAGAACGCATCGCAGCTGTCGGAATTCCGTGCCAAATGCATGGGATCTATAAATTATCACGACATAGAAATCCCCTTGCATCAGGGATCAAGTACAAAATAGGTCTTTTTTGTGACCGCACACTGTTTTATTCCTGTATTGAACAGATGGCGCGAAAGGCTCATCTGAAGATGAAAGATGTCGCCGGCTTGGAATATCGTTCCAAAAGCCGGAATGGATGGCCGGGAGAAGTATGCTTTCATCTGGTTTCCGGAGAAAAACGCTTTTTCTCCCCATCTCTACGCAGTAGTCTCAAGGAATTTTTCACCCCCTTGCGATGTAGGCTCTGTTTTGACAAACTGAATGTATTCTGTGATCTTTCAGTTGGTGACGCCTGGGGAATATCGGAATCGGCCAAGGGGGATTCAGTGATTCTGGCAAGAAACGAAGCTGGAAACCTGCTCATCCGGGATGCAATGGCTCAGGGCTTTCTGGAAACAAAGGAAATCGATGCGGAACTTGTATTCAACGCGCAGAATATTGAGAAACGACGTCTTGATTTTTCGTCCTTCATGAAATTGTATGGCCGAGGGGGTCACTTACTGCCAGAATACAAAGGCCTGATGACCGAGTTTTTAAAGGCAGGGAACAAGGCCCTGGATGCACAAAACAAGCGTAGGTTAAACTATAGCCTGGATATTGCCGGCAGTGCTACCAAGGAAAATGCACTTGCACGAGCGCGTGCCTGGCAGAGGAAGCAAAAAAGAGATCTTTTTTTTGCTTCGCTGCTCGGAAAGTTGAAAGGATGGATTCGTGCTTTATGTGCTGGCGATGATCTCTAGAAAGGCTATCAAAGGGGTGCTTCAGATCCCGGTGTAAGCCTGCTTTTCCGCCACGATGATGTCCTGGTAGGAAAGATATTTTTTTCTCTGGCACCAGTAGCCGTAATGGATCGGTTCGCTGATGCGCAGGGCGAATTTTTGGTGCAAGTCGCAGATGGCTGTTTCCGGATGGGCGATGTTGGCTTCCGGCATCCTGGGATCCACGATGCCGCTCATGGCCTGGTATTGATGATGGCGGTGATGCGCTCCTGTTCCGCGGCTTCGAGGTAAGGATGCATGGGCAGGCTGAATATCTCCGCGGCGATCTTTTCGGCGATCGGGTAGGAGCAAAGTTTTTCATAGGCCTCGGCAGCGGTTGGCCGGGGAGCTGTGGAAATATCGACTTCGCCAGCCAAATAATCGGCCGTTTTGAGAGTTGAAAGGGCTTCGCAAAGCCAGTTTTTAGCAAGTTGAATACCAGCGTCCCAAAAAACGACCAACTCGCCTCTGGTCTTTTCCAAGGCGCGGTTTCGGGCGAAGTAGGAACCTCGGCGTGGTGTGATGGCCACCATCGACACACCGCGACGACGACAGACGGCGGTGACCGCGGCGTCGGCGCCATCATTGGCAACCAAGATCGTTACTGCCCGTCCACAGGGTTGTTGCGCGGCGATGGAAAGCAGGGTTTTCTCTAGGCTCGTGGCGGCCTTGTATACGGGGATGATCACGCTGATCGTATTACTGTCTTGAATTTGGCAAGTCATCGTTTTCTCCAATTCACTCTATTTTACACTGCTCAGCATGCGATACAATACTTGGGCTTGTCAGCATCTTCGCCGTGGCTACCGAATACGCCCAATGAAAAAATCTCCGGGAAAATGGCCGGGTGGACGCTACATTGAATGGTTATAAGGGAGTGGCGCATGGTCCGAATGCATGGGGGGCGCTCTATTTTTGTGCCACGATCCAGGTTGTAATAGGCCATTCTGGATCATTGTGGGTGGCAATACGATGGAGTGGGTGCCATTTAGTATGGGGTATTCCGTCAAAACGAAGCCCATCACGGATCAATGGCCATGCAGTAAAATTTCCCCAACCGCCACAATCAATTATTCGCGAGAATTTTCTCGCCAATAATCTCAACGCCGCGGGTGTGAATCGCCAATAATCATTCGGCTCATCATGAATCGGATTGATTAGACAGGTAGTATGCAGGGCGATCCCTCCTGGGCGGAGCACTCGCCAACTCTCGTCAATTGCCTGTTGCGGATCACCTTCGACGTGTTCCAAAACTTGATCGGAAAATATGAAGTCAAAGGTCTCATCAGGAAACTGAAGCGATAAAAAATTGTGATCCGGATAATTTGCCTCAATAAGCGTTCTTGGCTTGATATTTAGCAGCTCGCAAAGCTTTTGGGAGTGGCTGATAGAGAGTACATCCCCTTCTTTGCTTGAAAGGGTTTCTCCGACATTCCGTAAATGTTCATACATGAAGTATCTAGTGATATGGGGGCCTCGAGGTAGCCCCATCATAGATATCCTCCAGGCTTTGGCTCTGATCCTCCCCAGCAAATTTTTCACAGTTGGCTCTCCAATTTATTATTTAATACAGGTAGTTGTGATGCCCAACAGGGCTGATATGCCGCAAATGGCCGCGTTTAGTTACGAATAGGAAAATTAATTTCCTCATTATGGGATTTTAAAGAAATATCAATGAAATTGCAACAGACGGATGTGAATCATATTTAGGGAACTAAAAAAGCAAATTACTCGTCTATTGCTTTTTATTTGATTGTTTTAATAAACAAAAAACATGGGAGTACCTTTTTCCCGGAATCCACTAAGATCGTTCTACTTTTAATTTCAACTCCTCGAAAATCAAGACAATATCTTTCTCGGGAACACCTTTTCCTATCTCCCATTAGTGCCAGCCGAAATAGGCCAAGAAGATCGTCACGACCAAGGAAATGACTTGTGTGGCAATTTGGATACCGGCCAGTGTTCCGAAGCGCATGTGTCACCGTTGCAGGGCTTGATATTGGATCGTCAGGCCACTGTAATAAACGAGAAGGAAAGCGCCACTGTGACGGATGTTAGTTCCGGCTTACCATAAAACCAAGCGATAAGCGGTGCCCCCGCCGGGACGCAAAGGCCGAGAATGGCACTGAATAGGACGTTGATCCAAAATAGCGTGCTGATCTGCTCGTGTGTTATTTCCTCCTTCTGCACAGTGGCCAGCGATAATCCGGCATCTTTGAAAATCTCGGCAAACACAATGACGACAGTTACCATGCCAACCAAACCGTAGTCATTTGGACTCAAAAGTCGAGCAAGAATCACCGTTCCAACGATTCGGATGGCGAACAGTATAACCTGGGAAATCATGGTAGTCATGCCGCCACGAACGGATTGAAAAGCTAAATCCTCACGCAGTTTGCTTGAATCGAAGGCGCTATTTGGAGAAAGACGTTTTAGTTATGTGCCCCTTTCTTAATATTCATTGTAATAAATTCATTCTTTTCTCAATAAGGTTTTTGGAGATCATGAATAATTGTGCAGATCTTATCTTGATCCGAGTTTTTAAGGTAGGGATGCATGGGCAGGCGGCGGCAAGCGGTGAAGGAAGGGTGAGGCGTGAGGGGTGAAGAGTAAGGCGTGAGGAGTAAAGAGTTAAGAGTGAGAGGAAGGAGTTATGCATTCTTTGTCTTTCCGCGTTCTCGAAGGCTTCGCAGTAATCCGCCGATCAATGCAAAAAGTCTGTCAATTCTTTCCTGAATATCTGGAACATCTTGCATATAACCCAGGTCATTCGAAATAAGCAACTGTGTTTCAAGCTCGCTCAACGATTCCCTGGCAATAATCAGAAATTGTATAAACTCTCTGTCTCCGCCTCTTGCCGCACCTTTTTACCCTGTTAAATAAGATTTGAGTCTTCTATACAGAAACATCTTGCCATGGTATAATTTCAAATACTTTTCTCGTCTTGTTGCATCATCCTGGTTAAGACACGCTTCATAATAAATCAATTTGAATGGTCTTCTAGCTTTTGTTGACTCAACAAGCCCTTTATTGTGTTGCTCAAATCTTAGCTTGAGGTCTTTGGTATATCCTGTATAGAAATTCATATCCTTCATGCTTTGTAGAACATATGTATAATACATTCTTACCTCAAGCTATTTAACAGGGCAAGTGTTACTTGGTATAGATACGGCTGCACGGCGCATCTGACTAACAAGGCCATATATTTCTTCCTTCGGAAAATCTCGGGTCACTCAGTAAATTTCCATGACCAGTTCCATCGCATCCTGCCAAGCCTTCAATTCATGATGTTTCCTTACCTCTTACTCCTCACCTAAAATGATTTGGCAAATTTTTTCCTGTGTTTCCTTTTCCAAGTAGGGATGCATGGGCAGGCTGAATATTTCGCCGGCGATTTTTTCGGCGGCCGGGAAATCGTTTTCGCGGTAGCCCAGGTCGGCGAAGGCCTGCTGCAGGTGCAGGGGAATGGGATAATATATGGTGGTGGGGATGTTGCTTTCGCGCAATTTTTTGATCAGTTCCTCGCGCCGGGGATGCAGAACCGAATACTGGGCCCAGGCCGAGATGTTTTCGGGCAGGATCCGGGGCACTTTCACCGCTCCCTCAAGCAACATGCTGTAACGAGCGGCAACCTCTTGGCGCAGTTCGATCTCCTCGGCGAATATTTCCATCTTGGCCAGCAGCACCGCCGCCTGCAGGGAATCCATGCGGCCGTTGATGCCCACGCGCACGTTGTTGTATTTGTCAACGCCCTGGCCGTGCACGCGGATGGAAAGGAGCTGTTCGTAAATATTTCGGTCGTCGCTGAAGATCATGCCGCCGTCCCCGTAGCAGCCCAGGGGTTTTGCCGGAAAAAAACTGGTGGCGGCGACCGTGGTCAGGGCCCCGGCTTTTTTGCCCTTCTGGCTGGCGCCGAAGCTCTGGGCGGCGTCTTCCAGGACGAACAAATTGTACTTGTCGGCGATGGCCTGGATGGCCCGGTAATCGGCGGGCTGGCCGAACAGGTCAACCGGGATGATGCCCCGAGGCCTTAATTTTTTCTCGGCTTTAACTCGTTCTATCTCTGCCTCAAGTTTTTGCGGGTCGACATTGAATGTCTCCGAGTCGATATCCACGAACACCGGGGTGGCCCCCAACAGGCGAATGACCTCGGCCGTGGCGATGAAAGTGAAGGTGCTGGTGAATACGGCGTCGCCGGGGCCGATGTTTTCAACCATCAGCGGCATGAGCAGGGCGTCGGTGCCGCTGGCCACCGCAACGGCATACGGGGCGCCCGTGAAAGCGGCCAGTTTGTCTTCAAGTTCGCGGATCTCCGGTCCCAGAATATACTGGCCGTGGTCCAGGATTCTTCTGAAACCGGCTTCAATTTGCGGTCGTATCCTTTTCTGCTGGGCAGCCAAATCGATGAATTGCATGGATTTATCTCCTTTGTCCCTGGCGCGGTGATCCAAGCCAGTTCCGGCTAATCATACATCATTTTGCTGTCCCCTTGCAACTACCTTGCCAAGGCGGTTTTGACAAAAATTGTCACTTCTGGTGACCGATATTGGCAATTTTCAATTTGTTACGGCTTGAAGAGCGCCTACCTGCTTGTATTTTCACTTGGCAGACAAATTGCTTATAAATAGTAGTTCCTTAAGGAGGTTCTGATGAACAAAAAAGGTTTTACCTTGATTGAATTACTGATCGTTGTGGCCATCATCGGCATCATCGCCGCGATCGCCATTCCCAACCTTCTGGTTGCCCTGCAGAAAGGCAAGCAGAAAGCGACCATGGGCGACCTGAAGACTATCGGCTCGGCGATCGAGAGTTATGTCACCGATTGGTCCTTTGCTCCCCAAGATGATACTTTCGTTACTGTTGCCACCGGTGCCCCCTACTTCGAGCCCTTTTACATCAAGATCGTTCCCAAAAAAGATGGCTGGGGAAACGCTTTTGTGTATTCCTTCCTAACTGGTGGCGATCAGTACTCCGTTTCCTCCGGCGGACGCGGACCCGCTAACGTTGCCTTGACCGTACCGGCTCCTCAACTGTATGACTGCACCTCGCTCAGCGATTTCAACCTCGACATTTGCTACTCCAATGGTCTCTTTACTTGCGGTCCCATAGTCAAAAGATAAGCCAGTCACATTTTTTGTATGAAAGCGGCTGGAAATATTTTCCAGCCGCTTTTTTTTTGTTGGTTAATTTTTCCGTAAGCGGCGTCCAATATTTATTTTTTCTGCGTCTTGCTTATTTTTTGTTTTTGCTGGCGTTGTTTTTTTTCTGCCGCCGCGTCAACCTGCAAAAGATCCTGGCCCCCATAAGCGCGGGCATCGCCCTGGTTGTCTTCCTTTACGGCATCGCCCAGAAATTCATTCTCTTCCCTTTCATACTGGACCAACCTGATTCGCTGCATTCATTTTTTGCGCAGGCCATGCGCGTCCGGGTCGCGTCCGGACGCATTTTCGCGATTTTTCCCTTGCCCACTCTGTACGCCATGGTCTGCGGCCTGCTGCTGATATTTATTATTCACTATTTCTATCATGCCAGGGGCCGGAGCCGGGTCTTCTGGTTTTTCCTGCTGCTTTTGGGCGCCTTCAACCTGGTCTTGACCCAGTCCTTCGGCGGCATCATTTTCTTTACCCTGGCCGTGTTGTTTTATCTTTTCGTTTCGGGTGTTTTTAAAATCAGGTACCTGGCGCCGCTGCTTATGGTGCTGGCCCTGGTTTTTTTCACGGTCACGGCCCTGCGCTTTTCTGAAGCCCGGGAGCTGGCCCCGGTCAAGCTGCGTTTCGCCAACTGGCTGCAGGCCGGCCGCGTGATCGCCGCGGCGCCGCTGCTGGGCGTGGGGCTGGGCAATTATGAAGCCGCGGTGCCGGCGCACGTTTATCCGGGCGAACCCGCCTCCATCTATGCCCACAATTTTTTCCTGCAACTGGCGGCGGAATCCGGAGTTCCCCTGTTCCTTGTGCTGATCGCTCTTTCCTTTCCTTTCTTCAAAAAAAACCTGGTAAATTTATTGCACCCTGAAAACGCCTTGTTCGCGTCGGCTGCCATCCTGATCCTGCTTTTCAATATTTTTGATGTGGGCAATTACTTTTTCGCGGCCGGGATCAGTTTTGCCGTGGTGTTTTCCCAGCTCGTCAGGGTGGAGTGCCCGCTGCGGCTGCGCCATTTTGCCGTGACCGCCCTGCTTGCCGTCGTGCTATTGGTCAGCGAAGCCGGCGCCGCTCAACAAAGAACCGCCGATCTTTGGCTCGGTCGCCAGGACTTGGTCCAGGCCGAAGCTCATTACCGCCGCGCCCTGGCTCTCAGTCCCTTGGCCTACCGCTCCTGGCTGGGGCTGGCCCATATTGCCTGGCAGCAAAATGATTTTTCCAAGGCCGAGCGGATTTTGAAAAAGGTGTTGCAAATTTACCCGAAACAAGCGTATGCCAATTACCGGCTTTCGCAAGCGGCCCAGCGCCGCGGCGCTTACCTGACAGCGTTGGTTCACGCCCGTCAGGCAGCCGCTGCCGACAAGAAAAACAAGGAATACCAGAGGTGGTATGAATTTATTCAAGCAAATTTTGCCAGGTAGTCCGCGCTTTCAGGAAGTTGAATTTTCAGTCCTTTCAGGGTGGGCACTGCTCTTTCCCGTCAAGCAATCCTATTTGTATTTTCTTGGCTTCGCTTTATTGCTGGCTGCCTTTACCTTGCGGAAAGTCGTCACGCTCAAAAATATCACCCTGACCCGTTTTTCCTTTTTTCTGCTCTTGTTCAATGCCCTGTTCATCTTCAGCACTTTTTTTTCACCGCATCCTTTCAAGTCGCTTTTGTTTATCGGCGATATTCTCCTGGTGTCGCTGTGGTTCATCCTATTTTATTTGGAAAAAAGCGACACAGGCCGCATGCTGCGTCTGCTGGCCGTGCTGATTTCAGTTTCGTCCCTGGTCGTGCTGATTTTCTTTGTATTGCGGGGTGGCCGCGGTCCGGCCGAACAAATTTTTAAAAATCCCATCCTGCAAGGCATTGTCTCGGCGTTGGCCGCCCTGGTTTTCCTCCACTCCCTGCTGCAAAGATACAATCATGCCGATGCCGCCCTGCTGGGACTCAATTTCGCGGCCGTGATCATCAGTGCTTCCAAGGCTGCCTTCCTGGGACTGGCGCTGTTCGCCGCGGTCATGATCCTTGCACGGAAGAGACGGTGGTTGGTTTACTTTTTTCCCATAGTGGTGCTGCTGGTGCTGTTGCCCAATCCCCTGCGGCGCATGGTGGGGCATTCGCTGCACCAGGACCCCTATGTCTTGAACCGGCTGGATATCTGGAGCATGTCGGCTCGCATGTTCCGCCACCATTTTTGGGTTGGGGTCGGCCCCGACCTGTTCATGGAGGCGGCCGGGCGCTTCAATTTTCCCCAGGAAAAGGGGCCGGCGCGCTATGGCAAAGTTCCCGAGTCGCCGCACAGTGATTATTGGAAGATCATCGCTGAAAACGGATTGCCCGGGCTGGTCCTGGTCCTGGCGTTCCTCTTTTTTGCCATCCGGCGCATGCTCTCGCCCCCCTGGTTCGATCTGCCGAAACTGCTGCTGGGTTTTTTGCTGCTTCAGATGCTTCTCATCAATTATATTTTTAATTTTTTCTTCATTCTGGTTTTCTTTTTGCTGATGCATGATTTTCTTTATCGCAGTCACAGATTTGTATCAATCCAGCCCGGCTTTCGGGTCTTTTTTTCGTCTTTGCTTGTTTTTTTGCTGGTGACGCTGTACTTGTTTCCTTTTTTCGCGGACCGCAGCCTGGATGAGGCGTCCAGGGAAAAAAACATTGTGCGCCGATTTGCCCTGCTCAAGCGGGCGGCGCTTTTCAGTCCCCTGGATGAAAGGGTGCCCCTGGCCAAAGCTGAAGTCCTGGGTGTTTTCGCCAGAACTCAAGCCAACCTGGAGGCCTGGGCTGACGCCGTGGAAAATCTGCGCCAGGCCCAAAAGCTGGATGGTTATGGCAATGCCGCCCTTTTATTGGAATCGGCATTGTTCAGGGAGTTCTTGGCCAAACCGATCCAGTACCCGGCTTTAGGTGAAGAGATACTGGCGCCTCTGCGCCGGGCCGAAAAAAATGATCCCTTCAAGCCGTTTTTAAAACTGCAGCAGGCGGTTATCCTGCGCGAGCTCGGACGTCTTCAGGAAGCCCGGCTCCTGGCGTCGGCCGCCCTGGATCTTGAACCTGAATATGTGGCGGCAATTGTGTTCATTCATGAACTGGACGGACTGCCGGTTGCGGACCCTGTCCTGCAAAAGCGGCTCTCCCGAATCCTCGCCAAGGCGAAAAAACTTGGCGCCAGGCCCGGTTCTTATCTGGCCAAACTGTATGAGCTGCCTGATCAGCTGGCCGCGGGGCGATGATCAGTCGACCTGGGTTTGAGCGCCGGCCTGATCCAGAAGCAGGGCGTCCAACCTGATGAAAACGTAGGGATTGCGATAGTCGTTGGTGCGGATCTTGACCATGCCGTTGAAATTCGCCTTTTCAAAAGGGGTGAAGCGCAGGGTGATCTCGGTGCTCTTTTTGGGGGCCAGGATGTTGGTTTTGAATTCCAGGGAGATCTCGGGGGCGCAGCTGATCTCGAGGATGCGCAGTTCCTTGTTGCCGCTATTGCTCAAGTTGAGCTTGCGCGTGTAAGTTTTTCCGATACTGACGCTGCCGAAGGCGAAATGGTCGGGTTTGAGGTCTGCCTGGGCAAAATCCTTCATGGATACGGTGCCGCTTATGGTCAGGCGGACTTCCGGAGTGTCAGGATCGTTGCTGGTCACCGTGATGGTTTTGACGACCCTGCCGTTGTAGCCGCTGGTATTGAATTTGCTGTTGATCGTTCCTTTTTCTCCGGCCTGGTAATCTTTTTTGGTCAAGGCGGTGGTGGTGCAGCCGCAGGCAGGAATGATGTTCTTGATGTAGAGGATATCCGTGCCCGCATTTTCGAATTCAAAATTTATGTCCACGGTTTTGCCGCTGTTCACCTCGCCGAAATCAATGACCGCGCTTTTGAATTTGATGGTCGGCTTGGCAACCAGCACCGCTGCCAGCAAAAAGATCATGATGAATATGTGTTTTTTCATTTTCCCTCCAATTCCTTGATTTTCTTTTCGATGAGACGTAATTTATCCTTCCATGTCTCCAGGTTCCGGGCCAAAACCATGTTCTTGCGCCAAGAGCCGATCTCCTGATGGGGAATACCGGCAACGATCATCCTGGTTTTAACCGATCCGGTGACACCGGACTTGGCGGCGATCATGACCCCGTCGGCTATCTGGATATGGTCGGCGAGGCCCACCTGCCCGCCCATGATCACCTGGGCGCCGATCCGGGTGGAACCGGAAATACCGGTTTGTGCGGAAATCGCCGTGTTTTTGCCAATATAAACATTATGGCCGATCTGCACCAGGTTGTCCAATTTCACATTTTCGGCCAGGACCGTCTCCTCGATAGTCGAGCGATCGATGCAGGTATTGGCACCGATCTCACAGCCGTCGCCGATGATCACTTTGCCTTTTTGGGGAATTTTCACCGCCGAACCGTCGGTGCTGCGTCCGAAACCAAAGCCATCGGCCCCAATGACCGCCCCGGGGTGGATGATCACCCGGTCGCCGATTTCCACGTTTTCGCGGATGACCACCTGGGAATAGATCAGGCATTCACGACCGATTTTGACATTGTGATAAATGGTCACATTGGCATGAATCTCCGTGTCGGCTCCGATCAGGCTGTTGGCGCCGACGTACGAAAAAGGACCTACCCTGACGTTGGCTTCCAGCCGGGCCTTCGCGGAAATGTCGGCATTGGCGGCAATGCCCGTGCAGAAAGGGACGCGGGGATTGAAATATTCCAACAGCCGGGCAAAAGCCAATTGGGGATCGGAGACAAAAACCAGGTTGGCATAAGTGATCGGACTGCCCTCGGTCACGATCAGGGCGCCGGCTTGGATACAGGAAATATCGGAGTTTTCCTTTTTCCTGGCAACAAAAGCGATATCGTTCGGACCGGCCGCGGCCAGCGCCTGGACCCCGGTGATTTCAAGGGATTCGTTTCCGCGTAGCACGCCGCCGATCAGGGCGGCAATTTCTTTCAATTCAGGCATTTTTCTCCTTGTCCAGAAGATAGGTCATTTTGGCTCCATAGAGCATTATGCCCATGGTGAACTCCATCCAGAATCCGAACAGGATAATGGCCACGATCGGATCCTCCATTTTGCGCAGCAAGGACACATGCACCAGATAGTAAGTATACGCCCTTTTGATGGTTTCCCACAATAGGGCTGAAAACAGTGAGGCCGTGAACGCCGCCCCGGCAGCGACTTTTTTTTCCGGGATCCATTTGAACAGAATGTAAAAAAACAACAAAGTGATCAGGAATGGCAGGAGATATTTGATGAGAAATCCGTTGGTTGCCTGAATCAAAGCGGAATCGATAAAACTTGAGGCCTCGTATTCCTTAAAAACAGTGGTGATGGTCGAAATTAGCCCGGTTATTAAGAAAGAAGCAACGATCAGGATGACAACAATGACAAGCAATCCGAATTCCTTGATCCTTTTGATGAAAAAGCTGCGCTTGGTATTGATGAAAAACATATCATTGACGTAGCGGACGATTTTTTTAAATACCAGTATGCCCATGAACAAAAACACTCCCAGTCCGAACAGTCCCAGGTGGCCGATTCTATCGCTCAATTCGCTGGCGTGCGTGAAAAAAACCGGGGCGATCTGCTGGAAAAACTCCGGTGAAAACGGATAGATATTTTGCAGGGCGTTGTCCGGAGTGCCCATGAATCCTGAAAACAGGTAGGAAAAAAAAATCAGCAAAAAAAAAGATGAAAAAATCGAATAGTAAGCCAGAATGGATGACTTATCGATTCCGTTTTCGTGCAAAAAGCACTTAAGCGCCAGCCAGGCGCTTTTCAGGATTTTTAACGGCGCCGAGGTGCTTTTCTTGTTTTTCATTGTCTGACAACAGGGAAGGCGCCAGGGCCTTTCCTGTTATCGCAAAATCAACGGACCGTGTATTTGCCCCAATTGACGAAAAACAGAATCAGATCGATGAGCAGAACATAGATGACCAGGGACTCCATCAGGGCCAGGGAGATGATCAGCAGGCCCTTGATGGAATCGGCAGAGGCCGGGTTGCGGGCTATGTTGTCTGATGCATTGCAAAAAGCCTTGGACTGGCCAAATATGCCAAAGATAGCGGCCACGGTCAGGCAAATGCTGCCGCAGAGGATGGTCCAAAAAAACAAGGATGTGGGCGGCATGGATTTTTCCACACCCTGCGCCGGCAGCAGTGCTGTCAGGGTGAGTAGTCCGGCAACGACCAGGAATGATTTTTTTCTCATAAGCGTTTTCCTCCTATTATTAGTGTTCCGAAGCGATGGCGCCGGCCAGATATACCGACGACAGCATAATGAAGATATAAGCCTGCAGTAAGGATGTGAAGATGGCCATGGCCATCATGGGCAGTGGCGCGAAAAAAGGTACCAGTGCGACCAGGGTGATGATCACCAGGTCTTCACCGAAAATATTGCAGAAAAGCCGGACGGTCAGCGACAAGGGCCGGGAAAAGTGGGAGATGATTTCTATGGGTGTGAACAGCCAGCCCAGCCACCAGGCCGGTCCGGTAAATGTTTTCAAGTAACCGAAAAAACCGTGTTTTTTCACTCCCTGCGAGTGGTAATACAGAAAGATGAAAATAGCGCAGCCGGCCGGGGCGTTCAGATTGGCTGTCGGCGAGGCCATTTCTGGCAAAAGCCCCAGCAGGTTGGAAAGCGCGATGAACAGCCCCAAGGTGCCCAGGGCGGGAATGAATTTGCGTCCTTCCCTGCCGATCATGTCGTCAACTATGTTGCGGAAAATCATATAAATGGATTCCAGAAGGATCTGCATTTTGGTTGGGAACATGGCAAGATTTTTTACGGCGAGTTTAAAAAAAATCACCAGGATCAGGGTGACGATCATAGCCATGATCACATGGGCGGGAAGGGGATCGCCTTTGAAATGAATGCCGGCAATGGCGGCGGTGGATTTCAGGAGCCAATTGATCCAGACGGCGAATAAGGGATTATGTTCCATGGAAAAGGTTTTTGCATAGACGCTGAATTCCTGCCCCGACAATACCCAAATAAATCATCGCCAGTCCCTGGACGAAAAAAACAATGCCGTTCTTGGCCAAGCGGTGGATGATGAAAAATGTTCCGGTAATGATAAACAATTTCGCCAAGCTCGTTAAGAAAAACATCGTTTTGTCCTTGCCTTTTTCAAGTACGCGGTTTGTGAGCCGGACCAGTATGAAAAAGCCGGTAATACCGATAGCGGCGCCCGTAAGGGAAATTATACTATAAATGACGTTTTTTGTAAAAACAAAAATCAAAACAGCAGCCAGTATTTCTGCGCCGGCAGTAATGCCTATAAGGGTTTTGAATAAATTATCATCACTTTTTTGGTTCATGTGGGCGCGTTACGGAAAAAAGGTTGAAAAAACCGGCCAGGATTCCATAAATGATAAAAATAATGGTGAGATAAGGATCGGTTTTCAGCCATTTGTCCAATAAATAGCCGATAGTGAAACCGACAAGAATGGAGGCTGGAAACATCATGCCAACCGAAGAATAATCGATCCACTTTTTCTTGCTTTCCTTCTCGGGAAGATTTTTTGACATTCAGGCTCCGGCTTGAATGGTTTGCCGTCGCTTAGTAATCCTCGTCCTCTTCGTCATCCTTTAAATCGAAACCATCCAGGTCCTCTTCGGATTCCTCATCGCCGAAATTATCATCTCCTTCGTAATAGTTCATGGTTTCGAAACCCTCTTCGCCGAATTCGTTTTTACGGGTTTCAATGGCTTTGTAAAACTCATCTTCATCTTCATAATGGCGGATGAAATTGGCATCCAACTCACTATAGAAAAGTTCCAGATAGTCGTCCTCGATGTAACAAAAAATCGACATGTGCTCATCTGTGTCCAGGTCTCCGATCACTTCTATGACTTTGGTAGCTGCGGCTTTTAGCGTATCAAGCGTTTGCCACGATATGATTTCCAACTGTTCCATCGGCAATCACTCCTTTTCAGTTTTAATATTGTCTTTATTTAGTTTGATAATATGTTTTTGTCAAGTGTTTTTTAAATAATTTTTCAGATATTGTCCGGTCAGCGATTTCCTGCTCCGCAGCATGGCGGCCGGGCTGCCGCTGAAAATGAGCTGCCCGCCCCTGGCGCCTCCCTCGGGACCGAGCTCGACAACATAATCGGCGGCGGCGATCAGGGCCAGATTGTGCTCGACGGCCACCACGGTGTTGCGGTTGTGCAGCAGCCGGGCGATGAGTTTCTGGAGCACGTCGATGTCATAGCCGTGCAGACCGAAGGACGGTTCATCCAGCAGGAACAGCATATCCGCTTTTTCCTGGTTCAAGTATTTAAGCAATTTGAGTTTTTGCAGTTCGCCCGTGGACAGGCTGCCAAGTTTTTCCCCCAATTGCAGGTAGCCCATGTCATTGTCCTGCAGGTTGCTTAAAACGGCCTTGATTTGCGGAATCGCTGAACCCAAGGCGCCGCTGAACTCTTTGACGCTCAGGGTCAGAACGTCGGCAATGCTTTTGTTTTTGTATGTGATTTTCAGCACATCGGGGGCGTAGCCGCTGCCGCGGCAATGGCTGCAAACGGTTTTTACGGCCGGCAAAAACTGCATTTCGATTTCCAGATATCCCCGGCCCTTGCATTCCGGGCAGCGTCCCAAGGGCGAATTGAACGAGAAGTGACCGGGCAGGTACCCGAGCAGGCGACTGGAATGCAAAGCGGCAAAGAATTCCCTGATCGGGGCGAAGACATCAAAAAAACCTGCGATATTGGTGCTGCCGCGCATGTGGCTGATCCCCGGGTCGATGTGAACGGTTTCACTGATGCCGGGAATGCGCTTGTTTTTAAGATAGATCTCATCATATAAAAGCGTGCTCTTGCCGGCCCCGCTGACCCCGGCGATAACCGTCAATGCCTGGCGGGGAATTTGCAGGCTTAAATTTTTCAGATTGTGAGCGCAGGCGTTTTTGAAAGTCATGAAACCGGGTGCAAATTTATTTTCAGGGGAGATCTGCGCTTTAATACGGAAATATTTCTGGGTTATCGTGGTTTGCGAATGGAAGAATTCCTCTTTGCTGCCGCTGAAGATGACTCGGCCGCCCTGGCTGCCGGCGCGCGGCCCCAGTTCGATAACGTGGTCGGCATAATGGATGAGGCGCGGATTGTGTTCGACCAGGACAATGGTGTTGCCGTTTTTCTTCAGTTTTTGCAGAAAAAAATTCATCTTTTCATAATCGGCCGGGTGCAGGTCGGCCGAAGGTTGGTCGATGATCAAGAGCGAATCGGAGAGGGTGGAACCCATAATGAATGCCAGATTGATGCGTTGATGTTCGCCCTTGGAAAGGGTGAATGTCGGCCGGTTCAGCGGGATGTAGTGCAGGCGGCTCTGGATCAGGAATTTCAGTTTGGCGGCAATTTCAGTGAAAACGTCAGGGGCAATTTTATTCTGATAACAGTTTTTGTCCAGGGTCTTGATGAAGTCATTGGCGGCACCGATGGTCAGGGCCAGAAAATCGGCGATGGTCCGCCCCTGGATGCGGAATGACAAAACCAGGGGGTTGAAGCGGCTGCCGCCGCAAGCCGGACAGGGGACCAGGTCCGGGTCGATGGCCGTCACGTCACCTAAACCCTTGCATTCCGGACAGGCGCCCCGGGCGCTGTTGAAGGAAAACAGGTTTTCATCGGGGCTTTCATATTCCAGCTGGCAGCGGGGGCAGAAGAGACCGAACGGAAAATGGCGGGGTTTGCGGTTGTGAAAAACCGTGATAATGTTCCTGCTCATGGCCATGGCGCTGTCGACCGCTTCGAAAATGCGGCTGCGGTCTTGCGGCTGATTTTCCAGTTCGTCGATAAGCACCAATATCGGCTTGTTCTTGTTTTTGCCGTCGATGCCGGTGCTGTGACCGTCCCGGACCTGAAAAGTGTAGCCGCGGTTGATCAGGAATGGGATGTCTCCCTTATAGGAGAAACAAACTTGCAGCTGGCCGGGGCCGAGCGCCAGTAATTCCTGGACCACTTCATCGATGCTGAATTTTTTTATTTTAGCGCCGCAACCCGGGCAGTAAAAATCGGCGATCTTGGCGTAGAGGATACGCAAATAATCGAAAATGTCGGAAGCCGTGGCTACGATGGAGCGGGGATTTTTGTGCGGTTTTTTTTGGCGGAAGGCGATAGCCGGAGGCAGGTTGTCGATCCGGTCGATATCCGGCTTTGCGATCTGATCGAGAAATTGCCGGATGTACGGAGAAATGGATTCAATGTAACGGATGTAGCCCTCGGCGTAAAGGGTGTGAAAGGCCAGCGACGATTTGCCGGCGCCGCTGACGCCGACGATGGCGGTGATTTTTCCCAAGGGAATGGCGGCGTCGATGTTTTTCAAATTGTTGGTGCGGATGCCTTTGAGAATGATGTTTTTTTCCATGA
>JALHTJ010000181.1 GCA_022865785.1 Candidatus Aminicenantota bacterium
CTGTGTGGTTGAAGTTCCGGATTCGCTGAAAGGGGCCAGGATCGTCGCCGCCTTGAATAAAGAGGTTAACCAGAAAAAAATACTCAAGGCCATGGCCGAAGAACTCCCGGCCATCGCCCTGCCCAAGCAATTCGTGATTCTGGAAGATTTTCCCAAGATGGGCAGCGGCAAGATCGATTTCCGCACCATTACCGAAATGGTCCGCCAACAGCTGCAGGTGAAATCCTGATCACAACGAGATGATGGCTTGGCTGCGGCTTCGGGATTAAAGAAACAGCAGGGTCAATATCCCCGCGGCCAAAAGATACATTCCAAAACCGTGAAACTTCTCACGGACCATTATCTTTTTCAGCATTCCCAGGGCCAGGTAGCCGAAAAAAGCCGCGGCCAGAACGGCGAGCAGCAGTTGGGGCCAATGGCCTCCCTGCCAGGGGATCCTGTCTGCTTCGAGCAGCAAGGCGCCAAGGATGGCCGGGATGGAAAGCAGAAAGGAAAAGCGGAAGGAAAATTCAAATCCCAGCCCCAGGATAAGCGCCGCGGCAATGGTCAGGCCGGAGCGGGAAACCCCGGGAAGGATGGCGATGCCCTGGCAGACGCCGATGATGAACGCGGCCGGGAACATGGCGATCTTTTTCAGGCGCAGGTATTTTGTGGCCAGGAGCACGATCGCGGTGAATAGGAAGCAATATCCCAGGTAGGTCGGTTCTTCAAACACCTTTTCAAAAAAACCCTTGAAAACGAAACCGATGACCGCCGTGGGCAGCGTGGCGGTGGCCAGCAGCAGCAGCATGTGGAAATTCTTCTTCTCGTAAAAGCGCAGCACCAGGGGTTTCAGGTCCCGCAAAAAATAAATCACCACCGCCAGCAGGGTACCCAAGTGAAAAAAAATGTCATAAATGAGCGGCAGGGTGGTGAAGTTCAGGATCTTCTGGAAAACAAGCAGGTGGCCGCTGGAACTTACCGGAAAAAACTCCGTGAATCCCTGTACCAGGGCCAGCAGGATGATCTTGAGGACGAACGGCAAGTCAACTTCCTATTTGCGCTTTGACACTGCGGATGACTTCGTCTACCTGGCTCTGAATCTTCTGCAGCTCCTCGGCTGAATCGGCCTCGTAGCGGACCACGAGCGCCGGCTGGGTATTCGAAGCCCGGACCAGCGCCCAGCCGTGCGGGAACTTGACCCGGGCGCCATCTATGTCGATAACCGGAAGTATTTTTTTGAAATGCTCGCGGATGGTGTCCACGATGCGGAATTTGATTTCATCGCCGGCGTCGACGCGGATTTCGGGGGTATTGAAAACCTGGGGGATGGAGTCGTAAATCTCGGCCAGGGTTTGCCCGGAATTGCCCAAAATTTCCAGCAGTCGTGCCCCGGCATAGACCGCGTCGTCAAAACCGAACCATTTGTCGTTAAAAAAAATATGGCCGCTGACCTCGCCGGCGGCCAGGGCGTTTTCCTCGAAAATTTTCTTTTTGATCAGCGAATGCCCCGCCTTCCACATGATGGGAATGCCGCCGTACTTTTTGATCTCGGAGTACAGGACTTCCGAGGCCTTCACCTCGGAGATGATCTTGGCGCCCGGATGGTTTTTAAGGATATCGCGGGCGTAAATAATAAGCAGCTGGTCACCCCAGAGTATCCGCCCCCTGGAGTCGACCACACCGAGGCGGTCAGCGTCGCCATCCAGGCCGATGCCCAGGTCGGCGCCGGTTTCCTTTACCTTGGCGATCAGGTCCTGCAGATTCTTGACCACGGTGGGGTCGGGGTGGTGATTGGGGAAACGGCCGTCCACATCGCAATAGAGCGGCGTGACTTCGGCACCCAGCCGGCGGTACAGCTCGGGAGCGGTGATGCCGCCGGTGCCGTTGCCGCCGTCAATGACCACCCGGATCTTTTTTTTCAATTGGATATTTTCTTCGATATAGGCCAAGTATTCAGGCAAAATATCCTTTTGCTTGATGCTGCCTTTTTTTTCAGCCGCATAAGGCCCGTCGCAGGCCAAGCGGTATATCTCCTTGATCTGTTCTCCGTAAAGTGCCGCCGTGCCGAGCATTATCTTGAAGCCGTTGTATTCGGATGGATTGTGCGAAGCGGTGATGATAACGGCCCCATCCATTTTGTGCCGGAAAGCCGCGAAATAAACCACCGGTGTCGGTACCAGTCCCAGATCGGTGACCTGCAGGCCGAAACGGGCCAGGGTTTGACTAAAAATATCTTTAATGTGGGGGGAACTGGGTCGGCCGTCCATGCCCATGGCAATCTCCCGTTTTCCCTCACGCACATAGAGGGCCGCCGTGGCCATGGCAATGCGTTCCACCACCGGGTCGGCCAATTCAGTTTCTGCCAGGCCGCGGATATCATATTCTCTGAAGATCGCTTCGTTGATCATTGGCTGGTCCTCCTCAAATTAAAGGCTATTATACCTCACAAGGATCTCCCCGGCAATTATCCTTGACACGTAACGCGTGAGGGGTGAAGGGGGAAGGGTGAAGGGTGAAGAGAGAAGAGTGAAGAAAAAATTTCAAAGAGATTTTAACGGATTATGCTGACGGCGATGGTGGAGAA
>JALHTJ010000182.1 GCA_022865785.1 Candidatus Aminicenantota bacterium
AGGAGGGCGAATCCTTCCCACAGCGCACCATCGACCTGCTGAGCAGTGTCGACGCCGCCATGTTCGGCGCCATCACCTCCAAGCCGGTCAAGGCGGCTGAAGCCGAGCTGGTGCCCGAGTTGAAGGGCAAGGGGCTGGTCTACCGTTCGCCGATCGTGCGTATGCGCCAATTGTTCGACCTCTGGACCTGCCTGCGTCCCTGCAAGGCCTACCCGGGCAATCCCATCAATTACAAGGAGGGGATCGACCTGGTGATCTTCCGCGAAAACACCGAGGACCTCTACTCGGGCGTGGAATTCAACCCCGTGCCGCAGGAGGTCAAGGATGTGCTGCTGAAGAACGCCAAGGGTTTCGCCGCCTTCAAGGATGTCCCTCTGGACCAGTATGCCATCACCTGCAAGATCAACACCCGCAAGGGTTCGGAGCGCATCATTCGCGCCGCCTTCGAATACGCCAGGAAGCATGGCTACCCCAAGGTCACCGTTATCCACAAGGCGAACGTCGTGCGCGCCACTGAGGGACTGTTCCTCGAAATCGGCAAGGAAGTGGCCAAGGACTTCCCGGGCATCCAAATGGACGACGCCAACATCGACGCCATCTGCATGTGGCTGCTGAAGAACCCCAAGAATTACTCGGTGCTGGTGGCAACCAACATGTTCGGCGACATCGTTTCCGACCTCTGCGCCCAGATGGTCGGCGGCCTGGGCTTCGGCTGCTCTGGCAACATCGGCGAGAAACTGGCCGTTTTCGAACCCACCCATGGCTCGGCGCCCAAGTACGCCGGCCAGTACAAGACCAACCCCATCGCCACCATCCTGGCGGCCAAGATGATGTTGGATTGGCTTGGCGAAAAAGAGATGGGTGCCAGGATCGAAAAGGCCGTGGCCGAGATTATCGCCGAGGGCAAGGTGCGCACGTATGACATGGGGGGCGGCAGCAAGACCCTGGAAATGGCCGAGGCCGTTGCCGAAAAATTGTAGCTCCTGCGGGCCTGCGATTCGGGCTGCGAAAACACAGTTGGGGAGATTGCCAAATGAATAAAATAAGAATCCATGAAGTGGGATTGCGGGACGGCCTGCAGATCGAAAAGCAGACCGTGCCCCTGGAAAAAAAGATCGAATGGGTGAATGGCCTGCTTGCTTCCGGTATCGATATGATCCAATTGGGATCGTTCGTCAATCCCGAAAAGGTCCCGCAAATGGCCGATACGGACAAGCTGTTCGGGCATTTTGCCCAGGAACACAACAAGCCGGCCGGGACGGTTTTTTCCGGCCTGGTCTTGAACGAAAGAGGCTTGGAGCGGGGCATGGCCTGCGGCGTGGACATGTTCTGCATGGGGGTTTCGGCCAGCGATACCCACAGCCGCAAAAATACGGGCAAAAGCACCGAGGAAGCCGTGGGACAGATCATTGCCATGGCCCAGGCAGCCATGAAGGCACAGAAACGGATACAGGTCTCCATTCAGTCGGCATTCGGCTGTGGTTTTGAAGGCGCCATTCCCCAAGAGCGAATATTTTCCATCGTGGACAGGTACCTGGCAGCCGGCATCCGCAATATCAGCCTGGCCGACACGGCCGGGCACGCCTATCCGCAGCAGGTTGAATCTCTTTATGCTGAAATATTGCAACGCGACGGTCAGGTAGAACTGGCCTGCCATTTCCACAACACTTACGGCCTGGGCCTGGCCAACTGCTATGCCGCCCTGAAAGCCGGCGTGAAATTCTTTGAAGCGGCACTGGGCGGCCTGGGCGGCTGCCCCTTCACCAAAGTGGCGGCCGGGAATGTCTGCACCGAAGATCTCGTGCATTCGCTGCAACGCCAGGACTTGGTCCTGGGCATCAACCTGGACAAACTTATGGGAACCGCCCGCGACATCGGCAGTTTTTTCAACCGCGAGCTGCCCGGTTCAATCCTGAAAGCGGGTTCGCTGATCCATTTTTACAAGGCATAGACGAGGAGGGTGAAAATGAAATTACTGGAGAAAGTCAGGGTCCTTGACCTGACCAATGTCCTTTCCGGACCTTTTGCCACCATGCACCTGGCACTGTTGGGGGCCGAAGTGATCAAAGTGGAAAATCCCCAAGGTGGTGACCTGGCCCGCAAACTGGGCAACGTTTCCAGCCTGAACAAGGAGCTGATGGGGACCAGCTTCCTGGCCCAGAACGCCAATAAAAAGTCGCTGACGCTGAATCTAAAAGTCGAGGAAGCAAAGGAAATTTTCAGAAAACTGGTAAAGACGGCCGATGTGCTTGTGGAAAATTTCCGGCCCGGGGTCATGGAGCGTTTGGGTTTTTCCTACCAGAAGCTGACCGAGATCAATCCGAAGCTGATCTACTGCGCCATTTCCGGATTCGGCCAGACCGGCCCCGACGCCTTTAAACCAGCCTATGACCAGATCATCCAGGGCTTGAGCGGCGTCATGGCCATCAACGGCGACGAACGCTTGAATCCGCTGCGCTGCGGTTTCCCTGTCTGCGACACGGTCGGCGGTCTGAACGCCGCTTTTGCCGTCATGGCCGCCCTGTATCATCGTGAAGTCAGCGGCCAGGGGCAGTTCATCGACGTGTCCCTGCTCGACTCCATCATGCCCTTGATGGGTTGGGTGGCGGCCAACCTGCTCATCGGCGGTCAGCAGCCGGTGCTGCTGGGCAACGACAATTTTACCGCCGCCCCTTCCGGGACCTTCGTCACCAAGGACGGCTATATCAATATTGCCGCCAACCAGCAAAAACAATGGGAAGACCTGGCCGACACCCTGGGCCTGCCGGAACTGAAGACCGACCCCCGCTTCCAGGAGCGGGACGCGCGCAAAGCCAACCGCAGACCGCTCACACCATTGCTGGAAGCAAAGTTGAAAGAGAACACCACGGTTTATTGGGTCGACCTGCTCAATG
>JALHTJ010000183.1 GCA_022865785.1 Candidatus Aminicenantota bacterium
CGCCAAGCAGGCCTACGAATTCCTCGGTTCTCCCGAAGGCGATCTGTTCCTGACCGAGGCGGCCGTCTACCTGGCCCTGGCCCCTAAAAGCAACGCCCTCTACCGCAGCGACGGAAAAATGAAGGAGATCGCCGAAAAATATAAGCTCCTGCCCGTGCCTCTGCAGATCGTCAATCCCGACAACTTTATCGCTGCCGGCAAGGGGGCCGGCAAGGATTACATTTATGCCCACGACTGCCCTGAAAAAACTTCTTTGCTGCCTACTCTGCCCGCTGGGGTATTGGAGCGCGGGTTTTACGAGCCCAGCGGCATGGGTTTCGAAAAAAACATCCGTGAGCGCCTGGCCTATTGGAAAAAAGTAAAAGACGAGCTGAAGAAGAAATGAACGAGTGCCAGTGCCAGTGACAGTGTCAGCAAGAAAATCAAGCGAAATCCATCGAAAAAAAAGCATCGACCTCGGAAAGATCGGAAAGGAAGATGATCTCGATGTAATGCCTTGCTATCACTGACACTGACACTGACACTATCACTGATATTGTCTAAAAGCCGCCGATGTGGTAATAAACTCCTATGAACGTGCAAGTAACGCCGGCAGCCTTGAAGGAAATCGAAGTCCTGCGGGCGACCGGTTACCGGGGGACGGGATTTTTGATCGGGTCGACCATAGGCCGTTTCGTTTTGATCGAACAATTGCTGGCCATGGATTTTAACCGCAAAAACGCGAGCACCGTCTATGGAGCGGTTTGCGAAAAATACCAACAACGGCTGCAGGGAGTTTTTTTTTGCCGCAGGCGCCCCTTCGTTCTGGATTGGTTTTTACTTGACCTGATCATGGCCATTAGCCGCGACCAGATCCAAATGTTCACCTGTGAATTTTTATTTTCCCAGCGCAAAGTTCACCTGGTGCCGTTTTTGGAAAAGAAGGAGGGCGCATGGCGGATCTGACCCGTATGGAAAAAAGAGAACTTCTGGCTCTGGCGCGAAACTCTATAAAAAAATACCTGACTGGCGAGGGGCGCGTCGCTCCGCCCGTGGCCAAACCAATTTATTTGGAAAAACGCGGGGTCTTTGTCACCCTGCACCGCAAAGGTGAATTGCGCGGCTGCATCGGCTATCCCCTGCCTTACAAACCTCTGGGAGAAGCGGTTGTGGACAACGCCATCGCCGCCGCCAGCGAAGATCCGCGCTTCCCGGCAGTCAGCAGCGCGGAACTCGGAGAACTTGACATTGAAATCTCGGTGCTGACTGTTCCCCAAAAAGTTGCTGGCCCGAACCAGGTGCAGTTGGGCCGGGACGGGATCATCATCAGCAAGGGATCCCAGCGCGGCCTGCTGCTGCCCCAGGTTCCGGTCGAGCAGAAATGGGATCTTGAGCAATATATCTCCTATGGTTGCCGCAAAGCCGGGTTGGCTCCGGACGAATGGGAAAAAGGCGTGCAGATCGAGGTTTTCCAGGCAGCTGTCTTTGGAGAAAAGGAAATGGGGGAGGAACCATGAGCGGTTATCAGACCTTTGAGGTCAAGAGTACTCAAAAAATCGAATTCATCGACATCACACCGCAAGTCCGCGAGTTCGTGCGTGCGGCAAAGTGCCGGGAGGGCATGCTGCTGATCTTCAGCCCGCATACCACGGCCGGCGTAACCATCAACGAGAACGCCGATCCTGACGTTCCCCGTGATATCGGTGAGTTTTTCAAGCACTTGCTGCCAGGGCAGGATTATTTCCGCCACGCCGAGGGCAATTCGCCGGCACATATCCTTTCCAGCCTGGTGGGTGCGTCGGAAACCCTGATCGTTCATAACGATGAGCCGCTCCTCGGTTCCTGGCAGGGGATCTTTTTTTGCGAGTTCGACGGCCCGCGCCAGCGCCGAGTTTTCCTGAAGGTCATCCCCGGCTGATTCGCAAGAAGCATGGCGGAGGAAATGAACAGCCCCGTCCGCAAGCGGCGCCGCTGGCCGTTCTTTTTTCTCCTGGCCCTGGCACTAGTCTCGCTGTTGCTGCATGCCGCGAAATTACGCCGCCAAGGAGACGTGCAGGGGCTCTGCGACCAGGAGGCCATGCTGGCGGTCACCCAACCGGTGGAGAAGTCCAAGGCCCAGCGCGCCCGCTTCTACATGTCCCGGTTTTACCTGGGTTATCCTGCGTCGGCATCGTATGCCACAGCCGACCTCATCCGTCGCATCGCCGAAATCTCTCAGCCGCCTGTACGGCTGCTGGCCATTCAGATCGACCTGGGCCTGCACGACCTGGGCTTTGAGCTCACTATCGAGGTCGTAGCGGCCGGCCCGAAGGCTGCACGGCGGAAGCTCGCCTTTTTTCTTGAAAGACTCAGGGATCTCCCCGGAGTCTTCCAGGCCAAGCCCTCCCCGGCGAGCCCCAGTGTTGACGTCAGCGGTGGGCGCGTTTTTGTCATCAACGGCCGGGCGGAGTTGTCATGATGACGGGGAAACTGGCGCGTTTTCTGCTGAGATTCCTGGCCATACTGGCTGTTCTGGCGGCTTTCGCCGTACTGGACTGGTACCCGACCGTCAAGGAACTGGGTCGGCTGCGCCGCGAGCGGAGCGACCTGGAGTTTCGGATCAGGGATTACAGTGCCATGGCCGGCAAGTTCGAGTTCCCTGACGAGCAAGAAAATTCACTGCTGGCGAGCGATAGGGGCGAGTTGCTTCGAGCTCTGCCCCGGGTTGAAGACGACGATGCCTGGCTGAGGTTGGCTCATTCTGACCTGCAGGGCCGGACAAAAGGCATCGCTAATCTCATGGTCTTAGGCGAAGCGGATGCATTCGGCCCGGAGCGGCCTGGATTGACCGCCTGGCTAAAGCTTCAAGAGAATGATATCCGCCAGAGTTTTAAAGCGGTTGATTCCTGGCAGCGCTATCCCTGGCACGGCGTGTTCCCGATGAACCCGGCAGCCGGGGAACGGCTGGCCAGCCGTCCGCTGGGTATCGCCCTGGACGCTCAGCTGCCTGAATTACTTGATTGCATTAACCGCGTTTCTTGGGGGGCTGCCCGCCTGGAGATCGTCCGCCTGCGTCTGGAGCTGACCGGGCGTTTTTTCCGTGCCTGGCTAGTCTGCCGCGGCAGTTATCGGGTGCTGGAGCCATCCACCTGGCTGGTGAAGGAAGACAACGGGGAGGGCGATGAGAAACTGCTCATTGATTCCGACTCGCCGCTGCTCTTGCGCAAGGTTGACCCGCTCATGGTCCCCCGTGTTGAAAAAAAAGATCTACCCCCCGTGGGTAGTCCCTGGTGAACCCCATGCGCGTAGTTGTGCAGAGGGTTTCGCAAGCCAGCGTCGAAATTGACGGCCGCACGGTAGGGCGCATCAAAACAGGAATCCTTTTACTGGTCGGCATCGAGAAAGGGGACGGGGAAAAAGAGATTGAATTCATGGCCGACAAGATTCTCAACCTGCGGATCTTTGCCGATAAAGAGGGAAAAATGAACTTGAGCGTTCAGGAGATCAGGGGTGAGATCCTTTCCGTTTCGCAGTTCACGCTGGCTTCCCGCATCAAAAAAGGGCGCCGGCCCGATTTTTCGAACGCTGAGGATCCTAAAAAAGCCGAAGCGCTGTATTCCAGCTTCAATGTCCTTCTAGCCAAGTTTGTGCCGGTCGCTCCAGGCGAATTCGGAGCCATGATGGATGTCCATCTGGTCAACAATGGTCCGGTGACCATCATCCTCGAAAAAACCGCTGCCGAGCTTGAAAGGAAAAAGTAAAAAGGAAAAAGGTAAAAGTATGAGAAAAAATTTCTATAGCCGGTGAATAATATCCCTGTTGTTGGAGAAGGTTGTGATGGGATATTTCGAATAATTGTTCGTTTCTTCACTTTTTACTTTTAGCTTTTTCCTTTTACCTTTTTAATTTACTCCGAAAAAGGCGAGCCCCCCCCATGTAGCGGGGGGGGTGTTTTTTTAGGTGGGGGTTATGATTATATTAAGGGGGGAGAGATGGAAAGGCTAATTGATGTTCGCATTTTTTGTTTTTTTATTTTCAGGTTTTTTTGCAGGAGCGCTTTTTTCCTCGTTGCCGCTGCTGTTTTTGTAGTCAGTAATATACCAGCCCTTGCCCTTGAACTGGAAAGAACTCAGTGAAATGATCTTTTTGGTTCTGCCCTGGCAATATATGCACTTGCGGATTGGTTCAGCCGTGATGCTCTGCAGGGCCTCAAAGGTCTTGGCGCATTTTGAGCATCTATATTCGTAAATCGGCATATCCATTTCCTCCGAATAATTTTGTATAACATACTTATTGTCGGCTGTCAATGATAAAATTAAAGAATCTTTCTTGGATTTGCCAGCGTCTTAATAGTTTGTAAGGACAATTGAATTTTATAAAGAAATATGCTATAAAATTACATTCAGTCCATTTTTTGCGAGGTTTTAATGTTTAAAAAATTGCCGTTACTGGTGATGGTATTGTTGGCCGCCCAATTTTTGAGCGCCGATATCATCCAACAGATTCAAATTGAAGGCAACAAAAAGGTTTCCCGTGAAACCATTCAATTCTACTTGAAGTCACGTGAAGGCGGTGTTTATGACGCGCAAAAACTGAAGGCTGATTTCCAGGCTTTGTGGGGAACAGGTTTTTTTCAAGATATCCGCATTGAATCGGAAAATGGCGACAGCGGAAAGATCGTGCGCCTCGTCCTGGTTGAAAATCCATTGATTTCTTCCGTTACTTACAAAACCGGAAAAAAAGTCAAGGAAAGTGATATTACTGAAAAACTGCAAAACAGCAGCATCATCCTGCAGGCTTTTTCTTATTACAGCCCGGCCAAGATCCGTAAGGTGAAAAAGATCATCACCGACATGCTGCTGGAGAAGGGCTACAACCAGGCAGCGGTTACCATCGATGAAAAGAAAGAAAAAGACCAGATCGCTCTGACCATTCAGGTCAATTCTGGTTCCAAAACCAGGATCGCCAGCGTGGTGTTCCCCGGGCTTACCAAAAAATCGGTTGCTGCCGCTTTTTTAAGTCGGGGCATGAAGAACAACCAGACCCACAATATCATTTCCCATATCGGCGGCAAGGATGTCTACAATCACGAGAAGATAAACGAAGACCTGGAGGAGATCCGGCTGCGCTTGCAGCAAAAAGGCTATCTGGAGGCAAAGGTTGGAACTCCCGAATTCAGTATGATCAACAAGAAAACCGTTTTCGGCAAGCTGCAGGAAATGCTCAGGATCAGCATCCCCGTGGAGCTCGGTCCGCGCTACCGGGTGGGAAACATTGCCCTGGAAGGCAATAAGATCATTCGCAGTGATTTTTTAAAAAGCCTGATCACCATAAAAAGCGGTCAGGTCTACGACATCAAGAAGCGCAACAAGTTCATCGAGGAGATACAGAAATTCTATGGCGGCATCGGTTATTTTTATGCACAGGTCGTGCCGAGCGAAAATCTGGACCCGGTCAAGCAGACGGCAGATCTGACCATCAATATCCAGGAAAACGAAGTTGTTTACCTGGGCAAGCTCGAATTCACCGGTAACACCTTCACCAAAGACCATGTTATTCGCCGCGAATGGTTCCTGCGCGAAGGCCGGCGCTTGAACATCAACGCCTTGGAGGATTCCATCAAGCGCATGAAACAATTGGGCCTGGTCACCGTTGAAAAAATGCCTGATATCAAGGCTGATCCACAGGACCCGCAGAAAATAAACATCACCGCCGAGGTCAAGGAACTGAATCGGCAAATGATCAATTTCAATGTCGGCTACAGCGGTTATGAAGGCTGGTTCATCGCTTTGGGTTATTCGACCCAGAATTTCCTGGGCATGGGCGAATCGTTCACTCTGAATCTGCAGAGCGGCACCCGGGCCAAGAATTACCAGTTCGCTTTCGTTGAGCCTTATCTGTTCAATTTGCCGGCCAATTTCGGCATTGACGTCTTCAAAACCTCGTTTCGCTATCCGTATATGTATACCCAGGACAGCGTAGGCTTCAACATTTCCACTTCGGCCCGCTTCTGGAAATATTGGGGCACATCTCTTATTTATGGTTTGCAAAATGTTTCGATAAGCGATATCTATGAAGATTACCAATTTATAAATTCTTATGCTTCTTATTATTATGCCGCGGGCAAGAGAAGAATTTCATCCCTTTCCCCCACCTTGTACTACTCCACAGTGGATTCGCCCATATTCCCCAGTTCCGGCAACAAATTCCTGGCCACTTACCGCTATTCCGGCGGTTTTCTCGGCGGGGACATCTATCTGCACAAACTGAAATTGGAGTTGGTCAGGTTCCAGCCCTTATGGAAAAGGCACGTACTGGGCATACATGCCATGTATGAAGGCCTGGAGCCGTTCGGCGGCAAGGTAATTCCTTTTTATGAAAAATTTTTCCTTGGCGGCGAACGTTCCATTCGTGGTTTTGACATTTACAATCTCGGCCCCCGTGACAAGAACGGCAATGTTGTCGGCGGCAACAAATCTATTTTACTCAACTTTGAATACGCTATACCCCTGACCCAGCAATTTTCCTTTGTCTTTTTCTATGATATCGGCAACTCTTACGATATCGGCATGCCCATAAATTTAAAAGATGTCTATTCGTCAGCGGGACTAGAACTGAAAATATTCGTACCCATGCTCAACGTACCCTTCCGCCTGATCTTCGCCTACAATCCCAGAGTCCTGAGAAGCGGGGACCAGCATTTTGTCTTTAAATTCGCCGTAGGACCGTCATTTTATTAAGCATAAAAAAAGGAGATTAGCATGAAAAAAAACCTGTTTCTGATCTTTGCCCTGGTCGCATTGACCACGTTTGTTCTCGCTGAAGTCAAGATCGGCATTATCAACCCTCAGGAGGTTCTGCAGAATTCTCTCAAGGGCAAGGAAGCCATTGAAAGACTGAAATCCATGCAGCTTTCCAAGCAGAAAAAATATGAAACCATGCAGAAAGCGATCGATGCCCTGGAAAAAGAAACCATGTCTCCCGCTCTGAACCAGGATGCCCGGGACAAGAAAACCCTGGATCTGCAGAACAAGAGGATCGAGATCAAGCGCTTTACCGAAGACGCCCAGAAAGAGAGCATGGCCGCACAGCAAAAGGAATTCGAAAACATCCAACGCGACCTGATGCCCCTCATTGAAAAGATCGCCAAAGCTGATGGTTTTTCACTGATCCTGGACCTGAACACGGCCGGCGTAACGTATTTCGAGCCCGCTATCGACATCACAGACAAGGTTGTCAAGGCTTATGACTCGGCTTCGGCTGCTCCTAAAAAATGAACCGAATCCTGACCCTGGAAGACATCAAAAAAATATTACCCCACCGGTATCCCTTCCTGCTGGTGGACCGGGTCACTGAAATCAACGGTGAAAAATCGATCAAAGGCTATAAAAATGTCACCGGCAACGAAGAATTTTTTTTGGGGCATTTTCCGGGCAATCCGGTCATGCCCGGAGTGCTGGTAATCGAAGCTCTGGCCCAATTGGGAGCCGTGCTTTTGATGCAGCGGTTTGTCGGCCAGAAGGTTTTCGCTTATTTTGCCGGTATCGACAAAGCCCGCTTTAAAAAACCAGTTGTTCCCGGTGACCGGCTCGATATGGATGCGCTGGTTTTGAGAGACCGGGGGAAATTTGCCGTGATCGAAGGCAAGGCTTTCGTCGACGGCCAAGTTGCCGCGGAAGCGATCCTGATGTGCATAGTGACGCAATGAACCAGCCGCTGATCCATCCCACTGCCGTAATCAGTCCCAAAGCCGAGTTGGGTCGGGGCGTTCAGGTAGATGCCTACGCGGTCATTGGCCCCGGGGTGAGCATCGGCGACAGCACTGTTATCAAGCACCATGCCACCATAGACCAAAACACGACAATCGGCAAGAATTGCCTGATCTTCCCATTCTCTTCCCTGGGCACAGATCCCCAGGATATCACCTTCAAGGGTGAAGATACTTTTGTCCACATCGGAGACAACAATATTATCAGGGAATTCACAACTATCAATCGCGGTACTCCCAAGGGCGGTGGCCATACCCGCCTCGGTGACGATAACTATTTGATGGCTTATGCCCATGTGGCCCACGATTGCCAGATCGGCAGCCATGTCATTTTGAGCAACGGCGCCACGCTGGCCGGCCATGTGGAGATCGATGATTACGTCGTGTTGAGCGCTTTTTGCGCGGTTCACCAATTCGTGCACATCGGCCGCAACGCCTATATCGGCGGCTACAGCATTGTTTGCCAGGACATTCTGCCTTTTGCCAAGGTGGCCCAAAGCCGTGAGTCCTTCAGCCTGTACGGACCGAATTCCATCGGCATGATGCGCAACGGTTTCAGCAGGGAGTTCATCGAGAACATCAAGGATATCTTCCGCATCGTCTACCGTTCGGACCTGAATACCACCCAGGCTGTCAAGAAGATTGGCGAGGATCACCCCGGCCTGAATGAGAGCCAGGTCATTATTGATTTCATCAGCAAAACCAAAAGAGGGATCTTAAAGAATTTCCGTTCTGATGATTGAACCAGTCGGAATAATCGCGGGGGAGTCTGTTCTGCCTCTGCTGAGTTGCCGCGAGGCGCAGCGCCAGGGGAAAAAGACCATTGTCGCCGCCGTGAAAGGCTTAGCGCTGCCCGAACTTGCCCGGGAAGCCGATGTCTGGGCTGAATTTTCTATCGGCCAGTTGGGTGGGGTTATCCGTTTTTTCAAGTGGAACGGTGTACGCCGGGCGCTGATGATCGGCCGGGTCAAGCACGCGGCCATTTTTTCCATTTGGACGATGGATGGAAAATTTTTACGGTTCCTGACCAAGGTCAAAGATAAAACCACTACTTCGTTGCTCGCCACCCTGGCCGATTTTTTTTCGAACGAAGGCATCGAAATCATGGATTCCACTTTTTTCCTGAAGGAATATTTACTGGAAGCAAAAAATTATACGCCGCAAATCCGCGTGAAGGACGCCCTGGCCTGGGATATCGAATTCGCCTGGGAAAAAGCCTGGGGCATTGCTGCCCTGGATATCGGCCAGACCATATGCGTTAAAAACCGGGCCGTGGTGGCTGTTGAGGCCATGGAAGGCACCGACCGGACCATAACCAGAGCGGCAGAGATCGCCGGTCCGGGCCTGGTCGTAGCCAAGGTCAGCAGGCCGGGTCATGACATGCGTTTCGATGTGCCGGTAGTAGGGTTGAAGACCATGGGAATCCTTGAGGAATGCCGGGCTGCGGCTTTTGTGCTGGAAGCAAAAAAGACACTGATGCTGGACCAGGCCGACATGATCGAACGGGCCGGCAAAAACAATATCGTTTTGATGGGGAAAACATGAGAATCGGAGTGATTGGGACCGGGGCCATGGGCAGCAATCATTTACGGGTATTAGGTCAACTGCCACAGTGGCGGATCACCTGCGCCGCGGATGTGAATCCTGATAATTTGGAAAAGAACTGTCGCGGATTGGAAATCATCAAACTTGCCGATTACAGGCAGGCGCTGGAGCATGTGGACGCGGTCATGATATCGACCCCCACGCTTGAACACTATCCGATCTGCCGGTTTTTCCTGGAGAACGGCAAGCATGTCCTGGTGGAAAAACCGATCAGCAAGACTCTGGCTGAAGCCGACCAGATGATTGCCCTGGCTGAGCAGAAACAACTGGTTCTGGCAGTGGGGCACCTGGAAAGATTCAACCCGGCGGTCGAATACGCCGGCCGCTTGGTGGAAAAACCCCGCTTCATTGAAATTCAGCGCCTGGGTTCCTTTTCACCCCGTTCACTGGACATCGACGTGATCATGGATCTGATGATACATGACCTGGACATCATCCTGCAGTGGGACCGCTCCGGCGTCAAAGAGATTCGGGCCAGCGGCGTGCCGATCATTTCCAAAAAAATCGATATCGCCAATGTCCGGCTGGAATTTCATTCCGGCTTGGTGGCCAACCTGACCGCCAGTCGGGTTTCACAAGAGAAAACCCGTAAACTGCGTATTTTTCAGAACAACCTTTACCTTTCCGTGGATTACAAAAAAAGAAGCGTGAAAATGTTCCAGCTGCGTGACGGGCAGATCCTGGAAAATATTCCGCAGATTGACGATGTGGAACCGCTTTACAATCTTTGGCTGAATTTTTATAAAACCGTTGCCGGCGCTGGTAATTTTAACGTGAGCGGCCATGACGGCCGGGCAGCGCTGCAGTTGGCGCTGTCCATCTTGGATCGCTTGCAAGCTGTCCTGGATGCTTGAGCAGTACATTCGCTTCCAGATCGAAAAAAAAATATTTCCCGGCATCTCCATCCTGGCCGCCAGCGGCGGAAAAATTCTCTATGACCGCCATTTCGGGCTCAAGGCCGTTTGGCCCAAACCCCAGCCTTTGCCGGCAGGCACGTTGTATGATCTGGCTTCACTGACCAAACCGCTGGTCAGCGCCTTTCTGGCCGTTTATCTGATTGAAAAAAAACAATTGCGGCTTGACGACGAGGTGCGCCGGTTTTTTCCGGCTTGCACCTTAACGGTCACCTTGGAACAGCTGCTAACCCACAGCGCCGGTTTCAAGCCCTGGCATCCATTCTACCTGTATCGCCCCCTTGATGATCTCTCCCAAATTGCCGCGCTGCATGGCATTGCCCGGCCCGGGGCGCAGGTTTCCTACTCCGATATCGGTTATATTTTGCTGCGGCGGCTGCTGGAAAAAGTTTCCGGAAGCGGCTTCCGGGAACTTGCCCAGGCCGTGATCATAGACAGGCTCAAATTGCGAGATACTTTTTTGCTGGTGCCGGCGGAAAAAAAACCGCGCTGCGCTCCCACCGAGATTGGCAATTGCTATGAAATGGACATGTGTACTGTTGAACATGAGGCCGCGGCGGCATGTTTTCCCTGGCGCCGCGAACTGATCAGTGGCGAGGTGCATGATGCCAACTCTTTTTACAGTGGCGGCAGCGCCGGCAATGCCGGCCTGTTTTCGTGTAGCCGCGATCTGTTTAAAATAAGTCTGGAATTTTTTCCTGAAACCGCAACATTGTTGAAGCGCGAGTCCATCGCCCTTTTCTGGCAGAACCGTACTCCCTGGGACAGGCAGCAGCGGTCGATCGGTTTCCTGATGAATCGCTCCCCGCAAAGTTCGGGAGGCAGGGCGTTGGCCGCGGGGGCTATCGGGCACAACGGTTTTACGGGTACCTCATTGTGGCTGGAGGCGGAAAAACAGCGCATATGGATCCTGCTGACCAATCGTGTTCATCCCCGGGTGAAAAAAATAAATTTCAACGCCCTGCGCCGCAAGCTGCACCGGCTGCTCAAAGATGAGTTGAACCTGACATGAAACCCCTGCGGTTCCGGCACCGGTCACCGTCCGGCCTTTCGACCAGGCCGCCTTCAATGCCATCAAATTGAGCGCCCCCTGCCGCCTTGGCCCGATGATTTTCCCAATGCGCGTCCGCCGGGTTCTTTGCTCTTTTATTGCAATTGAAGGATCGTTATTATTCCGTATTTGACTTGAGGGCTTCCAAGCGGGCCAGACGGTTCATTTCCTGAAAACGGTGACTGTATCTCAGGTTAGGCGGGAACAGAAACAACTCGGCCAAGCCGTGGTGCAGAACGATCTCGTTCAGCATCCGCCCGTCAGCCAGGTACACATAACCCAACAGGCGGTAAAAGCGGTCGCGTTTTTGCACGTCGAACTCTATCCAGATCTGGCTGCCGTAACGGAGGTAACGTTGGACGAATTCTGACGCTTTCATGCCACGGCTGATGATTTCATCAGGGCTGGAGGAATCCCTCAAGGCTTCTTCATAGACCTTGTCGTTCAAGGTCGTTTCCAGCGCGTCCAGTCCTATCAGCTTGAGTTCCTCCCATTTGCCGTTATAGAGAATGGTCAGGGTATCGGCACTGATGACACGGATGAGGCGGGCGGGTTCTTTATAGATTGTTTTTGCGGGCATTTCTGCGGCGGCAAACAGCATGATCAGCAAACCCATGGCCATGGTTTTCATAATACCTCCCGGCTCGGCATGGCGGCACCATTAATTAGTATTATAATATATTTTACTACATTTTTGCCATAGAAAAGTGATCAATTGTTTGGCGTTGGAATAACCACGCAAAATAGAAAAGTTTCGCTCAATGTCTCTCAGGCCTGAAATGAAATTCCAAATCACAAATCCAAGATTAAAAATAAATTCCAAGTTGTAAATTACAATGTCCCAAACAAAGAAATCGATTGGCGGCTCCGCATTTTTGGAAAAAATATTAATAAAATATTTGCTACTATGGGTTTATCCTTGGACTGAGCAATACATCAATGTTATATTAGAACTTGACATTAGAAATATCCATGATAGAATTTAAACATGTTTAAAAGATGGCTAACATTATCCCCAAAAAAATCGGTTTTATTAGTTGGGCCGCGGCGAGCTGGAAAAACCACCCTGTTGAAAACCCGATTTCCCGGCTTCCATTATGCCACGCTCGACGATTACGACTTGTTGAACTGGGCCAATAAAGACCCGAAAGGGTTTGTCCAAAGTTTGGGGAAAAATGCCATTATCGATGAAATTCAGCGCTGTCCGCGCCTGACCGTGGCGGTCAAATATGCCATTGACAACCAGGGCGCCACGTTCCTGCTCAGCGGTTCGAGCACGCTGGGATTGCTTGACGCGGCGGCCGATTCCATGGCCGGGCGAATCCACATTCAATCGTTGCCCACGCTCTGCTGGGGTGAGGAAGAGGGGGATGCCGACCATTCGTTTTTCGGCGAACATCTGCAAACACCACGGCTGCAGGCCGCCCGCAGAAAAATTGCCTCGGCCCTGAAATTTGGACAATTCCCCGAAATAGTAGCTTGCGAAAGTGAAGTGGAAAAAATCGAACTCATCGAAAACTACAAGAACACTTATTTCATCCGTGACCTGTTGCAGCTGGGCAACATCGAACATGGGGCCGGCTTGCTGGCAATATTCCACAACCTGGTCCGCTCGCTCGGTTCTCTGGTCGAAGTCTCCAGCTTTTCCCGGGAATCGGGCCTGAGCTACCCCAGCGCCAAAAAATACTTGCACATATTGACCCAGTCGCAGCTCACTTTCCCTTTGTATGGGTATCAGTACGGCCCGGCCAAACGCTTCATCAAGGCGGCCAAAATCTATTTTGGCGATACCGGCATTATCACCGCCATGAACCAGCAGGTGAGCATTGGCCAGCAGGTGGAAAATTTCGTCATTGCCGAGCTGGAAAAGCGCCGCAAACTCGGATATATCAAGGCCGATCAGCTCTATTATTACCGAACATCCGGCGGCAGGGAGATCGACTGTGTTTTCGAAGCCGGGGGTATCGTCCATGCCGTTGAAATCAAAGCTAGCGAGACGGTCGACAAAAGGGATATCAGTCACTTGCGGGAGTTTGTCAACCACGCGCCGCAGAGAACAAAGGGTTTCCTGTTTTATCTCGGAGAAGAGTATCTGGAAATGAACGGGATCCAGGTTATCCCCATCGCCGGTCTTTTTCGGGGCGTTTGATCGCCTCTGCCATGGGAAGGTAGAAACGGCAGACAATGAGCGTTAAAGTCTCTAATTATCCTTGGCCGCAACCAGGTGATTAAGAGTGACTTGAAGGAGTAAGTATGGAAAATGTGTCCGAGCAACGAGTAGCCCTGCTGGTAACGACGCTGAGTTCGCTGCTGACGCCGATGATGGGTTCGGCGGTGAATATCGCCATGCCGGCCATCGCCCGGGATTTCTCCATGGACGCCGTCCTACTGAG
>JALHTJ010000184.1 GCA_022865785.1 Candidatus Aminicenantota bacterium
ATGCAATGGCAATTCTTGCAGTCTGTTTTTTTGCCGGAGTAATCGGGACAGGCAAGCAGTGTGTTTACTTCTTTTTGCAGTTTTTCAGCAAATTTCGCCTTTTCTGTTAATTCTTTAGACCTGTTAATATTATCTATAATATCCTTGATCACAGACTCTTGTTTTTGAAATGCCGGGCAGATTTTATCCGGATGTTCCGCAAATATATTCATTGCTCCCCTAACTGACTCCCGAGACGTTTAAAATGAACCCCCATTTCATTTCCTCAAAAAGCGAAGCCGTGGCCAACGCCAAGGAGGAAACCGCCCAGCTTGACTTTGCCCGTTTCTACTTCATCGCTGGCCTGGCTGACGTCAGCCGTTCGTTCTCCAAGCCAGTTTCCGATCTGGGCGACTTTCAGGTCCGCGATCGCCCGCAATTGGGCGATCTGCTCCTTGATGACGCGCTGCTTTTGAGTTTTATAATAAAAATACCCGGCCCCGGCAATGGCCATGGTCAGAAACAGAAAAATGAATAATAGAGGCCAGGGCAGGGGCTGTCTCGTGGAAAGAGAGGTTCCTGTTTTCTTTTCAGCCATTTCCACTTCTCCTCTTGCTTGCGCGGGGCACCCAGGTGGTTTTCGCTCCAATTGTTTCTATTTAACTATAATAGGATATCTATATATCTATTGTCAAGAATGGTAAGGAGAAGATCTTCAAACTCACCCCCAACCCCCCGCGTTGCGGGATGGCATCGCCAAAGGCCTCGCGAAGCCTCGGTATAGCGATGCGTATCTCTTTGGGAAAGAGAGGGGAGTGCTGTTCAGCCCCTTCTCTTTGGGAAGAGAAGGGGTAGGGGATGAGTTGACGGAACTCTTCAAACTCCCCCGACCCTCTTCTTTCAAGGAAACGGGAGTGATAATTTAAGGCCTGTTTGTTATTTTTTAATATCCGGATACAGCTTCTTCAGGCACTCGGGGCACAGGCCATGGCTGAAATCGGCTTGTGGGTTCTCGCTGGCATCGAGCATTTTCTTGAAACTTCAGCAAAATAGCGCTGGCCGCCTACAGGTAATTCCCTGTTCTAAATAAGTTAAATAGTTGTCAAGTTGTTTGCGGGAGGAAGAAAAAGGGAAAGTTGCGGCATACCCCTGCGACATTTTTTGCAGTGCGTGCCAATGTCGCTTTTTCCGTTTTTTACCCTATCCAGACGTGGTTTCCGGGAATTTCACCGTTTCCCTGCTCCTTTTGTCGCAACCATAGCATGCCGCTCAAAAAAGCGGGTTGGGAGAGAGCAAGATTGAAATACTTTGAAGGTATGCGATAGAAGAGACAATTATTGCAGTTGGCTGAAATGGCAGGCTTGGCACGGGTCTTGCTGTATAAAGGTGTGAGGCACAATATGGAAGAAAAAAAGATGACGAGCAATCGTGAAGTTGGTATTGGGACCATCCTCTCTCCAGGCAGCTACAAGATCGAGGAGGAAGTGATGATGCTGCGCGTGCGGGTTACGGGAACGCCATTGTTTTGCCTGATCGACGGCGAGAGGCGGGTCAAGGAGATCGTTTCCGCCCCGGCCGCCGCCATGGACTCCAGGCAGGAGACCAAAGGGGAAGTGGCTTTTGATTCCGCTAATATCCGTGAAAATTGGCCGGGTCCGAAAAATGAAGAGGATCGTCAGAAATATGCCGCGGCCGTCGACCACCTGGCGGGAAAATTCGAAGTCGCCCTCCAGCGTTTTACGGCGGACGGCCGGAGTTGTTTGAGTAAAATGGCCGCGATTCTCGATCGTGGCAATTTCCACCTGACCAGCGAATTCCGCGACGGCGGAGCGGCTGGTCTGAAGGCCTACCTGATCCGCGAATTGTTCAAGCGCACGGTCCGCGAGGAACGCGGCTTCAAGATACTGCTGCTCCTCAGCCATGTGATCGCCTTTACCAACAATGGTCAGCCCGAGCGCCTTGAGCAGATGAGCCTCGAGCAGCAGAAAAAATTGCTCAAGGAGTTCATGGATTTTCTCAAAGTAGCCGGGCACAAGCGTGTCGATCCGCGCATCTTTGAGGAGATCTATGAGAAATTCAACGATCAGGAATTCACCAATCTCAACCGCGGTGGTGTAGGATTCTTCATAAAACCTCTATATGACAAGGAAATGCAGGAACTGAAGTCCGCGATCACCAACAGTCAGAACTCCAATTATATCGAGCAGCTGTACAGCAATTCTAACCGCGAGTCGGTCGATTTCCTGTATGAAAACACCCTGGCCTACCTGAAAGCCCTGGCCATTGTCCGCTTGTATGCCAAGTCGAACCGCAAAGAGCGTGGCGGCGACAGCAAAACCGTTGAACAAATCATCCGTGACCTCATCAATTTCCGGCCGGCCTGGATCAAAGTTGCCAATCATGATCAAGCACTGACGGCATAATGGAAATCCAGCGGCGGTTGGAAACAAAGCTGATGACTTGCAAATTATTTTTTCTTATGCTATCAAAATGAACAGACAGGGGTGGGCGGTGGTTGCGGATTCTCGCCGGTCTTTTTGGACGGAAATACTCAAGCGGGCCGCCTTCAGTCGTGATGTGTATCGGGAGGGGAAATGAATGTTGCCAAACCGAGAATCCTTTGCGTTGATGATGAGCCGGTCAACCTGAAGCTTTTTGACGCTTTCCTGGTTCCCCAGGGCTATGAAGTGCTGCATGCCCACAGCGGCCGCCAGGCCCTGGAGTTGATCAGGGAGCAGAAAGTTGACCTGGTGCTTCTGGACATCATGATGCCGGAGATGAACGGCTATGATGTCTGCCGCCTGATCAAAGAAGACCCTGCAAGCGCCAATCTCCCGGTGATCATGATCACCAGCCTGCAGGTCAAGAAAGAGAGGATCAAGGGCATCGAGGCCGGGGCCGAAGAATTCATTTCCAAGCCCATCGACCAGGGGGAGGTGCTGGCCCGCATCAGGATGCTGCTGAAAATGAAAGAATTGCATGATCGACTGGGTCAGGCCTATGCCAGCGTGACCAGCCTGGCGGCATTCGGTGATGAGACCATTAAAATCCTTGATCCCGCGGGTTTCGACTTGATGCCCAATATTGACCGCCTGGTCAACCAGATCATCCGCCAAACTATCGATTCAGCCGACCGGCCGCAGATCTTTATCGTCAGCATTCGTACCGTTTCGGGCTGGAAATGGTATTATTATGAATCGCCTTTCAAGGAATTGACCAGGCACGAATTCGAGCTGGACGCCCAGAATTCGCTGCAGTTGCCGGGCGATGGGGATTCGGCCATTTTGTATGCCGCTCGTTCTGAATTTGCCGCCAAGGGCCTGTCGGCTTTTGTCTCGCGCCTGGAAGCCCAGCCGCTGCCCATGGCGCCGATAAAAAATATCTTTTGTTTTTTAAGCGCCGAATTGTGCGTGTTCGCCGCCAATTACGGTCGCGAAGTCAGCGCCTACGACGCGGCGATCCTGAACACCCTGGCCACGCAGAGCCTGCTCTTCAAATTACTGTCCGATCAGGCCCGGCAGAACCAGGAGGATGTCGTCCAAACCGTAAATGCCCTGGCGCGGGCTGCCGCCTCCCATGATGTTGACAACGACAACCACGTCCTGCGCGTGGGAGAATTCTGTGCCCTGCTGGCCCGCCGTCTCGGCCTGAACGAGAATTTTTCTCGAGCCATTCAACTGCAGTCGCAATTGCACGATGTGGGCAATATTTTCATTCCGCTTGAGATCCTGAAAAAAAAAGGCGTGCCCAATTTTCAGGAATGGGAGATCATCCGCACCCATACCCGCTTTGGAGCGCAGATCATCGGCAACCATCCGCGCCTGGCCATGGCTCACGCCATCGCCCTCAGCCATCATGAAAACTGGGATGGCAGCGGCTATCCCAACTGGCTGAAAGGCGAACAGATCCCCCTGGCTGGAAGGATCGCCTCCCTGGCCGATCGCTACGACTCCTTGCGTAGCGCCAAGCCCTACAAACAGGCCATGGACCATCAAACCGTCTGTGATATGATCAGCCGGGGCAATGAACGCATCAAACCGGAGTTCTTTGATCCGGGTGTTCTTACTGCCTTCCTGGATCTGACGCCGCAGTTTGCAGAGATCTTCGAACGCCTGCAGGGGTGACCGGCCAAGGAGCTTCTTGATGAAACGAAAAAAAACACCGCATTCCGTTCTTGAGTTTGAAAACGAAGTCAGGAAACTCAAGGCGATCATCACCTTCATTATCTATGGGCTGTTGTTTTTGCTGCTTAAAACTCTCTATGACCGTATGATCGATCTTCCCGAGGCCTCCACCCCTTTCATCATCTCCGCTTTGTCCTTTTTGCTGGTGATGATCGTTATCCTGTTCAACGGCTTTTCGAAAAAAGTCATTGAAAGGATCACGGCTTACACGGTGGCTGCCCAGGCGGCCAACCAGGCCAAATCCGATTTTCTGGCCAACATGTCACACGAGCTCCGTTCTCCCCTGAACGCCATCATCGGTTTTTCCGAGGTTTTAAAAGAGGGCCTGGCCGGCGACCTGAGCGCCCGGCAAAAAGAATACAGCGGCGAAATTTTCAACAGCGGTCAGCATTTGCTGTTGTTGATCAACGATATCCTGGACCTGTCGAAAATCGAGGCCGGCAAGATGACCCTGGAACTGGAAACAGTCAACCTGCCCCTGCTCCTGGAGAGTTGCCTGGCCATTGTCAGAGAAAAGGCGCTGGTCCACGATATCACTCTGAAAACCAAGGTCGCGGCCGAACTGGGCGAGGCCATGGTCGATGTGCGCAAGTTCAAGCAGATTGTCTATAACCTGCTGGCCAATGCCGTTAAATTTACTCCGGACGGGGGCAGCGTCCTCCTGGAAGCGCAAAGAATTTCCGCCGGCCAGCTCGAATTTTCGGTAAGCGATACCGGCATCGGCATTGCCGAAAAAGACATGGCGCGGCTTTTCGTTCCCTTCGAGCAACTGGACAGTTCCCTGGCGCGGAAATATGAAGGTACGGGATTGGGCTTGTCCATGGTCAAGCGTTTGGCCGAGCTGCATGGCGGCACGGTGAGCGTGCACAGCGAATTGGGCAAGGGCAGTTGCTTTACGGTTCGCCTCCCCTTGCGAGCGTCTTAACGCGGCCGTGAAAATTTCTTCTCTTTGATTTATGTGTTAAAATAATCTATAGGAGGGGCAATGGAAACAACAAGAAAGTTCGAGCGCTTTGATCCAACCACTCCTATCTTCGGCTATTTCGAATTGACCAAGGAAGTGACCGGAGAATTCCGCAACCGGGAAGAATTCCTGATAAAAAATATCTCTGTGGGCGGTTTTAACCTTATATCAAATTACCCGCCGGCCATCGGCAATCCCTACCAGGTTTTCATCAATTACGGACAGGAAAAACACGAATTCCAGATCAAGGTCGTTCATTCCCGTATTTTGCGTTTTCAGGGCCAGCCGGAAAGCGTTCTCCGGCCTGGCGTGGTGTATTCCAGCGGTTGCGAAATCGGCTATGAAAATGAGGTTCAGAAGAGCCTGGTCCTGGAAATCATCAAAAACGACTGCGGCTATCCAGCCCCGGCCGGCTCGGGGCTGTGACGGTTGATTTTATTTGAATTTGTTATTATTAAAAAAAACATGAAAGGGTGATTAAGCAGAAAGAACTATGAACAAAAAAAAACTTTTTTCTTTTTTTTGCCGAAACCGGACAAATGAACTCATCTATGAAATCGGCGCCCAGATCAGCGCCGAGCTTGACTCGCGGCGCCTGCTGCAATTGATCGTCGACCGCATCAAGTCCGCCCTGGGTTTTTCCTATTGCGCCATCCTGCTCAAAGAGGGAAACGAATTGGTCATCCGCGCCGTCACCGAATATTCGGACGACATTGTCGGCAGAAAGATCCCGTTGGGGCAGGGACTCACGGGACGCTGCGCGCTGAGTAAAAAAGAATCGTTGGTTTCCGATCTCAGCCAGTGCGATTATTATATTCAAATTGATGAGCGAATATTCCGATCGGAACTCGATGTACCGATCATTTTCCATGGCAATGTCCTGGGAGTGCTCAACCTGCAGAGCGTGCGCCGGAACGCTTTCAGGCACAACGACATCCAATTCATGAAGAACTTGAGCAACCAGATCGGCGTGGCCCTGAACAATTCCAAAGTGCTGACGCAGATGGAACTGGTTCTGGACATCGGCATGAAGCTGGTCTCCATCATCAAGCCCAATGAACTTTTCGCTTCGATCGTGGCCGAAACCCGCCAGCGCCTGCACTATGATAACTGTGCTATTTTTGAAGTCAGCGGCGACCACCTGGTGTTCAAAGCTTCCAGCGAGGAATTCCCCCAGGAACTGATCGGTTTGCAGATACCTATCGGCAAGGGCATCACCGGCCGTTGCGCCCTGGAAAGGAAAGTTATCAACGTCGGGGATGTCCGCCTCGACCCGGATTACATTCCTTCGGGTATCGATGATATCCGCTCAGATATCGCCTGCCCGGTCATCTCCGAAGGCAGCCTGCTCGGAGTACTGACCGTCGAGAGCAAGAACGTGAACGCCTTCGGCGCGGACGATGTCCGCCTGCTTTCCATTCTCTCGCTGCAGGTGGCGGTTGGGATGCGCAACGCCAGGATGTATGCCGAAATCGAAAAATTGGCCATCACCGACCCGCTGACCGGCCTGTTCAATTATCGTTATTTCTACCAGCGCCTGGGCTCCGAATTCGCCCGCTCGCAGCGCTACCACCATCCCCTGTCGATCATCCTGATCGATCTGGATGATTTCAAGAAGATCAACGACCAATGCGGTCATCTGCAGGGTGACCGGGTGCTGCGCGAGGCCGCCCTGGCCATCCGCGGGAACATCCGCCGCTACGATGAACCCTTGATCATCCGGGGGGCGGAGCTTGACATCGTCTCCCGCTACGGCGGCGAGGAGTTCATTGTCATCCAGCCCGACACCCCCCTGGAGGGGGCGCTGGTCTGCGCCGAAAGACTGAGAACCATCCTGGAAACCCGGATCGGCGCCCTGGCCGGCCTGCCCTGCAACGAGGATTCACCCTCGCGGGTCACCGGCAGCATCGGCGTCGCCGCCTTCCGTGAAGGCGACACCATGGAGAGCATGATCAAGCGGGCCGATACGGCCATGTACCAGGCCAAGGAACAGGGCAAGAACCAGGTGGTCGCTCTATAAGTTTCGCTGTATCAAATCTTTTTGGAATAACCTGGATTATTAACCTGCATAGCTTTTATTTGTTTTTGATTGCGGAATTATATTTTCCAGCCTCCGGGCTGCGGTTTCTTTTCAATTATTGGCCAGCAGTTGGTCGATGAATTGGTAATATTCCGGCGGTGCCGCGGAAATCTCCACTCCAATGTCTATTAAATTGGAAAAAGAGTGTTTGCTGTCAACCCAGCGGATGATCCCTTTTATGGTAAAAGCTTTTCCTCCGTTATCCAGGGTGATGTCTATGTGGGGATTGTTGTGGGGGAGGGGAGTGATCAGTTTCATGCCGCCTTTGGAAATGTTGCTTATCCTGGCTGTTTCCTGGTTGATTTTTGCCATCATTCTGATATTGATCCTTTTATAAGCGCGCTTTTCATCCTGAGTCAGCGGCAGGCGGGATGGATCGCGGATTTCCTCATGGTTGGTTGCGGATCTGTCCTTCTGCGTATTGTCTCCCAGGCCTTTTTGCAATCCGAAACCGCAATGCGGACACATCAAAGCCTGGTCGGACACTTTGCCGTGGCATTCGCTGCATTGTATCAATGCCATGGGGCTTCTCCTTCTTGACTTGCATTAATTATATGTGGGCAAGAAAAGTTTTTCAACTTTTTATCTATTTCCCCTGATTTCTGGATTATATTTTCCGGTCTCCAGGCTCCGGACTGCGGTTTCTTTTTAATTATTGGCCAGCAGTTTGTCGATGAATTCGTAGTATTCCGGCGGCGCTGCGGAGATTTCCACTCCGAAATCGATCAGGTTGGAGAAAGTGTGTTTGCCGCTGACCCAACGGATCGTACCCTTCATTTCAAAAACCTGCTCGCCATTATCCAGGGTGATATCTACCTCCGGGATTTTGGGAGTGAAGGGAGAGGCCAGTTTCATGCCGTATTTGGAAATATTGAAAAGCATGGCTGTTTCCTGATTGATCTTGATCATCATTTTAATATCGATTCTTTTGTGGGTTCGTTTTTCTTCGTGGATCTGGGCCATATCCGCCTTGTTGAAGACCTCCTGATGGGCGGTCCTGTTCCTTTGCAGCCGCAGGAGATTTTCCAGGGTTGGCGACATGCCAAAACCGCAATGGGGGCACATCAAAGCCTTGTCGGAGACCTTGCCTTTGCACTCCTTACAATTAATCAATGCCATGAAGTCTCTCCTTGCCTGCCGCTTTGGATTTGCTGCTGAGCTCCTCGGCCGGCCGGCAGCGTTTTTTTTTGTTTAGCGCCCCTGTCTCGAACATTCTTCAATTTCCGATCCTGGCGCGAATGGCCTGGAACCGGGGCAGTTGCTCCAGGAAGAGGTCGAGGATGTGCGGATCGAAATGCTCGCCGCGGCCCCCTTTAACGATGGCCAGGGCTTCGGCTTCGGGCAGGGCCGGACGGTAGACGCGATCGCTGATAAGCGCGTCATATACATCGCAAATGGCTACGATGCGGGCGCAGAGCGGAATGGCTTCGCCGCGCAATCCTCGCGGATAGCCTGCGCCGTTCCATTTTTCGTGGTGATATAGAGCAATGTCGTGCGCCAGGTTCAGAAGCGCGATCGAAGATCCTTCCAGGATGCGGGCGCCGATGCTGGTGTGCTCCTTCATCTGTTCGAACTCCTCGCTGGTAAGCTTGCCCGGTTTCCTGAGGATGGCATCGGCCACGCCGATCTTGCCGACGTCGTGCATCGAAGCGGCCAAACGCATCTCATCCACCTCTTTCGCGTCCCAGCCGAGCGCCCGGGCCAGGATGGATGCGTATTCTCCCATGCGGCGGATGTGTTCGCCCGTCTCCTCGTCACGACAACCTGAGGCGGTCACCAGCCGCACAATGACCTGTTCCTGGGTGGCGCGGATCTCGGCGGTTCGCTCCCGCACCTCGCGTTCGAGCCGTTCTTCATACTGGTCGCGTTCCATTTCTAGTTCGCGACGCCGCAGCGAATTGGTTACGTTGATGAAGAGTTCGTTGGCCTCGAAGGGCTTGATGATGAAGCCGAAGGCGCCCAGTTCCAGGGCACGAACAGCGGTCCTGTGGTCGTCGACCGCCGTCAGCATGATAAAGGCGATGTCCGGGTGTGACTTTTTGGCCGCGGCCAGAAGTTTGATCCCCGACATCACGGGCATGTTGATGTCGCTGATGACCAGGTCGAAGCGCCCGGATGCGAGCTTTTCGATCGCCAGGGCGCCGTTCTCGCAGGTTTCACAAACATACCCCTGATTTTCGAGAAACTGCGAAACCAGACTGGAGATATTCGTTTCGTCGTCAACGACCAGGATGCGTGTCTTGCTCCTCTCTATCATGTCACTTCGCTCCCAACGCTTCCCCCCGGATTTGCCGCTTTGGTGGTCAGCCGGAAAGTCTGGAGTTATTATACTACAAAAAAGAAATAAATTTTAATTCAGGAGCCTGGGCGTCAAGTTGTGATAAAAAATACCTTCTTGTTATAATATCCCGGGCAGGAAACGCTGCGGAGGTGGAAGATGAAGGATATGAAAAAAATATTTATACTAGTCGTTCTTGCGGCGATTCTTTTGAACGGACTTTGTTGGCAACTGCGGGGCGAGAAAAAAAAGCCGTTAACAGGAATTGATCTTTTGTCAAAGCCCGGGATCGTCCTGACCCTGGAAGCGGCCGAGCGGCTGGCGCAGCTGCCCATGAAGTGCATGCAGCAGGAGTTTCCCAACAAGCCGGGCGAGACCCTGGCGGCGGCGGCCGACATTGGCTCGCCGCGCGGCATGCACCCGGCATTCTATGGCTGCTTCGACTGGCATTCCTCGGTGCATGGGCACTGGATGCTGGTCAAACTGCTGAAGACCTTTCCCGCCCTCAAGGACATTGAAATGATCCGTGCCAAGCTGGCCGAAAACATCAGTGCCGAGAATATCATTGCCGAGGTCAAGTACTTTAAAAGAGGCGAGGAAAAATCATTCGAGCGCACCTACGGCTGGGCCTGGCTGCTGAAGCTTGCCGGGGAACTTCATAGCTACGATGATCCCTGGGCCAGAGACATTGAAAAAAATCTGCAGCCCCTGACCGACCTGGTCGTGCAGCGCCACCTGGAATTCCTGCCCAAGCTCGTTTATCCCATCCGCGTCGGCGAACACACGAACACCGCCTTCGGACTGGCCTTTGCCTGGGATTATGCCAACATGATCGGTAACCGGGAGCTCAAGGATCTCATTGAAAAAAGGGCGAAGGATTTTTATCTGAAGGACAGGGGCTGTCCGCTCACCTGGGAGCCGAGCGGCTACGATTTCCTCTCCCCCTGCCTGGAAGAGGCAGATATCATGCGCCGCGTCCTGTCCCAGAAAGAATTCGCCTCCTGGCTGAAAACGTTCCTGCCGCGGCTTGCCGCCAAAAATTTCTCCCTGGCCCCCGGCCTGGTCTCCGACCGCAAGGACGGCAAGCTGGTCCACCTCGACGGCCTGAATTTCAGCCGCGCCTGGTGCCTGTATGGCATCGCTTCACTGCCGGGTTATGTTCACCTGCGCAAGATCGCCGACCAGCATATGCGTCATTCCCTGGATTCGGTCACGACCGATTCCTACGAGGGCGGCCACTGGCTGGCCTCGTTCGCGGTCTACGCCCTGTCGGTGGCCGGGAACTGACCGCGGCATATCCGCTTTTTCGTGCCCGGGATCTGTTTTGTAAGCACTTTTGAAAAAGGTTGAACTCTTGCGGAAGGATCGAAAGGATGATCGCTCTTGAATTGAAAATAGCACATTTTTCCCTATTGATTTGTTTGTCGGGCCTGAATACAATCAATGCCAGAGAGAAATTCCGTTAAAAAGCGGGAGGTGAGTAGTGAAAAAAGGATTTTTATTCATCGTCTTGGTCACGCTTTTACTTTGCGGGTCCGCGTGCAGCCGCGATCTTGTCCCAGATCATATCCTTGAGGGGCTGCACAAGCCGGTGATCGACAGGCTCAGTCCTGCCGCCATTCAATTCAACGGCGCCGGTTTTTTCTTGAATGTCGCCACGGAATACCTGGAAGACGACCAATATGTTCTATACATCAATGACCGCAAGATCGGGCAGGATGTTCCCGGGTATTGGCGAACTTCCCTGGGCTGGATGCTTCCCAAGGAGCTGGTCGGTGAGCTGCTGGGCTCCAAGGAAAGCGCTACTTGCAGCGTGCGCGTCACCGGCATCAACCAGTCTTACGATATTTCCGGCGATTTCGACAAGTATGCCGATTACGTGTCCGATCCCATCCCGCTGGAGATCAAGAAGGGGGAGACGCGATTTTCTGTGTCCAGCAAGTTGTTCCCGGAGTGGACCCATTCCCGGGAGCCGCTCATTCGTTGTGACGGATCCGGCAATATCTATCTGGCCTGGCTGGAGCTGCTGAACGGTTCCTACCAGGCCTTTTTCTGCTTCTCGCGCGATGCCGGCGCAAGCTGGTCGCAGGTGTTGAACATATCTCGTTCTGACCAGAGCACTTACGATGTCGACCTTGCGGTCGACGGGCAGGGTCATTTTTATATGGTCTGGAACTGCCAGGCATGGGGCTCGAACGGCTTATCCGTTTCCGATGTTTTTTTCAGCCGTTCGCTGGACAATGGTGCCACCTGGCATCTCCCGCGGCGGCTCAATGGCCAGGGCGAGTTGGCGACCTGCCCGGTGATCAACGTGGACGAAGGGGGAGTCATCGCCATCGCATGGAACATCCACGTGGGGCAGAAGGTCGATGCTCTGCGCCTTAGCACTTCTCCGGACCTCGGCCAAAGCTGGAAAAGCCGGGAGTTCGCCGTGCCTGAAGCGGGCGAGTGGGATGAACCGGTGCTGGCCTCGCGAGCGGACGGCTTCCGTTGCCTGGTCAGCGGCGGCTTCCTCGATGCCAGCCATGGATTTTACTTTTTCTCATCTGCTGATCGCGGAGTCACCTGGCGCTCCCAGGAGATCTTGACAGGCGGTTATCAGCGCGTCCCTTTCGCTTATTTTTCCGCCGCCCGCTGCGGCCTTGAAGGGCAGATGTACTTCGTTTGGGGCGATAGTTCCATGGGGGTCGGCCACAGCACGTACAACGGCAATTACTTCCTGCGCCGGGAAGCGTCCGGCGATTGGAGCGCCGTCCAGGGTCTTCATGAGATTTGCCGCACCGTGAACGAGAAGACCGCCCTCTCCGTCCGCCCAGACGGCATCGACGTGGTGCTGACCGAGAACGGCGGCCTGTTCCTTTTGCGCTCCGCCGACGAGGGACGCACCTGGTCCATTCCCGAGTTCATCCCGGGTGCCGACGGCCTGCTGGCCACCACCTCACCCGACACGGTGCGCCACCCCTCGGGGAAGACATTCCTGGTCTACATTAGAAAAAATACACCCATGGACGGTGGCCTCTATCTGACGATGTTCGAATGAGCCCTATTTGATCAGGCGCTTTTTCATCAGGCGGACGCCTATGAAAAAAGCGATGACTTCCAGGACGAAAATGACCAGGAAGTTGAATATCAGGCCGCGGGTATAGGTGCCGTTGAAGATGGCCCGGGAAATGGCCACGGCATGGGTCAGGGGCAGAAACAGCGAGAGGGTCTTCATCCAAGCCGGGAACTTGTCCAGGGGAAAGAAGACGCCGGAAAAGAAGAGCATGGGAGTGATCACCAGTTCCGAATAATAATTGAAGAAATCGAAGTTGGGGGCAAAGGCGGTGACGATCATGGCCAGCGAGCTGAAGAGAATACCCACGAAGATCATGAGCAGGACGAGCAGCAGCACGCTGACCAGCGACACCGGCAGAATGCCCATGAAGATGGCCACGATCATCATCAGTGAGCCGCTGACCAGGCCGCGGAAGGCCCCCCAGGCGATGTCGCCCGCCACCGCGTCTTCGGCCGAAACCGGGGTGGCGATCAGCGAATCGTACAGTTTTTCGTGGACCATCTTGACGAACGTGCCGTACATGCACTCGAAGCTGGCGGTCATCATCACCGAGGTGATCAGCACGCCTGGGACCAGGAAATAGAGGTAGGGCTTGCCCCCGAAGTGGCCGATATAGGCGCCCATGCCGATGCCGAAGGTGATCAGGTAGAAAAGGGGCTGGATCAGGCTGGCCAGGAACGTGGTCAGCACAAAGCGTTTGTAGGAGACCAGGTTGCGCCAGAAAACGTAGGCGATGCGGTAGGAGAAGTTCATTCGATCAGGCTCCGCCCGGTCAGCTTCAAAAAAACGTCTTCCAGCGACGCAGGCCGGTGCACGGTGTCGGGCAGATCGAGCTCGAGAACCTTTTTCATCAGGGCGCGGCCGTCGCGGCAGTAAAAGTACAGGGTGTCGCCCACGCGTTCATGGCCGCAGGCCAGCGGGCCCAGGACGGCCAGCAGCCTGTCGTCCTGGTCGGCAGCGACGCGGATCTCGGTGACTTCGCGGCCGATCTCTTCCTCGATGAGCCTGGCCGGCACGCCGGCTTTGAGGATGCGCCCCTGGTGCATGATCACGATGCGGTCGCAGAGTTGCTGGGCTTCCTCCATGTATTGCGAGGTCAGGATCAGGGTGACGCCCTGGCTCTTCAGTTGCCGCAGCCGCTGCCAGATCAGGTGCCGGGCCTGCGGGTCGAGGCCGGTAGTCGGTTCGTCGGCGATGATGATCTTCGGCTGGTTGAGCAGGGCGCGGGCAATGAGCAGGCGGCGCTTCATGCCGGTGGAGAGCTGGTCGATCTTGCTGTCGCGCTTTTTTTCGAGTTCGACGAACTTCAGCAGCTCAGCGATCCTTTTTTTGGCCTCCGCCTTGGGGATGTCGAAGAAATGAGCGAAGACCTGCAGATTTTCCCTGACGGTGAGATCGTTGTCCAGGGTGATCTCCTGGGGGATGACCCCGGTGTTCTGCTTGATGGCCCGGTTGTCGATATTGGCGTCCATGCCCTGGACGGTCAGAGTTCCCGACGTCAGCGGCGACACGCAGTGGATCATGCGCACCGTCGAGGTCTTGCCGGCGCCGTTCGGTCCCAGGAAGCCGAAGCATTCCCCTTCAAGGATCTCGAAGGAGATACGGTCCACGGCCTTGAATTTGCCGTATTTTTTGCAGAGCTTCAGGGCTGTGATGATGGGTTTCATGCTTTTGTTACGAGAAAATATGATAACAGATTTTGCCCCGATTGCAAAACAGAAAATTCGCATATTTGCAACTCATCCTCCGCCCCCCCGCATAGCGGGATGGCATCGCCAAATGCCTCGCAAAGCCTCGGCTCCGCTTTGCGGAGTGGCATCGCTTTTATACCTCGCAGAGCCTCGGTATAGCGATGCGGACATGCGATGCGTACCTTCTCGTGGGAGGAGAAGGGAGCTTTGTATCACTTTCATTGCCTGGGCACTTGATTTTTCAGCTGTTTTAGAGTTAATATCCTGTCATGGACCATGATGTGGAGAGAGACCTGCTGCCCATTTTTCTGCGCCAGGTTCATTTGAAAAAACTTTCCGGCCACCTTTACGTGATGGCCCGGGATTTTCATATCAGCTTGAACCTGATCAAGGGGATTCTGGTCAACGGCATGAGCACGCGTTTTGACGAAAAGCTGCCGGTCATCCTTCACCTGATGGGGCGGATCAATGAAGAGCAGTACAATTTCCTGGGCGGCCTGCACCAGTTTTCCGACGATCAGGTGGCCGAGATCCTCCTTGACCACAATTTCGCCAAAAAAAAGGATATTTATTATGCCCGCATCTACCAGTTGCGGCGCATCGCCATATCTACCTTTTCATTGCAGCGGGGCAAATGGATCTTTACTGCCGGCGAACCGGAACCTCCCTTGCGCGAGACCTATGAGATTCCCCTGGCCGGCATCCTGGTCGAGGGCGCCCGGACCATCGACCATATTTCGTTCTATGCCGGGAAATGGCAATCTCACGTTCCGGTTCTTTTCAAGGAGATTCCTCAAGATATTGAACTCTACTTTACTGAACGTGAACAGGATTTTTATAGCGCGGTGCAGCGCCAGGGCTCGCTCAATTGCCGGGAACTCATCTCCCGGCTAAACATCCTGCCCATGGACTTCTGGCGCAGCGTGCTGGCCTTTCATTTACTGGGCATTCTCGAGTTCGAAAAGAGAGCGGGGGCCGGTGATATTTCCCGGGATATTGTGGCCCTGCTGGAGCTGAACCAGAGAATGCAGGACAGTTCCATTTCGGACCTGGAGCTGCTCGGCCTGCCGGCTTCCGCTGCTGCCGCGGCCGTCGAAAGCGCCCGGGCCGGGTTGCTGATTCGCTTCGCAGCCGAGCGCTTTGGCTCGGCCGCCGCCCCGGAGATCAAGAAGATCGCCTCCCAGGTTTGCCAGCGCCTGCAGGCATTGATGACGCGGCTGGATGTCGAGCCTGTCCTGCAAGCCGAAAAACCGCGCCGGGAATTTTTAACGGCGGCGAAATCGCTGCCAGTCGAACCCTTGTTGACGGGCGAAGTCCCAGGCCGGAAATTTTTCCCTGCTGAGGCGCCCCGGGCAGCCAGGGTGGCTGAAAGTGCCCACGAAAGGGCGTGGGAGCTGCTTTTGCAAAGCAAGGATTTGTTCGAGCGGCGGGAGTTCGACAAGGCCATCCCCAAACTCAAACAGGCCATCAAACTGGAGCCGGGCCAGGGCGATTTTTATTATTTGCTGGGCTTGTGTCAAAGTGAAGTGGAAATCATGAAAAACGATGCCGAGATCAATTTGAAAAAAGCCGTCGAGCTCAAATCCTGGAGCGCCGATCCCGTCTATGCTCTGGGCATCCTCTATCGCGGCCAGGGCAAGCTGAAGCTGGCCGAACGCTGCTTCCAGCGCGTGAAGGAAATCGCCCATGATCATACCGGCGCCAGCCGGGAACTGGTCGACCTGCGCCGGCAAAAAGCAGGTGGCAAAGGCAAGACCTCTTTTTTGAAAAAAAAGATTTTTTAATAGTCGGCAGTCAGAATTCGTCCGCGGCGGTCTTCAATGTTTTGGCTTTGCCTTCTTCCTTTCCAGAGCATGTACTGACTCCTATTATTCTTTTTTTATTATGATGTGACAGATGCCGCTTCATGTCAAGGGCGCGCCGGGAAATATCATTTTATCAGGTTGTAAGGCAGGAGTAAATTTTAGCCGGCAGAACTTATCAATGACCCTTGCAGCGAGTAGTGAGCGGCAACCTGGGACCATAGGAAAAATTAATTTTTCGGTGTTAAGGTTGATTTTTAACAAATTTATGTTACTTAATATATACATCTCTGTTATTATTTTGATTATGGAGGCAATCATGGCCAAGATACGGTGGGTTGTTTTTATATTGATTTTATTGTTGCTGTCCTGCTCCCAAGCCAGCGAAGAAAATCCACAAGTTCTCCAGGATAGTTCCCAAAGCAGTACAGGAAAGCTGGTCGTGTTTCTTACCGATCTGCCCGCCGGGGTGGAAAAAGTATTGGTCACCATCAGTGCCATCGACGTGCACAAGACCGGGGGAGCTTCTTTTACCGTGTTTTCCGGGGAACGTGAATACGACCTGCTCGAATTGCAGAAGAATCCCGAATTGCTTTTTGATACCAGCCTCGAAGAAGGGAAATACACACAGATCCGCCTGCAGGTCACCGCAGGGCAGATCCAGGTTTCGGGCGTGCTTTATCCTCTGACCATCCCCAGTTCCCAAGTGAAGATCAACTGCAACTTTTCGGTTTTAAGCGGGGGTACCACCCGTATTATCCTGGATTTCGATGCCGAAAAATCCCTGCAGGTGAGTGGCAATCCCAAGAATAACAAATACAATCTGCGGCCGGTCATCAAGATAAAAAGTATCAGTTACTGAATATTCATCCCTGGGGGCAGAGAGCTTCAGCCTTTGAACAGCCGCAATCCGGCCAGAGTGCTTAAAAAAGAAACCGCACCCCCCAGTGCCGCTCCCCAGGCCAGGTCCACGATTGTCACCAGCAAGGGCCAGTTCTTGAGTGTGGCCAGATTGGTCAGATCATAAGTGGCGTAGGCGATGAGCCCGAAGATCGCCCCCTGCCACAGCGCCTGCTGTGCGCCGCCGCGGCCCAGCGCCGGAACGATGACGAACAGCATCAGGCCGGCGATGAACAGCAGGTAAAACAATATGGCTGCCATCCAGTTGACCTTGGGACTCAGCATCTCCCCGAGCTGGCGCCGGTAGAAGTTCTTGGCCACCAGCCCCAGCCAGACCATGTCGATGAGAAAAAAGATGACCAGGGTGACCAGGTAAAGTGAAACCGTGTTTTTCAATGACATCGATGCCTCCGTTTGTAAACTTTTGCCCCAGCATAGCAAACCGGGAATTTTTGCGCCACTTGTTTTGTTGGCAGTGTTCATTGAAATTTATATTTTTTATTGATATCATTTTTTAGCTGAGAGAAGCAATGATTAAAAATGAGACAATTTCCATAATCTTGGTTATTACTTTTTTCTGTACTTTGGCGCTGATGCCGGAGAACCGAAGTGCGGGCAGTTCTGAAAGGTTGACCGGCCCTGACCGAGCTGAGACCGATCAGACTCCGCACTTCCGGGAAGCGGAACAGGAAAAGCAGGTCGGCCTGCCGGCCAGAAAGTTCCCCTGGCTGCTTTTCGGCGGCATCGTCGCCGGAGCCGCTGCAGGAGCTTTCCTTATATTCACGGTTTTCAAGAAAAAGGACTACGACATCCGCGGCACCTGGGATATGGACCTGTACCTGACGGAAGTGCCCCTGCGCACCTTGCGGCTCTATTTCAAGGGGAGCAAAACCAATGGCGAATACAACGGTGCTGGTCAGGGCTCCTTTTCCGTGGAAGGCAAAAAAGTGCGCTTCGGTAATTTTACCCATGCCACAAACGTGAATTTCACTGGGGAATTCTACGGCCGCGAGATGATGAGCGGGAGCTATTCTCTCGTCTCTGCCTGGGTCCCGGCGAAAACCGGGGCCTGGTGGGCGAGGAAGATATCTTCTAATACTGGAGCTGAATAGCCGGGACAGTTTATGAAAAACACCTATGATCCGCAACTGATCTACGACATGTTCGACCGCTTCGGCTTCAAGGTCCTGCGCATCGACCAGTTCGATTCCGGTAATTTTGCCAAGATACGGGCCGAACTGGATTATGAGCGTCTGAGCCTCTCCCAGTTGCTGGAGATCACCACCAAGCTGATATCACTGGAACAAAGCGAGAATCTGGAGATCCACGTCGTCAATATCGACATGATCCACAAGACCATGCGCCTGGATTTCAGGACCAGGGAGGAAGAGGTCACGATCCAGCCATAGTGATGAATTTTTCATCATCCCGGTCTTCTTCATTGGCGCCGACGCCGACCCAGGCATTTCCCGAATTGAATTTTTGCTAAAAGTGTGCTAGTTTTTATTGGGGAGTGAAGGATAGATGATGGATCCGCTTGATAAAACGATCTGCGATGGGAAATTGCCGCTGCCGGTGAACGGCAACCAGAAAGCAGAACATTCCATCATGCTGACCATCATCGGCGGCAACGAGACCGATTTCGGCAGGCATTTCATCCTGGAAAAAAAGCAGACCATGCTCGGCCGCGGCCAGACCGTAGATATTACCATCCTGGACGGCAAGATCAGCAAGGTCCATTGCGAAATAACCGTGATCCGCGGCGGTAACGGCATCGAGCAGATCGGCATCCGCGACCTCGATTCGACCAACGGCACCTATGTCAACGGCGAGTCTGTCAGCCAGGTCACCTTGAAGGCCGGCGACAAGATCCAGGCCGGGGAAACGGTGCTGCAGCTTAGCTACAGCGATGAGATCGAGAAGGAATACCATGCCAAGCTGTTCAATTTCGCCGCCCGCGACGCGCTGACCGGGCTGTACAACAAGAGGTTCATATTTAATGAACTCGAAAATTACAGCCGCATCGCCCGACGCAGCGGCCGGGCCTTCAGCATCATCATGATCGACATTGACGATTTCAAGCAGATCAACGACCGCTTCGGTCACCTTTCCGGTGATGAATATTTGAAAAACCTCACCGAACTGATCACCCATTCCCTGCGCGACCAGGACATCGCCGGCCGGATTGGCGGCGAAGAATTTCTGATCATATTGCCGGAAACCAAGATCGACGGCGCTTTCCAACTGGCGGTCCGCATCCGCAAAAACATCGAGAAATTCGTCCTGCGTTATCAGAATTCCGAGATCCGCACCACCATCAGCGCCGGCGTCTGCCAATTCGAAAAGACCATCAAGGACGTCAAGGAATTTCTGGACCTGGCTGACCAGGCCATGTACGAAGCCAAGAGGTCGGAAAAGAACAAGGTGATGCAGGCGCAGCTTTCCACCATGGCCGAGAAGTAAAAAAAGGGTACAGGGTCTAGGGTATAGGGTATAGGGTCTAGGGTCTAGGGTCTAGGGTATAGGGTCTAGGGTTTAGGAAAAGACAAGCTGGCAACGAACGAACTCTGTTTCTTCCGCATCACGCGTTACTTGTCACGCGTCACGTTTATAGCGGGGGTGTGAAGAAGGGTACAGGGTCTAGGGGCTAGGGGCTAGGGGTTAGGGTTTAGGGAAAGACAAGGGAGCCACGAATGAGCTCGGTTTCTTCCGCGTCACGCGTTACTCGTCACGATAACTTGATAGGAATTTGGTAGCGGGGGTAGGATTTGAACCTACGACCTTTGGGTTATGAGCCCAATGAGCTACCTGACTGCTCCACCCCGCGATCCAATAAAACATTATACCCGGGGCAGTGGGGAAAGTCAAGAAGAAAAGAGAGAAGCTTTCGGCGGTTCTTGAAAAACGGCCGATAAACAAAACCATATATGTCCTATTTTCCGCTGTTTTAAAAAATACCTGTCTTAAAAAGTGGACAACTCCCTTGGTTTTTTTTGGCAGGGAAATTGCTTTCCATTCGATCTGAGGGCAAAATGAGCAAAAAAAATCGGCTGCGGTCAAAACACCATAGAACTTTAGTAACGAATTTAAAGGATTGGAACGGAAAGATTGAAAAAAAAGTATTTTTAATGCATTATTTATTTTACATCCATGAAAAGTAATGCAAGAAACCAAGACAAATTTTGTTTGGAAATTTGGAGTTGTATCGTATCTTGCAACTGGTGTTTAAAGGGAGGTCGAATTGAAAAAAATCATCTTGCTGATCCTATGCGTTTTTTCAATAACCGCATGCGCCGTCCATAGCTACCGCTCCGATTTCGAGTTTGCCGGCAAGTTGGCCAAAGAGGGGCTGTGGCAGGAGGCCTCTTACCGCTTGCAGAAAGCGCTGGCAGCGGGAAATGACTCGGCCGCCCTGCACAACAACATGGCCGTGGCCCTGGAAAGCCTGGGTCGCTACGAGGAGGCCCAGCGCCAATATGAGCTGGCTTTGAAACTGGCTCCCGGCCATCCGCAGATCCAGAACAACTTCAGCCAGTTCAAAAAAAACCAGAGGAAGGACGACAATGAAAAGTAAGATCATCCCGCTGCTGCTCCTGGCCGGCCTGAGCGTGGCCTGCGTTGAATCATTCGTCTCCGTGCCCATCCCTTTCAGTGAGGAGAAAATCGTCGATTTTAACGCTTTCCGTGATGTGTTTTTCATCGACTTTGTCTGTGATATCCCCGAGGCCGATTTGGCTGCCGAGACCGAGATCCGCAGGACATTCGCCGAAGAGATACCTTTCGCCATCGACAAGAAGATCATCCTGCTCGAGCCCGACCAGTGGGCCATGATCCGTGATATCCTGCGGCGCTACCGTTTGGCCGTGGATATTCAGTACGACAACAGCGTCTTTTTCCACAAGGTTTTCCAGGCCCACCCCAAGGCGCTTTTTTTCACCGGCAAACTGAAACTGAACATCAAGAAAATGGGCGTAGTCAAGGAGACCAGGGATGAAATGGGCAAAAAGAAAAACGCTTATGAAACGGTACAGATGTGGGAAATGGAAATGAAGGTTTTTCTCATCGACGGCGACAAGGCCAAGATCCTCAAACAGGAAACGTATACGGAGAAATTGGAACCAGGCAGCGCCAGCGCGGCCCAATTTAATTTCAACAGCATGTTCGCCAAAATGACAGCCAAGCTGACCGCGGCCCTGCAACCACGCAAAGCACTCCAGGAAAGATTTATTTTATACAAATAGGGTGGCAATATGAAAAAAACAACATTCGCCTTTTTCTGTCTGTTCTGCGCCGCGGTCCTGTTCGGGCAGTATTCCTTTTATTACGGAAAAAACAAGATCGTTCGCCAGGCCTTCGCTTGGAAATATGTGGAAACCAAGAATTTCCGCATTTATCACTATATAGATGACCCGGAACTGCTGGGCCGGGTGGCCCGCGAAGCGGAAAAGGCCTATGAAAAGCTCTCCTCGCTTTTGAACGTGACCATCGAGGAGAAGACCCCGATCATTTTTTACAACAAACAGACCGATTTGGAGCAAACCAACCTGTATCCGGGTATCATCCCCCCCGGCAGTTTCGAGGGCTTCAACGAACCCATCGGTCACCGCCTGGTGATTTACGGCAACCGCAGCAGCGAAGACCTGGGGCGGCTGATTACTCATGAGTTGAGTCATTCTTTCGAATACGCCATTCTATACAAGAACCGCTCCTCCGGCATGTTCAATTTCAACCGCCCGCCCCTTTGGGTCATGGAGGGTTTCGCCGAATTTATGACCGACTACTGGGACAGTTTCAGCCTGATGACCGTCATCGACAATGTGCTCAGCGACCGCATCCCCGAGATCCAGGATGACGGCGACATCCAGACCGCCTTCGGCACCAACCGCACTCCCTACGATTTCGGCCATTTGATGTACGAATTTTTTTATGAAAAATTCGGCAAGAAAGGTGTTCGTGACTTGCTGTACAGCCAGCGGCGTCCGGCCTTGGTCAGCAAGCGCAAGACTTTCCTGGAACAGTTCAATTTCGTGCCCAAGACCTTCAATTATGAATTCAAAAAATACGCCCGCAACCGCTTCAAGACCTTCATCGGCCGCGAAAACCCCGAGGATTACAGCTTCATCATCGGCCCCGATTTCCCGTTTGCCTATTCTTTTTCCCACCAGGTCTCCCCGGGCGGTGAACTGCTGGCCGTGGTCACGGTCAATTACCGCACTTACAAGATCGAAATTATCCTGGTCTCGCTCAAGGACGGCAAGGTGATCAAGAATGTCACCCCGGGTTACAAATCCACTTATGACGGCATCGAAATCAAGTTCGTCCCCTCCGACGGCCGTTCCTTCAGCTGGGACCGTCGCGGCGAAAACATCGCTTTCTTCGTGCGCAAGGAGCTCGACTCGTTCCTGGTCGTGCTCAACGCCATCGACAACCGGGTGCTGAAGGAATTCAACATCGGCGCCATCCAGAAGCCGAGCTCACCGGTTTTCCATCCCAGCCAGGACCGTCTGCTTTTCACCGGCATCGAGGGCATCCAATCCTTCCTGTACTCCCTGGATATGGGCAGTGGCCAGATCCGCAAGCTGAGCGACGGCCGAACCTACATCAAGGCGGTCGACATCAGCGGCGACGGTGAAAAGGTCGTGTACTCGGCCGGATTCGGCGATTTCGACAAGCTGTATCTGGCGGCCAGCGAAAGCCCCGACCTGGCCATGCGGCTGACCGACGGCGAATACAACGATATCGCCCCGGCCTTTTCCTTGGACGGCAAGACCGTGTATTACAGCTCCGATGAACTCGGCGCCTTCAACATCTGTTCGCTGGACCTGGAGAACAAGATCATTTACCGCCACAGCGATGTGCGCACCGGCAATTTCTTTCCGGTGGAGATCCCCAAGGATAAAGGCAAGCTGGCCATCTCTTCGTTCCATAAAGGTAGTTTCCTGCTTTTCAAAAAAGACGTCAGCAGCTATTTGACCAAGAAAGCGGTCGAGTTCACCGCCATTCAGTCCGCCGCCGCCCCGGCGGCCGCTGCTGAGGAAGCGGCCATGCCCTTCACATTGAGCGTAAAAAAATACAAGCCCTTTGAAAAGCTGATCATCACCAGTTTGCCCCCGGTCACGGTGGGCGTGGACACCAACGGCGGTTTCTTTGGCTCTTCCTATTTGAACGTGACCGATATGCTGGGTGACCACAACTTCATATTCTATCTGGCCTCCTTTTACGGCTACCGTTCCTACCATTTGGCCTATTTGAACCAGCGGCGCCGCCTGCAACTGTACACCCATCTTTTTTCCGAAAGCGATGCCTATTATTATCCCTACGTCAGCAACTATTACCTTTCGCTGCGCAGCCGCATCGGCGCCGAATTCGCCCTGATCTATCCTTTCAGCCGCTCCACCCGCGCCGAACTGACCATGTCGGCCTACCACCAGGAAGAGGACTCTGATCTGCTCTTTTACCAGCAGGAACTTCCCTACGGCCAGTTCTTCAACGGCTTCGCCCTGCCGGTTTCGGCGACACTGGTATCCGAAACCACCCGCTTCTCTTACTATGGACCGAACCAGGGCCACACCTTTCGGCTGAGCGTCGGCAAATATTTCAAGCTTTCTTCCAAATCGCTGGATGCCTATACCCTGGAAGGCGATTTCCGCAAGTACGTGCGCCTTGACAACTATTCCCTGCTGGCCTTCCGCTTGAGCGGATTCTATTCCGGCGGCAAGAACTCCCTGCTGTACTGGAGCGGCGGCAACAATACCCTGCGCGCGGCAGATTTTCGCAGCTTGGTCGGCAACAAAGGATTCTTTTTCAATGCCGAATTCCGCTTCCCCCTGGTCCATGCCGCCCTGACCCCGATTGGCGTCGTCGGCCCGGTGCGCGGCGTGTTCTTCTTTGATTTCGGCGGCCTGTGGTTCAACGATCAGGAATATCGCATTTTCGAGCCTGGCAAGTTTCAGCTGAAAGACTCACTGTCCTCTTATGGCTACGGCATCGAATTTTTCCTTTTCGGCTATCCCCTGCACTTCGAATGGGTCTACCGGACCGATTTCAAGAATAAGGAATACAGCGGCGTTAATTTCTGGATCGGCTTCGATTTTTAAGCGCGCCAGCATCGACCGGCCCTTTTTCGTCCCGGCAGGATAATTGACTTTGTCCGGGGAAAATGCGAAAATGTAAAGGGCAGAATGAGATGCTGATCAACCATACATCGAAACAGGTAACCGCAAAAATAGTCTATTACGGCACCGGACTGGGTGGAAAAACCACCAACCTGCAGTATATTTATTCCGTGACCAGCCCGAATACGCGCGGTGAGCTCGTCTGTATGGAAACCGAGATCGAGCGCACCCTTTTTTTTGACCTGCTGCCCGTCAATGTCGGCCTGATCAAGGGCTACGAAACCAAGTTTCAACTGTACACAGTTCCCGGGCAGGTTTTTTACGATTCCACCCGCAAACTGGTCTTGAAAGGCGCTGACGGCATCGTTTTCGTGGCCGACTCCCAGGAATTGATGGAACAAGCCAACCTGGAGAGTTTTGGCAACCTGAAAGAAAACCTGGGATTCTACAACCATCAGATCGAGGACATTCCCCTGGTTTTCCAATACAACAAGAGGGACCTGAAAAGCATTTCATCCCTGGACAGACTGAACGGCAATTTGAACGGGTTGCAGCGGCCCTACTTTGAGGCCGTGGCCCGCAACGGCCGCGGGGTCATCGAAACCCTGCGCGAGATCTCTGGCCTGACCCTGGTCAAGATCAAGGATGCGCTGGAACACGCTACGGTTCCCGCCAAGAATGTAGCCGTGCAGTTCGATGTGAATCATGACCAGCGGATGGTCAAGATGGAAGATCTGCCTGTAAAAAAAATCAACATGGAACAAATAGCCGCCAGCGATGCCGGGCCGGAGCCGCCTGCGAAAGCTGAGACTGTCCCGCCGGTCGCAGTTGAAAAAAACGACGGCGCAGCCAGGGAGTCAGGCCAGGCTAAACCGTTCAATCCATCTTTCGGCGAGTTGCTGAACCGCTTGGAAGATCCTACACGCATCACAAAAATTGAAAAGATCACCGCCGGCAACGGCCGCCTGACCGTTGAGGTCAAGGACAGCGATGGCCGCAGCCTCCGTTCCTTCGACATTGTCCTGAATCCCGAAACCAAGAAGGTAAATATCATCCTAGATGTCAAAAATTAAATCCGTCCTGCTGCTTGCAGTTTTTTCCTTGCTAATTGCCTGCGCCGCATCCCGGCCCACCCTGGTTCCCGCCGCAGATCCGCTTGCTGCCGGAGGTCCGCCGGCCAGGGCCGCGGTTTATTTCCAGCAAGGCAAAACCTGTTTGGAAAAGGGCGATATGGCGGCTGCCAGGTCCTGTTTTAACCAAACCATGGATGTGCTCCTCGATGCTCGTGTTGGTGGTCAAGACGGCGACAGCAAAAATATCCTGAACGATTATGTTAAAAAAATTGCCGATATCGAGTTGCATTTTTTGAAGGACAAAAACAGTCCGGAAAATGGCCAGCATGAGGCCTTTCTCGACCAGGTCATCTCCACGCCTCTTTTTCTGCCCACGGCAAAGGATGTTTTGGACCTGAAGCAGAAAGTAAGTGAAGCCGCGGTGGTTTCCTACAGCATGCCGGTGATCGTCAATTCTCAGGTGGTTTCCTTTCTCAAGGCCTTCCAGACCATCCGCCACGACGGCATCCAGCGGGCCCTCGACCGCATGGTCGAGTACATAGCTCCCTTCAAGGAGATTTTTCGCCAGTACGAAATCCCGGAAGACCTGGTTTACTTGCCGATCATCGAGAGCGGTTTTCGTGTCGATGCCACTTCCCGGGCCCGGGCCAGGGGGGCCTGGCAATTCATGGCCGCGACCGCCCGGATCTTCGGGTTGCGGGTGGATTGGCAGGTCGATGAACGGCTGGATCCGTTCAAGGCCGCCGCTGCCGCGGCCCGCTTCATGAAGGATCTCTATCAGGAATACAACGATTGGTACATCGTTCTGGCCTGCTACAACGGCGGCCCGCGCCGGGTTAAAAAAGCCATGCGCGTACTGAAAACATCGGATTTCTTCACCATTAACCAGACCCGGCATATCCGTCGCGAAACCAAGAACTATGTGCCGGCCTTTTTGGCCTCGCTGATCATTGCCCGCGCTCCCCAGGAATATGGTTTCAAGATAAGCGGCGCTGAAGCGATTTTTACCGGCAGCAAAACCGTGGTTGTGCCGTCGCCGGCCTCGTTGTCGCATATCGCGGTCCTGCTGCAAATTTCCTATGCTGATCTGAAAAAGCTTAACCCTGAATTGCTGCGGGACTTCACTCCCAGCAACTTGAGTGAATACAGCTTGCGCGTCCCGGCTCTCGCTGATGAAGCAGCCCTGGCCGGCCTGGAAAGAATCCCGCCCGCAAAGATCCCGAAATACAATAGCTATCGGGTCCGTCCCGGGGACAGTCTATATTCCATCGCCCGCCGTCATGCTACATCGGTCAGCCAGATCAAGAAGGTCAATGGTTTGAAATCAAACTTGATCAAGCCGGGCATGAACCTGATTATTCCCCGGGGGGAAGGATGATCAGCCGGATCAATTCGGCGGTTCTCAACGGCCTGGAAGTGTTGGCCACCGAGGTCGAAGTCGGTTTCTCGCGCGGCATTCCCGGCATTGTCATCGTCGGCCTGCCCGACAATGCCGTCAAGGAGAGTCGCGAGCGGTTGAAACTGGCGATCAGCCAGGCCAATTTCGATTATCCCCAGGCCACGAAAATCGTGATCAACCTCTCACCGGCCGATGTGCGCAAAGAGGGCTCGGCCCTGGACCTGCCCATGGCCGTGGGTATCATCAAGAACCGCTACCGCATGGAAAGCCCGGCCTTTGCCGACCTGCTGTTTTACGGCGAGCTGAACCTCAACGGTGATCTGAACCCGGTAAAGGGCGTGCTGAATATTTCCTTATATGCCCGTGAAAAAGGTTTCCGCGGCATCGTAATCCCTTTTGAAAACCGTGTGGAAGCCCAGTTTGTCAAAGATATCGAAGTATATGCCTTGAAAAATCTCACCCAGGTCATCCAGTTGATCGAAAATCCCGCCGCTTTCACCCCCTGCCATTCCGAGATAATCAAGGAACCTCCCGGGTTTTACGATAATGATTTTTCCGAGATTAAGGGCCAGTATATGGCCAAGCGGGTAATGGAGATCGCCGCCGCCGGGTTTCACAATGTCCTGATGATCGGCTCCCCGGGATCGGGAAAATCCATGATCTCCAAAGCGCTGCCATCCATCCTGCCTGACATGAGTGATGATGAAATCCTGGAAACATCGTTGATCTACAGCGCTGCCGGTCTCCTGGGCGAGAAGGGCGGTTTGGTCTGCGGCCGGCCCTTTCGTTCGCCGCACCATACCATTTCTGATGTCGGCATCAGCGGCGGCGGAAAATACCCGGTACCAGGTGAGATCTCCCTGGCTCATAACGGTGTGCTCTTCCTGGACGAGATTCCCTATTTTAAAAAATCAGCACTGGAAGTGCTGCGCCAGCCGCTGGAAGACGGCAAGATAACCGTTTCCCGTTCCCTGAAGTCTTCCACATTCCCGGCCCGATTTATGCTGGTGGCGGCCATGAATCCCAGCCAGGACTCGGTCGGTTTGGGGGAAGCGGGTGGTTACGCCGCCAGCCATTCCCAAAAAAGCCGCTACTATGCCAAGCTTTCCAAGCCATTGCTGGATCGCATCGACCTGCAGATCGAAGTGAAGAAGGTCAAACTGGACGAGATCACTTCGCCGGCAATGGCGGAGAGTTCCGCTGACATCAAGGAGAGGGTGGTCGCTGCCCGCAACCTGCAATTGCATCGTTTTAAGAACTTGAAAAAAAAGATATTCGCCAACGGCCAAATGCGCAATGCCGAGATCAGAAAATTCTGCCCGCTGGACGAAAGCGGCGGCCAGCTGCTGCGACTGGCCGTGGACAAGTTCGATCTGAGCGCCCGTGGTTATTTCAGGGTATTGAAAGTGGCCAGAACCATAGCGGATCTGGATGGAGTGGAGTCGATCACCGCCCGGCACGTGCAGGAAGCCCTGCAGTACAGATCGCTGGATTTAGCCCGTTTCTGATGATGTGCGGAAAAGGGCAGGGTCTTAACCGTTTCCCGGGGAATGCGCATGAATAAAAAAAGCATATGGCAGATAATGCTTATGGTTCTGGCCAGTGTGTTGATTGGCTTGGGGAGTAATTTTTTCGCCCATAAGCCCCTGCCGTTGTTCCGGGAAATGCCTCCTGCGGCCCCGGCCGTTTCCGGTTTCAGTGAAGCCGATGTTGATTTTGTCCGCCAGTTCAGTGCTGACCCGGGGATTGTTTTGCTTGATGCGCGGACTGTTGAAAATTTTGAACACGGACACATTCCCGGCGCCGCCAGTCTGCCGATTTCTCGTTTTGACGAGTTCTTCCCCCATCTGCAGGAGCGCTTGCGGGCTGCGCGGATGTTGATCGTTTACTGCAGCGGCTGGACGTGCCCTGACTCGCATGAATTGGCCTTAAGGCTCTATCAAAAAGAGCTGAAGGTCCTGTTCCTTTATAAAGGGGGCATGGATGATTGGCTGGAGAAAGGAAATGCTGTTGAGAAATAAAATCGCCCGTATCCTGTCGGCGCGGCCGCTGCAGGTCTTGGCTCGCCTGTTCCTGGGAGGAATATTCATCTATGCCAGTCTGGACAAGATCGCCCAGCCGCAGGAATTTGCCAGGATCGTTACCAATTACGGAATATTGCCCGATTTTTTGATCACCCTGCCGGCCCTGGCGCTGCCCTGGCTGGAGTTGATCGCCGGGCTTTGCCTGGTTTCCGGCCTGTGGGTGCGCAGTGCCGCTTTCCTGTTGTCGCTGCTGCTGCTGGTTTTTATCCTGGCCCTGGGTTTCAATGCCGCGCGCGGCATCGACCTGAGTTGCGGTTGCTTTTCATCTACAGTTGCCGATAAAGAGAACATTTATATGCTGATCTTCCGCGACCTGCTGTTCCTGCTTCCCGGATTGCTGATCATCTTTTTCTACCGTGAAAAGAAAGGTTCTTGATTCTTTGTATACGTGAAGGTGCCTGTCACCTTGAGGGGATAAAACCCTTCCCTGGGTTATCCCCTACGGTTCCAGCGTCATGTCCCGTTCCAGCTGATCGGACTGTTCCGCCGCTATCATGGCATCATCCATGGATATCTTGCGGGTTTTTACCAGCTCGATCAGGTGCTGGTCGAATGTCTGCATGCCCACATCGCGGTTCTTGGCTATGTGTTTCATGATCGTATCGGTTTTTTCCGGGTTTTTCAGGCACATCTCGATGGTTTTATTCACCAGCATGATTTCGCAGGCCGGGATCATGCCGGTTTTGTCCATTTTGGGCAGCAGTTGCTGGGAGATGACGGCCAGCAGGTTCTCTGACAGGCGCTGGCGGACAGAGAGCTGTTCTTCGGGAGGGAAATACCCCAGGATACGGTTCAGGGTGCGCATGATGTCCGGGGTATGGATGGAGGTCATGACCAGGTGTCCGGTTTCGGCGGCTTTCATGCAGGTATCAATGGTCAGATGATCGCGCAGTTCACCCACCATGATGATGTCTGGATCCTGGCGCATGGCCGCCCGCAGGGCTGTGGCAAAAGATTCGCTGTCCGGGCCGATCTCCCGCTGTGAGATGACCGAAAGATTTTTTTCGAAAAGGTACTCGATCGGGTCTTCGATGGTGATGATGTGGGCGCGCCGCTTCAGGTTGATGTAGTTGATGATGGCCGCCAGGGTGGTAGATTTGCCGTTGCCGGTAGGTCCGGTGACCAGGATCAGCCCCCTCTTCAGGGAAGCGATCTTTTCCAGCACCTTGGGCAGGTTAAGTTCCTCGAAAGTCCTTGCTTTAAATGGGAGCAGCCGCAGCACGGCGGCATAACGGCCGTTCTGGCGAAAAACGTTCACCCGGAAGCGGGCCACGTCGGCCAGGGCGAAAGAGCCGTCGTAATCCTTGACCTCTCTTTGAAACTTTTCAATGTCCTCGAATTTGGCCAGTGTCCGTCCGATCAAGAGCATGTCTTCTTCGGTCAAAGGCGGATGCTTGAGGGGATAGAGTTCCCCGAAATGGCGGAGCAGGGGCGGGGACCCCACTTGAAAATGAATGTCAGATGCTCCTTTTTCTGCGGCAAAACTCAGGATCTGGCTTAAATTGACGATCGACATATGCAGCCTCCTAACAAGGTCTTTTTAGGGCGAACAGGGATCACGGAGTCATTCTAAATGAATGATTCAGGGAATGCAAGCGGCATGGATGTCTCCGGCTGTCATTTTTTTCTTTTGAAGTGCTGGACGTCGCGATCCATTTCCCTCTTGATGTCGCGTTCCTTGAGTTTTTGCTTTTTTTCGTATTCCCTCTTGCCGCGCACCAAAGCAATTTCGATTTTGAACAGGCTTTTGTCCGTCATGTAGACCTGCAGCGGAATGATGCTGAAGCCGCGGGTCTTGACCTTCTGGTCCAGGCGGTGGATCTCGCGCCGGTTGAGCAGCAGTTTGCGTTTGCGTTCCGGTTCATGGTTGAAAATACTGGCCTGTACGTAGGAACTGATGTGGCAGCGCAGTAAAAACGCTTCCCCGTTCCTGATTTCCACAAAAGAATCCTTGAGACTTATGCGCCCGGCCCTGATCGACTTGACTTCACTGCCAAGCAGGGCCATTCCTGCCTCGAATTTATCGAGGATCTCATAGTCGTGAAATGCCTTTTTATTCTGGGCTATGGTCTTCATTGCCGATAAGGATGATCTCCTCGATTTTTCTTTTGCCCATTTTCTTGGCCACCAGCAGGTGCTTTTTCACCTTGATGCGCGCGTTTTCCTGGGGCATTTTTCCGTACTGGTAAATAAACAGGCCGGAAATAGTGGTGTAATCCTTTTTTTCGGGGAGTTCCAGTTCCAGGCGCGAATTGATCTCTTCCACTGGTGTGCTGCCCTTGATCTGGAAGACATGGTTGTTCAGCTTGCGGATGTTCTTGCTGCCGATATCCAGGTCGCCCAGGATGCCCCGCAAAATGTCGCTCAAGGTGATGATGCCGATGGCAGACCCGTATTCGTCCAGTACCACGGCCAGGTTCAGTTTGTGTTTTTTAAATTCGTTCAGAATGTAATTGAGCGATGAATATTCGGAAACAAAGATCGGTTTGGCGGCAATTTTTTTCAGTTCCAATTGAGCGAAATCCTCTTTGAGCATGGCGGTCAGCAGGAGGTGGGAATCGATGATGCCGGTGATGTTGTCGGGCTTGCCCTTGTAAACAGGAATTTTGGAAAAATTCCTTTCAAGGATGATCTTTTTCAAATTAAGGATGCCGCCGCTTTCCTTGATGGCCACGATGCTGACGCGCGGGGTCATGATAGCCTTGATATCCTTCTGGGAGATATCGATGATTTCGTTGAGCATTTTCAGGGTTTCGGGGTTATGCTTGAACAGCTGGGTTTCCATGGAAAGGAAGTGCTTGATCTCTTCCAGGCTCAGCTCTTTTTTAGCCCAGGTTTTTGTTTTCTGGCGCTTGAAAAAGAAATTCAGCAGCAGGGCCAGGCCCTTGACCACGGGGTAGAACAGCAGGTTGAAGAATCTGATCGGGTAAACGTACAGATATGACAATTTTTCGGCGTGACGAAAGCTGTAGGATTTTGGGGTGATCTCGCCGAAGATCAACAGGATCAGGGTGGTCAACAGAGTGGCGGCGACAAGCAGCTTGCCTTCGCTGCCTTTAAAAAACCGGGTGAACAGGTAGGTGGCGCAGGAAGCTGCGGCCACGTTAGCCAGGTTGTTGCCGATCAGGATAGTGGAAAGAAATTCCTCGGGCTTTTCCATGAGCTGGGCCAGCAGCATGGCTTTCTTGTCTTTTTTTTTGGCGCGGTGGGTCAGTTTGATGCGGCTGACGGTGAGCAGGGAAGTTTCAGCCGAGGAAAAAAATGCGCTGAACAGGATCAACACGACAAAGAGCAGCAGAAAAAAAATCAGTTCATCCGGATTCATGATTGGCTACCGTTGTTGCTTCTAATAATGACCGGTCCATGGCTGCCTATTTCTTGCTGTAGAGCTGATATACGATCTTGTAAAGTGATGTGCCGATGCAGTCATTGATCAGTTGTATGTCCCGGGCTTCCTTAGGCACTTTCAGGATCTTGGGGGCGAAATTGACCACGCCCCTGATTCCGTGACCGATCAGCTTGTCCAGGGTTTCCTGGGCCGCTTCTTCCGGCACGGTCAGCAGGGCGATCTTAATGTCGGGATTCTCCATCAGGTAGGTCTCCAGCCCGTCAATATGCAGGATTGGCTTTTTCTGGCCGGGCTTGCCGATCTCCGTCCCGACCAGTTCTTTCTTGATGTCAAACAGAGCCGTAACCATGATATTGCGATCCTTGAACAATTTGTAATTGGAAAGGGCCTGGCCGATGCGGCCGGCGCCGATGATGATCACCTTGGAGCTGTGATCAATGGACAGGATCTTTTTCAGTTCCTTGAACAGTTTTTTAACCAGGTAGCCTTTTTTCTGCTTGCCGATGGAAATGCCCAGGTAAAAAAAATCCTGGCGTACCTGGTTGCAGGAGACACCGGTGACCTCTTCCAGTTTTCTTGAAGATATATAAGTGTTTTCGGGCAGGTTCAATTTCAACAGAGCTTCGTAATAAAATGAAATCCGGCGGATCACCCGTAAGCTGATTTTCTTCTTCATATATCCCTCATAATATTGTTTAAGTTAAAATTAATAGTATCCGACCATTGACCAAAAGTCAATGGCTGCAGCGGCGGAACTTGATTTTGATCAAAACGACTATCTGCCGCCCACGGCCTTTTCAACGGCTTCCGTTTCCTTGGGGATGGGCGGCCCCAGCACTAGATGGCCTTTGCTGGTGACCAGGACATTGTCTTCGATGCGGATGCCGCCGAACTTGCGATATTTATCGACCTCGGCGTAATTAATGAATGCGGCCGATTTTTTTTCTGCCCGCCACTGGTCGATCAGGGCGGGGATGAAGTAGATCCCCGGTTCGACCGTCAGCACGTGGCCGGGTTCGAGCTTCTTGGCCAGGCGCAGGTAGGCCAGGCCGAACTGCTGGCTGCGCTTGGTTGTTTCGTCGTAACCGACGTAGGTTTCGCCCAGGTCTTCCATGTCATGGACGTCCAGGCCCATCATGTGGCCAAGACCGTGCGGAAAGAACAAAGCGTGGGCTCCGGCCGCCACGGCGTCTCTGGCGCTGCCTTTCATCAGGTTCATCTGCTTGAGGCGCTCGACCAGGATCTCGCAGGCTTTGAGGTGGACGCTGCGGTAACTGACGCCGGGCCGGATCATGGCGATGGCCGACAGCTGCATATTCAGGACCGTTTCGTAGACTCCTTTTTGTCTGGAGTCGAATTTGCCGCCCACGGGCAAGGTGCGGGTGATGTCACTGGCATACCCGGTTTCGGTCTCGCAGCCCGAATCAATGATCAATAGATCGCCTTTCTGCAGGCGGTTGCCGTGGTAATGGTTGTGCAGGGTTTCTCCGTGGATGGTGACGATGGCCGGGAAAGCCAGTTGGCCGCCTCCGGACAAGGCAATGCCCTCGATCCTGCCGGCGATCTCCCTTTCATATACGCCCGGCCGGGCCATGGCCATGGCCTGGCGATACATGGCGGCGCTGACGGCCAGGGCCGCTTCTATTTCTTTTATTTCTTCCTGGTTTTTCAGCGAACGCTGAGCGATTACGGCCTTGACAAATTCGGCACTGGCGTAGTTCTTTGCACTTTCAGCCCGGATGCCCAGCAGCCTTTCCAGCCACAAGGAGTTTTCGCTGCGATAGGGTGGCAGGAAATGAATCTTGCGGCCCTGACGGACGGCCTTTAGCAGCGTTTCGCTTAAGTGGGCCAGAGGCTGGGAGTCGGTGATGCCGATCTTCAGGCAGCGGCTTTTCAGTGTCGGCTGCGGCCCCATCCAGATGATGTCCTCCATGTCCAGGTCGTTGCCGAAGACCGTCTGCCGGTTCTCGTCTATGTCGATGATGGCGGCCAGGCCGGGAAAATTCAATCCGAAAAAGTATAGGAAGGTGCTGTCCTGGCGGTAATGGTAGGTGTTGGCCGGGTAGTTCATGGGGCTTTCGCTGTTGCTCAGGAAAAGTAGAAGTCCCGATTTAACCTGTTTGTATAGTTTGTTTCTTCTCTGCTGATACGTTTTTTTATCGAACATGGCTTCTCCTTGTTAAATTCAATTCATTTTAATCAAACATCAAAAAAAAATCAATGCCGCACCCTTGTCAATTTGCTGGGTTCGGATTATAATTTTTCTTTGATGAGGAGGCAGTATGAGAAAAATAATAGGACTGGCTTTGGCCGTCATTTTCCTTTTTTCATGGCAGTGGGCGATCTCCGATGCCCGTTTGCTCAGATTCCCAAATATTAACGGTGACCTGGTCACCTTTGTCTATGCCGGCGACATCTGGTCGGTCCCGGCCGCCGGCGGTGATGCCCGGCGCCTGACCTCGCACCCGGGGCTGGAGCTGTTTCCAAAAATCTCTCCCGACGGCCAATGGATCGCCTTTTCAGCCGAATACTCGGGCTCGCGCCAGGTTTATGTCATGCCGGCCGTGGGAGGCACTCCCCGGCAGCTGACCTATTACAATGATGCAGGCATCATGCCGCCACGCGGCGGTTATGATTATGTGGTCATGGACTGGACTCCTGACAGTGCCAAGGTCCTGGTGCGCTGCAACCGCACTCCCTGGGGCGAACGCATGGGCAAATATTATTTGATTCCCCTGGCCGGCGGCCTGGAAACCCCTTTGCAGATCCCTGAAGGCGGCGGCGCCTCCTTTTCTCCCGATGCCGGCAAGATCGTCTACACGCCCATTGAAAGGGAGTTCCGTACCTGGAAACGCTACAAAGGCGGCCGGGCTCAGGATGTTTGGATCTATGATCTGAAAAACAACACTTCGCGGCGCTTGACCGATTTTGCCGGCAGCGACCAGCATCCGGTCTGGTTCGCAGACAAGATCTATTTCGTCTCCGACCGCGATCTGACCTTGAATGTGTATTCCTTTGACCTGAGAAATGACAAGATCGAGCAGGTCACGGCTCACAAGGATTACGATGTCCTGTGGCCCTCGGGACGGAACGGCCAGTTGGTGTATGAAAAGGGCGGCTATCTTTTCAAGCTGGACCTGGCGTCGGGACGGGAAAACAGATTGGTTGTCAACCTGAATTTCGACAATCCCGGCCTTTTGCCCTATTTCAAGAACGTCTCTGAATTCATTTCCAGTTATGACATCTCTCCCAGCGGCAAGCG
>JALHTJ010000185.1 GCA_022865785.1 Candidatus Aminicenantota bacterium
CTGGGCAATCCCGACGCGGCGGAGAGATACTTCGTCAAGCCCCTGCTGCGGGACAGCCGCAACGGCCGGCCGCACAATGACGACATGGATGAACGCAGCGATGAAGACGGTGCCGATGATCTTGATGGCAACGGTCTTATCACCATGATGCGCGTGAAGGACCCCGAGGGGGATTGGCTGCCCCTGGAAAGTGACCCGCGACTGATGAAAAAAGCCGATGCGGCCAAAGGGGAGAAGGGGCTATTCAAACTTTTCCCCGAAGGTCTGGACAATGACGGTGATGGCCAATACGGCGAGGACGGCCCCGGGGGAGTCAACATCGGCATTAATTTCCCCCATTTGTTCCGCTTTTTCAGTCGCAACGGCGGGAAATGGGCCGGCAGCGAAAGCGAAAGCCTGGGCCTGATCCGTTTTATTTTCCAACATCCGGAAATCGCCATGACCGTCACTTTTGGCGAGAGCAATTTCTGCCTGGAGCCCCCGCGCGGAGGCCGCAAAGGCGAAGCCGATTTCAGCAAGATCAAAATCCCCAAGCAGATCGGAGCTTTTTTAAACGTGGACACCGATAAAACTTATACTATGGCAGAGGTTATGGAAATCGCCCGCACCATGGCGCCCCCGGGAATGGAACTTACGGAATCCATGGTGGCCAGTTTCCTGGGCCTGGGGGCGGTGGTGAATCCCCTGCAAGCAGACCTGAATTATTACAAGGAACTTGCCAAACAATTCAAAGAATTCCTGAAAAAAGGGAAGCTGGACGGCGGCCGTCTGGAAACGCCCGACGCCAATGACGGTTCGTTCGAATTGTGGTCTTATTACCATTTGGGATTGCCCACCTTCAGCATGGATTTTTGGACTTTACCCGAAGTGAAAAAAGAGGAAAAGACCGCGCCGCAGATCACTCCGGAACAACTGGAGAGCATGAGCAGCGAGGAGTTTATTGCCCTGGGCGAGGAAAAGATCAACGGTTTTTTGAAAGGCTCGGGCGTCCCGGAGGATTTCAAAGCTACCATGGTGATCAACGCTTTGAAAGGGGGCATGATGACAACCAAAAAAATGGCCGAAATGATGCGGCAAATGCCCAAGCCCAAAGACAGCTCCAGCGGCGACGAGACCGAAAAAGCCATGCTGGCCTTCTCGGATAAGGAACTGCAGGGCAAAGGATTCGTCCCCTGGAAAACATTCAAGCACCCAACCCTGGGCGAAGTGGAAATCGGCGGCTTCGTCCCCTATGCTGCCAACACCCCTCCGGAGCCCATGATCCAGAACCTCTTGCAGGGACAGGTACCCTGGGTCTTAACACTCGCTGAAAAACTACCCCGGTTGCATTTCATCAAAACCGCCTGGGAGCCCTTGGGCAACAATGTATTCCGTTTCAAGGTCTGGGTGGAGAATTCCGGCTATCTGCCCTTCCCCACGGCCATGGGCGGCCGCAACAACCGCCCGGCCCCGGCCATTATCACTCTGAAAGGGGACCACTTTACCCTGCTTGAAGGGCTGAAACGGACCCCGATCAAGGAGATCGGAGGCGGCCAGACCAAGTTGTTCAAATGGATCATTCGCAGCCAGTCCGGGCAGGAGCCAAGCGTCAACCTGGAACACCCATCAGGTTGGTCTGACGGACTCTGGTATATGGGAGGAGTGAAATGAAAAAGATCACGGCAATTGCTTTCCTTATCCTTTTTTACGGCTTGGTGCTGCCTGCCGCATCGAAACCAGACCACATGGTCCGCGTTCCCTTGAGCTTCGATTTCTATTATACCTATGACATGGTGGTCGAGGCCTTGCAGGCATTGCACAAAGCTTACCCGCAGCTAACCCGGCTGGACCTGGTGGGGAAAAGCGAAGAGGGGCGGCCAGTCTATTGTCTGACCGTAACCAATCCCAAAACCGGCGCGGAAGCAGCCAAGCCCGGAATCTACGTCGACGGAAATATCCACGGCAACGAGATCCAGGCCGGCGAAGTGGCCCTATACCTGCTCCAATACCTTTTGGGCGAATACGGCCAAAATAGCGAAATCACCAAGCTGGTTGACAACCGCTGTTTTTACGTCATCCCCGTGGTCAATGCCGACGGACGCTTTCATTTTTTCGCCGACGCCAACACCCCCAGCGACAACCGCAGCCTGCGCATCCCCCATGACGATGACCGCGACGGCCTTGTGGACGAGGATTTTCCCGACGACCTGGACGGCGACGGCAACATCTGCCAGATGCGCAAGCGCGATCCCTTCGGAAATTTCAAGACCGACCCCGACGACGAGCGCTTGCTGGTCAGAATCAAGCCCGGTGAAAAAGGTGAATGGGCACTGCTCGGCGATGAAGGCATAGACAATGACGGCGACGGCAAGATCAATGAGGACGCCGAAGGGTACCTGGACGGCAACCGCAACTGGGGCTTCGACTGGATGCCTGATTACGTGGAGAGCGGCGCCGGCGAATACCCCTTTTCAGGCGCCATCACCAAAGCCCTGGCCGCATTCATCGAGCAACGGCCCAACATCTGTATCGGCTGGACCTTCCATAACAGCGGCGGCATGTACTTGCGCGGCCCCAGCAGCAAAGCCCAGGGCGAATATCCCCGCCAGGACATCGCGGTATACGATTACCTTGGCCAGCAGGCGGAAAGGATCACCCCCGGCTACCGCTACATGATCAGCTGGAAGGACCTGTACCCCACCTATGGCGATTCCATGGAATGGCTGGTCATGACCCAGGGCGCCTACGGCTTTGTCGGAGAGCTTTTCCAGAATAAAACCGAACGGTTTGCCAGCATCAAAGAGAGCGCCGGAGAGAAAAAGGCCGAAGCCAAAGAAGAAGATGAGGAGGGCGGCTATGATTTCCGGCAGAACCGCTCGCTGGAAAAGGAAAGGATCAGGTTCAACGACTATTTGACCCAGGGCGAATTGTACAAACCCTGGCGTGAATTCGACCATCCGCACTACGGCAAGATCGAGATCGGCGGCTGGGTCAAGATGAGCTCCCGCCTGCCGGCGCCGTTCATGCTCAAGGACCTGGTGCACCGCAACGCCTCAGCCGTCATTTTCAGCGCCAAAAGCACGCCGGATATTTCCCTGGAAATAATTGAAACCAAGGACATGGGAAACGGCCTGACCCGCGTGCGCACCCGTTTGGCCAACGCCGGGGCCATTCCCTCCATGAGTTACCAGGCCCGGAAAAACAAGCTTTACCCTCAGGATACCCTTGCCTTGAGCGGCAGCGGCATCAAGGTCGTGGCCGGTGGTGAAATCCACGATATTTACCTTCACCAGGTGGCTTTCAAGGAATTCCGCCCCGAGCTGCAATTCCTGATCGTTCCCGGCTTCGGCAAAGTGGAACACGAGTTTCTGGTCTCGGGCTCGGGCAGCCTGATGCTCGTGTACCAATCTCGCCACGCCGGAAAATTGAGCAAGTCCATCACCCTGAAATAGATCAGGGGTGGGATTCAATGCGAGACCTGATGCGATCATATTAAATTACTGGCCAATAATTTTACCTTGTTCCAAAACCGCCACCCGGTCGGCCAGGGCCTGAACATGGCGCGGGTGGTGGCTGACAAACAAAATTCCCAGGCGCAGGCGCAGAAAGATCTTTTTAAACTGCAGCAGGATGCGCATGGCGGTCAGATCGTCCAGGGCGGAAAAGGGCTCGTCCAGCACCAGGAATTCGGGCTCCAGAACCAGGGCCCTGGCCAGGGCCACGCGCTGCAGTTCTCCACCCGACAGTTCATGGGGCAAGCGCTCCAGATACTCGACAGGCAATTCAAGCAATTCCAGTACTTCAGTCAGTTTTTCAAAGCTGGCCGCAGGGTTGGCGCCGGCTACGCGCAGCGGTTCGGAAATGATCTGCCGCACGGTAAAAAGCGGGTTCACGGCCAGATAGGGATTCTGGAATACCATCTGATTATGGCGGCGAAAGATCTGCAGCGGAGCTTCTGCCAACGGCCGGCCGCGGTAGAGCACCAGGCCGTGGTCTGGTTTTTCAAAGCCCATGATGATCCTGGCCATAGTCGATTTCCCGGCCCCCGATCTGCCCACTATGGCGTTGACACACCGCTCCCTGATATTGAGCTCCACCCCGGCCAGGGCTTGTACCGACGAACGGCCGGTACGGCGGTTGCGGTAGGTCTTGCCGACAGCACGCAGACAGAAGCGAGTATCCATCAACTTGTCCTCAGGTAGTCGGCGATCTCCCGGGTATAGGCATGGCCGGGAGAACTGAAAATATCCTGCGGAACTCCGGCAGCGACCATTTCACCGCGGGACAGGACGCAAAGGTTCTGGGCAATGGCCTTGACAAAGCCCAGATGATGAGAGATCAATAGAACCGTCAGGGAATGGGCGCGTTGGTAGTCCCGCAGAACCTCGATGAATTCTTCTTGGGCCGCGGCGTCGATTTCGGCCGTCGGTTCATCCAGGATCAGCACGTCTGGACGGGCGGCCAGGGCCAAAGCCAGCAGGCAGCGCTGGTTTTCACCGCCGCTCAGGGTGAAAGGATATGACTGCAGGATGCCCTCAGGATCGGCAAATTGCAGGCGCAAAAGCATTTCTTCAAGCTCCTTAGCGCTTATGCGGCTGGTTTCGCGGATCTGGCGGCCGATGGTCAGGACGGGATTGAGACTGGCCGCGGCATTCTGGGGAGTGTAAAATATTTTTCGGCCGCGGACCCGGGCCCAGGATGCGGATCCTGCCATGACCTGGCGGCCAAATAAAATCCGGCCGCGGCTGACAAAAAATCCGTCCGGCAAAAGGCCGCTCAAGGCCCGGGCCAAAATGGTTTTGCCGGCCCCCGACTCTCCCAACAGTACCGTGACCTGATTGTGAGGGATATTCAGACTGATTCCGCGCAGGACCGGCTGCCGACATCCAGCAGTGATCCATTCCACCCAGAGATCTTCAGCCCGCAAAATATCCATCAGGCTGTGAAGCGGATCGAGCAGCTCAATCCACTAAGGCGGCGATGGCTTCGATCTCGACTTCAGCCCCCAGCGGCAGCTCTTTGACGGCCACCGCGGCCCGGGCCGGATAAGGCGGCGGCACCTCTGCGGCGTATATCTCATTGACGGTCTTGAAATGGGCCATGTCCTTCAGGAATACCGTGGTTTTCAGAAGCCGGCGAAAATTGATTCCGGCCGCGGCCAACACGGCCGCGAGATTCTTGAAAATCTGACGGGCCTGGGCCTCCACACCGCCTTCGACCAGCATGCCGGTTTCTGGATCAATGCCCACCTGGCCGGAAACGAACAACAAATTTCCCCAGCGCACTGCCTGGGAGTATGGCCCCAACGCCTTGGGCGCTGCGCTGGAATTGACGGCTTGTTTTTCCACTATGACCTCCTCTTGGCGAAAAATTACGATAGGATCTCGATTATCGGTTTTTTTGTACTCACAAGAAATTTGATCAGCAGGAATCCCAGGATGAATCCGCCCACATGGGCCAGCCAGGCGATACCCGAACCGCCTCCTGATGAAAGGAATTGAAAAATGAACCAGATGGCCAGGAAAGCGGCAGCCGGGATATCCATGGTGGTGACCAGGATGAAAATGAAAACCAGGGTGCGCACGCGGGCGCGGGGGAAAAGCACCAGGTAGGCGCCCATCACTCCGGAAACCGCCCCGCTGGCGCCAATAACCGGGATCAGAGAATTCATGTTGAATAATATGTGGGTCAAGCTGGCGCCGATGCCGCAGAGCAGATAGAAAAAAATAAATTTTATCCGGCCCAGCCGGTCTTCGATGTTGTTGCCGAAGATCCACAAAAAAAGCATGTTGCCCAGCAAGTGCAGCCAGGAACCATGCATGAAAAGCGAAAACAGCAGGCTGAGCGGGGGGGAAACCCGGCGCTGGTAAACGACATCATGGCCCCAGCGGTCCGTGCCCACCGGTATTTCCAAGTTCTGCTGCTTGACGAATTCAAGCGGCACCAGGCCGTCTTTCAGGACAAAATATTCCAGGCTGGAGGGCCAGGCCAGAGGCTGCAGATCGGAGGCATAGAGGGGGTTCTGCAGGTGCTGACGCGACAGATAGCTCTGATAGATAAAAACGGAAAAATTGAGCAGGATGATAAAGATGACCACCATGGCCGGACGCCGGGTCGGGTTGTAATCCTTAAGCGGAATGAACATATTTTCAACATCCTCTCTTGAAAAAGAGGATGTATTC
>JALHTJ010000186.1 GCA_022865785.1 Candidatus Aminicenantota bacterium
CTTGACAGAGAAATTCAATGCGAATATAATCATTAGCAAGGTAGCCCCAATGATCAACGGAAAAGGTGGTGGCAGAAGCGATTTTGCCCAAGCAGGCGGTGAACCGATCGCCGACCCGGAGGGGCTTAAGAAAAAGATCGACCGCGTTCTAACTGGCCACAATGAAGATTAAAATAGCGGTTTTTTGCGGAACCTGGCTTATCGGCGCCTGCCTTTTCGCCGGACTGGTCGTCCGCCAGGACAAGAATGGTCATATCGTCCTTACCAACACTCTGGACAAGGTTGATGCCAAAAAAGGCAGCATCACCTTCCTGCCGGCAGCCCGCAGCCATGCCGTTCCCTTGCATTATAAGGAAAAATTTCAATCTTTAACCAAAAAACACCAGTTGCGCGAGGATTTGGTATTCGCTGTGGCCAAAACCGAATCAGGTTTTAATCCCTTAGCCGTTTCCCCTAAAGGCGCCGTGGGGATCATGCAGCTGATGAAGGCAACGGCCCGGCAATATGGCGTGATCAACCGCTATAACGCCAGTGAAAACATGGAAGCCGGGGTGAGGCACCTGAAATACCTGTACGAAAAATATAGGGGCAACATCCCCCTGACGCTGGCCGCCTACAACGCCGGAGAGGAGGCCGTCAGCAAATACAATGGTGTCCCGCCCTACCTTGAGACCAAGCAATATATACGCCGCGTCATGTCTTTGATGGGCATGAGCTCCACATTTTCATCTCTGTCCCGGCCCAAAACAAAAATCTACAAATACACCTCCCCGACCGGTAGAACCATCATCACCGACACGTTGCCTTCCCACATCACTGGAACCATAGAGATCATCAATTAGGTACATAATTTGTTTGCAAGCAACTCCAAACCATTAAAGGGCCTGGGCAAAAGTGTCATTTTGGGAGGCGGAGCGTCCGGGATACTGTCCATATTCCCGGGCCTGAACCTGCTTAACCTGTTTTTCATGCTCTGGATCGCCGTGGGTGCCGGATTGACGATCTACTTGCTCTGCAAGGAAAATCAACTGCTAAAAAGAAGCGATTCAATGCTGGCCGGGGCATTGAGCGGTTTGACCGGCGGCTGCATTTTCGCCATTCTCGGCCTGGTGAACATTGTCGGCATCAACCAGGAACGGCTTGAGCAGATGATCGAAAAAGCGAGGTCGCTGGCACCGTTTTTGCGGGATGACTCACTTTCCACCATGGCCAGCAGCCAATTCAAAACCATGATGATCATCGGGGTCGTTTTCTTCGTTCTGGCCTCCATCATCGCCGGAGCGATAGCCGGCCTGATCGCCAGGAAATTATTCCACCATCCTTCCGGGAGCACACATGAATAAAGTACATGTTATTGTCAATCCGTTTTCCGCCCGCGGCCAAACTGAAAAAAGATGGGAAACGATAAAGCATGCCATCCGTGCGCATTTTCGGGAGTTCAAGTATATTTTTACCGAAAAGCCCCGCCAGGCCACGGAGATCGCCCGGGAACTGCTCAAGCAAGGGTTCGACCTGCTCATAGGCGTCGGCGGCGACGGCACTTTAAATGAGATCAGCAACGGTTTTTTCAACGCCCAATCCGACCGGGTCATCAATGACGACGCGGCCGTAGGCATCATCCCTTCCGGAACCGGATCGGATTTCATCCGTTTCATGAAAATACCCAGGGAATTCGAAAAATCGGCCGCACGCATCAAGAATTCCCTGAATAAAAAAATCGATATAGGAAAAATAACCTACGGCAGCTCTGTTGAAAAAAACAGGTCGCAGTATTTTATCAACGTGGCCGATTTCGGTCTGGGGGCGGAAGTGATCCGCAATATTTCCAAAATCAAGTCCAGCCGCCGCGGCGCCTTCACTTATTACCGCGGCCTGCTGTCCACCATAATGAAATACCGCAGCAAAAACGTTAAGCTGACCCTTGACGGCAAGCAGCAGCTGCAGGGGGAATACCTGATCGGCGCCGTGGCCAACGGGCGGATCTTCGGCGGCGGCATGATCATTGCCCCGCAGGCGGAACCCGATGATGGTTATTTCGACCTTGTGCTCATCGAATCCATGAAAAAGTTCGAAATTGTGACAAATTCCCGTCTCCTGTATTCCGGAACCATCGCCAAAAACCCCAAGGTTCATATCTTGAAAGCACGTAACATAAAGGTGGAATCTCCTGACGAAGTGCACATAGAATATGACGGTGAAATGGGGGAAAAACTGCCCGCAGAATTTTCCATTATCGAAAGGGCCTTGAATTTCAGGATCTAAAAATCAGAGCACTATGAAATTCTGGAAAACAAAATGTTTTGCCGCTTTGGAGGCTGCCAATGAACCAGTCCATTAACCAGATCAAAGATTCACTGCTCGCCGGGCAGCCGATCGTGCAAATCGTTTCTTTTGAAGAAAAACGGATCGAAGGCTTTTTAAAAAAACTGTGCCAGCAGACCCTGAAAACCCTGAACATCTATACCTGGGAAAGCCACAACGGCCTTAGCCGCAACGATTCCATGATCCCGGACAGCAAAGAGCCGGCGGTGGCATTGGATATTGCCCTTGCCGCCAATGAAGCGGCGTTCTTTGTCTTTAAGGACCTGAACTCCCGGCTGCGCCACTCCCCCGGCCTCATACGCAAAATCCGCGAATGCTACCTGCATTTCAAGAACAGCAAAAAATTCCTTTTCCTGCTTTCGCCCGACGATTACCTGCCGACCACACTGAAAAAAGAAATTGACATAATTAACTTTGAACTCCCTGATTACGAAGAATTGGAAAATCTCTGCGCAAAATTCCTGGAATCCATGGAAAAAGCCGGAATTCAGGTTCAGCTCAGTGGCGAAGAAAAAAGAAACTTCGTCACCGCTGTCCAGGGTTTGACGTTGGATGAAGCCTACAAGGCCTATATGAAGTCGTTCCAGGGACAACAGCGCATTCACATCGGTTTGATCGAAAAGATCCATTTGGAGAAAAAACAGCTGATCCTGAAGGAAAATGTGCTGGAGTTTTTATCCCCTGCCCTGACCCTGGCCGACATGGGCGGGCTGGACAAACTGAAGGATTGGCTGATGAAAAGAAAAAAGGCTTTTTCCAAGGAAGCGCGCGAATTCGGCCTGGACAAACCCAAGGGCATCCTGACCATGGGCGTCACCGGCTGCGGCAAGAGCCTGGCTTCCAAGATCATCGCCACGCTATGGAACCTGCCCCTGTTCCGCATGGACATGAACCTGGTCTATTCCGGCATCGCCGGCGCGCCGGAAGAGGTATTCGCCCGCTCGCTCAAGACCATGGATTCAGTGGCCCCGGCCGTGCTCTGGATCGACGAGATCGAAAGCGGCATCAGCGACAAGCAAACAGACGGTTCGTCCTCGCGCATCCTGGGTTATTTTCTCACCTGGATGCAGGAACACACCTCGGAAATATTCATCGCCGCCACCGCCAATCGCATCGATCTGCTGCCGGCTGAGCTGCTGCGCCGCGGCCGCTTCGACCAGATCTTTTTTATCGACCTGCCCACGCGCAAGGAAAGGGAGGAAATTTTTACCATCCACCTGACCAAGAGGGACAACGATTTGAGTCAATACAATATCCCGCAACTGGCCCAGATCACCAAGAACTGGTCGGGATCGGAAATTGAGCAGGTGATCATCTCCGGCATGTACGAGGCCTTCGCCGAAAATCGCAAGCTTAACGAAGACGATCTTTTCGTTATTTTCGGCAACTCGGTGCCACTGGCCACCACCATGGAAGAACAGATCAAGAAGGTCAGGAGCTGGGCCCACAACCGCGCCGTGCGCGCATCGACAGACAAGGAATATTGATCGTTCGCGTGGGCACGGCACGCCGTGCCCCTACAGCATTTCCCCATGACAGTCCCCATCCCCCCTCTTTTCGCCGCCGACGTCATGCTGGGCCGTACGGCCAGGTGGCTGCGCATGCTCGGCTTCGACACCTTCTATGACAACCGGGCCGGCGATGACTTTTTAAAGCAGCTATGCCTTAAGGAACACCGTGTTCTACTGACCAAGGACGTGGCGCTGCACAAGTCCATGCCCGCCGGCGTCAGCCGCCTGGTGGAGGCCGTTTATCCCCGTCAGCAATTGGAAGAAATTATCTCGGTTTTCCATCTTGAGCAATTCACTCTGCCGCCGCGCTGTTCACTGTGCAACGGCAAGTTGGCGGCGATTGAAAAGGAGCTGATACGGGACTTGGTTCCGCCCTACGTCTTCCGCACCCAAAGCTCTTTCCAGCGCTGCCGAAGTTGCCGGAAAATCTACTGGCAAGGAACCCATCTAGGAAAAATATCCGAGTTTATCGAAAATATCAGGAAATTTTCTGATTGATCAGCGTGGCCTGGTAGGCGGCGCCGAAGCCGTTGTCGATGTTGACCACCGATATGCCGCCGGCGCAGGAATTGAGCATGGAAAGCAGGGCCGACAGGCCGCCGAAATTGCTGCCGTAGCCTACCGAGGTCGGGACGGCGATGATCGGCGTGGAGGTCAGCCCGGCCACGACCGAGGGCAGGGCCCCCTCCATGCCGGCCACGGCGATGATCACCGAGTAACCATTAAATTTTTTTTGCAGGCTCAGGACCCGGGCCAGGCAGGCGACACCCACATCGTATTCCTTTTCAGTTTTATTGCCCAGGTAAAGGGAAGAGATATAGGCCTCCTCGGCGACCTTTTCGTCGGAGGCCCCGGCCGACAGGACCAGTACTTTCCCCTTGTTCACGGCCTTGGCTTGGCGGTCCGAAGTGATGATGCGGGCCGCGGCATGATACTTCAGATGGGAGAAATCATTTTTCAGCGCTGCGTAGCGCTCGACGTCGACGCGGGTAATCAGCATTTCCTCACCGACCTCGGTGAATTTTTTAACGATGCGGCGCAACTGTTCGACGCTCTTACCCTGGCCGAAAATGACCTCGGGGATACCCCGGCGCAGCTTGCGATGGAAATCGAGCTTGAGGTGCGGATCGTTGCTGAAGGGAAAATTTTGCAAAAAAAGGAACAATTCCTTTTCGGATAGCTTCCCGGTTTTAAAATCCTTAATCTTCTTCAGGATGATTTTCTTCATGGCTTGGCGGTTGTTTTTGCGGGGGTTGCTCTCCAGGCCCCTGAACTCGGCTTTTCGCCTCGCGCCACTTGCGCTGCCTTTGGAACAGCGGGTGCGGTCGGTAGGGGAATTTCACTTGTTGGGGATCCATGCCGATTATGTTCTGCCAGCGGTTGTTGCCCAGCCCTTCATGGAAGGCCAAATCCAGGTAGGGCAAATCGTCGGGGTTGAAGCCCATGATATGAGTGGCCAGGGCGTCGGCTACCACCGCGTCCTCGGAAGCGATGGCGAAGCCGTGAAATACCGGGCTGCCCTTGATTGGCCCCTTGCCCTCCATGCCGTACAGGCCGTCGATGAGCACGAGAGAGGGCGGGATCTGCTTCAGCAAGGCTACAAAATTACGGTTGGCCAGATGCAGCAGTTGAAAATACTTTTCGCTTTGAAAAAAATTGATGCGCTTCATCTCCTGAGCAGAAGCCCCGAACATGAGCACCCGCTGTTCCGGCTTGACGAACCCGATCAGGTTAGGAATGGAGAGTGAAACCGGAAAAATGTTGTGTGTTTTGGGCGGGACCACCGAGATCAGGTAGTCCGCCGGGAAGCGGCAGAAATTCACTTCCTGGAGCCCACTGATGGTTTCGACCTGGAGAATTTGATCGTGGGGCAGCTCATCCAGATCACACAGCTGCGCGCCATGCCGTTCGACTTCCTTGTATTTGAATTTGTAAAAAATATCCCAGGTGGTCTTGGCAGAAAAATAAGCTCCGTCGGAACCTTCGATCACAGTGATCTGAGTGATGCCGTATTTTTCCCGCAGGTAATGTATCAGGGATTCCACGGTTTCGTAATGGGTATTGGCGTAGATCTCCTTGGAACCCGAAAGGTTGATCTTGATGGCCACCCGGTCGCTCGGACGAATCGCCAAAAACGGCGCGATGGCATCCATGATCTTTTTGACAAACTCGTTCTGCTTGGTCTCTTTGATCAGGACAATCTCTTTGCGTTTCATTTTTTCAGTGCAGCCTGAACGGCTCCGCCATTCCGGACGCAACCGCAGGACCTATATCACTCAATGATCACCGTGCTTGAGACTCGGCAAACTATTCAACTATTTTAAAAGCGATCTCGAATACTCCTTTGGCTTGATCACCCTGGTTTTTATCCTTCAGTTCCACGACCAGCGTGTAATCTCCAACTGTTAGGGGGCCAGTTACATCCTTGTCCTTTTTAATGAATTCAATAGGCTGATAAAAATAAGGGTTGCTCAGTTTGAGTTCCTCGAATTTAGCCACTCGTTCCCTGCCGCTGCGGATCTCGATATTGGCCGATATATCCCATGGCTCGGCGCTTTGGACCGCCACTGCTCCCAAAATGAAAAACGCCAGGGTAGGTTTGTCACTGGTTTTGAAGGAATTGGAGCAGGGATAAAAATCGAGTTGGGCGGGGCCGTTCTCATACTTGTTCTTGACCACGGTGAATCTTGTTTCCGGCTGCAGCAAGCGCTTCACTTCCGTAAAAAATATGGGCGTGGAAATCTGCAGGTCCTTCCTGGGTTTGGTGATTTCAGTAAGCGTCAGTTCCGGTACCTGCAATTTGATGATCTGGGTACCGTCCCTGGTATTATCGAAACGGTTGATATTTAAAAGTACGTCGTACTCACCCGGTGCCAAAATGGTGCCGAACGAATAATACATCGCCGCTTCGCCGTCTACCGGGACCTGCGCGCGGTATTCCTGAACGGCCTGGCCGCCCATGAGCACCCGCATGTACAGGTTATGGAATGCTTCCGGATAAATCAGGGCCGGCGGTTCCCATTTCTTCTTGTCTTCCTCTTTCCTTATTTTTTTATTGATTTCTTCAAGCTTTTTTACTTCCACCGCGACTTTTTCGTCGTATTGCTTTTTCAGCTGGCTCTTCAATTCCGCCATGTCGCCTTCCAGGTCGGCGCTGAACACCAAGTTCACGTAAACGGCTTTTTCCAAAGCCCAGAAATAGGTGTTTTTGTACTGGATATTGAATACGCCATTGGCCATCCTGGTTTTCTGCAGTCCGTCAAGACTGTTTTGCACTCTTTCCGGAATGGGATTTTTCATTGCCTCCTGAGCGGACAAGGTCAGACCCAAGATAAATATCATTGACAGCCAAGCCGCAGCTAATATGAATTTCCGCATAACGCCTCCTAATATTTTTAAGGGTAATTATACCTTAAAAAAAGCTATTTTTCTACCCTGTGGGCTCGAGCTTGGCCCTGGCCTCAACGATCAGACGATCAACACGTGCTCTCTCAGCCAGGGGAATTTTATGAGAAAACTTTTCACGGTAATTCAAAAAACAATCCAGGGCCTCGCCGGCGCGGCCTTCCTCCAACAGGGTGATACCCAGGTTGACCAGCGGCAAGTCGTAATCAGGCTTGATGGCCAGGGCTTGCCGCCAGTAGGAGATGGCCTCGGTATTGCGGCCGACTTTCTTGTAGGCAGCGCCCAGGCCGTTGCAAGCAGCGAACATTTTGCGGTCGATCTCCAATGCTTTCTTGAAATTCATCTCGGCCAGGGCGAAGGCCTGCAGGTCGCGGCCACGCAGAAAAATCTGCAGATGCACGCTGCCGATGTTGTTGTATACGGAAGCATTGTTGCGGTCCAACTCCAGGGCACGGCCGTAGTTTTTCAGCGCCTTGGCGAAATCGCCTCCCTTATAATAAGCGATGCCGAGAAAATTGAAATTTTCCGGATCGAAATCCTCCTGGCGGATGCACAGTTCAAGAATGGAGACGGCCCTTTGCCACTTGCCGCTATCGGCCAGCACGATTCCCAGCTTGGACAACAAGCGTATATCGCCGGGGTTTTTTTCCAATCCCTGTTCCAATATGGCTATGGCCAATACCGTTTTTCCCGTTTCCCTATACATGGAAGACAGGTGCTTGTAGGCCAGGATGAAACTCGGGCTGGCGGCAATCACTTCGCGGATCATCTTTTCCGCGCCCAAAAGATCTCCGGTATGGAATAAGGCGACGCCAGAGAGCATCTTGTTCTGCAGCGGCAGCAGGGTTTTCAGATCATCCTGTTCGTTATATTGTTTTTTCCGCTGCTCGGACCGGCTTTCGGAAATGTATCCCAGCGCTTTCAGGCGCTTTTGCACTTCCGGGTCCATGCGGTTTTCCCGGCCGGGTGCAAGCCGGCTCTTCAGTCTTTTGATCAGCCGGTTCAGTGAATCTTTCAATTGCCCTATTTTACTGCCGCCGGCCAAATTGTTCATTTCACTGAAATCGCTTTTCAGGTCGTATACTTCCTTGATCGGCAGGTCGATGAATTTGCTGTTTCCGGAAATCATTCCCCGCAAAGGCGCCCAGTCGCGGTTCAGGTATGCGGTCAGAGATTCGAAATAGATTTCCGGGTTTTTCCGGCCTCCGCTGGCCAGAATATCAAGCAGGGACTCGCCCTGCAAGCCGGGCGGGATTTTCAAGCCCAATACGGAGCAGACGGTCGGAAAAATATCCGCGTGACAGACATTCTTGGCGAATGTTTCCGGTTTGCGTCCGGGGATACGGACAAAAAGGGGAACATGAATGGTGTTGTTATAAGCGAAATAAGAGTGGGTTTCTTCTCCCTTTTCACCCAATGCTTCCCCATGATCGGCGGTCAGGATAATCACGGTTTTTTCCAACAGGCGTTTTTTATTTAAAAAATCGAACAGCACGCCCAATTGGGCATCCACATAGGCCACTTCTCCTGAATAAAGGTCAGCCGCGTATTTTTCCTTGTACGGTGACGGAGGAAGATAGGGTTGATGGGGATCGAACAGGTGGATCCAACCGAACCATTTCTGAGGCTGCTTGCCGATCCAGGCCATGGCCGGAGTGATCACTTTTTCCGCCGATCTTTCCACGAAGAATAATTCACGATCGTTGTGGGTACCGTAGTAATCGTCATATAGATCAAACCCCTGATCCAAACCGAAACGGGAATCCAGGGGAAAGGCGCCGATAAAAGCGGCGGTGCGGTAGCCCTGGCGCTGCAGGTATTTCGGAAGGGTTAGAAATTTTTTGTCAAGTTTAAAGCCGGTGTTGTCGCTGATGCCATGGGACAATGGAGTGGTCCCGGTCAGGATATTGGTGTGTGAAGGCAGCGTGACCGGATTATGGGCGAAAGCCCGGCTGAATATCAGGGATTTTTTTGCCAGGGCATCCAGGTTCGGGGTTTTGACATGGCGGGGATCCAGAATACCGACCCGGTCGAAACGCAGGGTATCGACGGTGATCAGCAGAACATTGAAATCCTGTTGGCGGTTTTTTTCCTGAGCCGGAAAAAGCAAGGATGCAAAGGCAGCAAAAAGGGCCAACAATAATAAATTTGACCGCCAGGGCATGAGAACCATCATGGATCCGTCTCGACGATAACCCTTATTTCACCTTCGAAAAAGCGTCGACAATGGCCTTGGCCGTTCCAAGATTGGGAGAGTCGGGCGCCAGTTCCATAAATTTTTTCAAGGCTTCCAGGGCTTCGGGTATCTGGTTCAACGCGGTGTGGGTCATGCCCAGCTGATAATAGCCTTCGGCAAAATCAGCGTCCACTTCCACCGCCCTTTTAAAATATTTCAAGGCCTGATCGTTCTTGTTGTTGTTGGTTAAATTGGCACCGATATTGTAAAGGGTATCGGCATCCTTGATCTCTTCAAAAGGGATCTTCCCGAACCATTCCATCGCCTTTTCCATGTTTTTGGCATTGACATAGGAATTGCCGATCAGAGTCATGATCTCGGCACTCTTGGGCTGCTTTTCAAAGAGTTTCTGATAAAACTCCACGGCCCGGTCATACTTTTCCAAGGCAAAATAACAGTTACCGATATTTTTAAAAATGATGAACACATCGGGATTTTTCTTCAGAATATCTTCATAGACCAACATGGCTTCCTGGAACTTTTTTGCCGAGAACAGCAAATTTCCTTTTTCCAGTTCGCTGACAATGGAATCGGTCAGGGCAATGCCTTCGATTTTTGTCAGCTTGACCTCGATTTCAGGCTGCTTGGACCCGGGCGTCTCGTCCACGCGGTAACTGATCTTCTTGGTTTCATAGCCCGCTTTTTCAAAATCGATGTTCCAGGAGCCGCCGCGTAGAAAAATGGCCTTCCATTTGCCTTCGCTGTCGGTTTTGGGATTGGGCTGGAAATATGCCTGGGCCCTGAGCGAAAAAAGTCTTATTGTCACGCCTGCCAATGGCTTGCCGCTATCGTCAAACACGAGGCCCTTGATTTTTCCTTTGCCGGACACACTGGACTGGGCAAAAAGAGAAAAAGACAAAAAAATTACCACCGCCACGACAACCAGAACTTTCTTCATTTGGGCCTCCTGAATTTAATATTATATCACTAACAAAATTGAAATTAAAGTGCTGCCAAACAATTGTTGCGGATGCCGGCCTGTTGCTCGGATAATATCAATATGATCTGATAGCAAAAATTACGATGAAAATCAGCCAGAAAGCATTAAATCCCAATCGCCACCAGAACGGCTGCTTTTCCTTTATTTCATTGTAAAGAAGGGAAGCGGCGAAAACAGCCAGCTGTACGATCAGGAACAAAGACAGCGCCTGCAGCACAGTCAGGGAATTTTCAAAAAGAGATTTCATTCCGGGGCGGAAAATGGAATTGAAGATAATAAAAAGGTGCAGCACGTATACGAATAGGGATTCGGTTCCCGCCTTTTTCAATACCAGTAAAAATCGTCCGTTAAAGCGCCGCAACAGCCAATAGGAGAACCACAGCAGCAGGAAAATCCCACCCGTCTTGTTCATGTTGCCGGTCAAGGTAAGTTCAGTCTTGACGTGCGCTTTGACGGGCAGGAAAAAAAACCAGGGAAAAAGCAAAATACCGGACAACAGAAGCAGCTTGAAGAATATCTCATTTTTTAACACGGAATAGATATATGCCATCACGATGCCGATGCACAGGAATCCGGCCCAGGGAAAAACCGGGAACATGGAAACATTGTAATTGAAATAGGGGTCGACGGCCGAATGCAAACGGATCCCCTTCACAGTTTCGGGCAGCAGGAAGAAAAGTGCTCCGGCCAGGGCCGAAAACAGGACGAGAAGCTTTTCATTTTTCAGCAGCACGGCCAAAAGGGTAAATAACAAGAGACTGACGCCGATGCATTGCAGGATGTCCACCCGGAGAAAGTCATCGGCTTTGCCCATGAGCAGGAAGCGCACTGTCTTGCGCAGCGAGAAGAACGGCATGTGGATCCAGTAGCCGACAGCTACAACGAACAGGATGCGGCGCAGGCGCTTGAAAAAAGCCCGGTCCAGGTGGATGTAATTCTGCCGCTTGTTGTGAAAGGAAAGGAAGGCGGCAAATCCGGCGGCAAATAAAAATCCGGGGGCGACGAAACCATGAAGCACTTCGTGAATCCTGTACCATTGTTCCTGGCGGATGGACGGCAGCAGATAGGCACGGAATAAATGCCCCTGGATCATGAAAAAAAGGACAAAAAATCTGAACAGATCCACGGCATCCACCCGCCGGATCAGGCCGCTTCCCTCGGATTTCCAGTCAAGGCAATTCATATTGATCTCCTCGTGAATGGTAGCCGCAAAATAAATTAAAATCAACTGTGAAACTGCAAGAAAAGCATGACTATTTTGTTAGGTTCAATGTTAAAACATTTTTTGTCGGGGCAACGTAACAGCCATCTGCAGAAAAAACGACATCAACAATGATGAAACTGACCCAGGAGGATATCAATGGTCATGAAGAGCGGCAAAAGGAAATTTGTAATCGGCATAGTGGTTGTGCTGCTGGTCGCAGCGCTGGTCTGGTTTCTCACCCGCAATGGAAAAGAAACCGCAGGCAGATATACAATGGTCGAAATCGACCGAGGCGATCTGGAGGCCGTGGTATCAAGCACCGGCACGCTAGGCGCAGTGACCACGGTCCAGGTGGGCACCCAGGTTTCGGGGCGCATCGCCAAGATCTACACCGATTTCAACAAGATCGTGAAGAAGGGCGAGCTGCTTGCCATGCTCGACACCTCTTCCCTGCTCATGGCCGTGTCGGAAGCCGAGTCCTCCTATGATCGCAGCAAGGCCCAGCTGAAGCAAAGCAAGCAGGACCTGGAGCGCATGCAATACCTGTTCAAGGAAAGCATCAAAACCAAGAATGACCTGGAACAGGCGCAGGTCAATTTAGAATTGGCGCAAGCCAATATGAAGGCCTCGCAATCGAGCCTGGGACGGACACGGATCAACCTCAGCTATGCCTCCATTTACGCCCCCATCGACGGCTTGGTTATCGCCCGCAACATAGATGTCGGCCAGACCGTAGCCGCCAGTTTCTCTTCTCCCACCTTGTTTTTGATCGCCAACGACCTTTCCAAAATGCAGATACTGGCCAACGTCGACGAAAGCGATATCGGCCAGATCAAGGAAGGCCAGGAAGTGCGTTTCACCGTCCAGGCCCAGACCGACAGAAAGTTTTCAGGCCGGGTCAGCCAGATCCGCCTGGAACCGACCTCGGTGAACAACGTGGTCAATTATACCGTGGTCATCAACGTAGCCAACAATGAAAGACTGCTCCTTCCCGGTATGACCGCCACCATCGATTTTCTGATCGGCCAGGCTAAAAGCGTTCTGCGCGTGGCCAACGCCGCCTTGCGCTTGAAACCCAGCCAGGAAATGATAGCGGAACTGATGAAGGAATTCGCAGCAAGAACGGGTAGAGGCAGCGAAAAATCCCCGGGCGGAAAGTCCGCCACAGCGACTGCGGCCAGCGGCGGCAGCTTGCCGGGATTCGCAGGGAACGGCATGGGAAAAAGGCCCAAGGACATCGCCATGCTTTGGATTCTTGACCCTGCCGGAAATCCGAAAGCCGTCCGCATCAAGACCGGGATCAGCGACGGACAGATGACCGAGATCGTTTCCGGAGAGATCGAGGAAGGTACGGAAGTAATCAAGAGCATCACACTTTCAGCCGAGGAACAGGCCGCGCCGGGACCGCGGCGCATGCGCATACTATGATCCGCTCAAGGAAAAGAACATGAACAGCAAAGAAGCCGTCATCCGCACCGAGGGGGTGACAAAAATTTACGACAGCGGCGAAGTGCAGGTGGAAGCCTTGAAAGGCATCGACCTGGCCATCAAACCCGGCGAACTGCTAGCGATCATGGGCGCTTCAGGATCGGGAAAATCAACCATGCTGAATATTTTAGGCTGCCTGGATTACCCGAGCCGCGGCGATTATTTCCTGGACGGCATCCATGTCAATGACCTGGACCGCGACCAGCTGGCAGACATCCGCAACCGTAAGATCGGTTTTGTTTTTCAAGGCTTCAACCTCCTGGCCCGGACCAGCGCTTTTGAAAACGTGGAGCTGCCGCTTTTGTATACGCGCAACGTCCCAAACCAGGATATCAACCTGCTTACCCGCCAGGCGCTGGAACGGGTGGGACTGAAAGATCGGGCCCATCATTATCCCAACCAGCTTTCCGGCGGCCAGCAGCAACGGGTGGCCATCGCCCGCGCCCTGGTCAATCAGCCGGCCATCATCCTGGCCGACGAACCCACAGGCAACCTCGATACCCGCACCAGCATCGAGATCATGGCCACTTTCCAGGAATTGAACCGCCAGGGCATCACCATTATTCTGGTCACCCACGAACACGACATAGCCGACTACTGCCGCCGCGTCATTGAATTCCGCGATGGGCTGATCATTCGCGACCAGGAAGTGGCCCAACCCCGCGATGCGAGCCGGGACCTGGAAACCGGCCAACTTCAGACCTCAGGTCTAGGAGAGCGCTCATGAAATGGAAAAACCTGATCAAAGTGGCCTTCAAATCGATCGTTAAAAACAAAATGCGCACCCTGCTCACCATGCTGGGCATCATCATCGGCGTCGGCGCCGTGATCGTCATGGTGGCCATCGGCAAGGGAGCCGAACAACGCATCCAGAACCAGATTTCCAGCATGGGCACCAACCTGATCATGGTATTCCCCGGCTCGAGTCAGCAGCGGGGCGTACACATGGGTTCAGACCAGGGTGTGCGCTTGACCCTGGACGACGTGGAGTGGCTCAAGAAAAACAGCACCCTGCTGGAGGCTATCTCGCCGATGGTGCGCAGCGACGTCCAGGTCATCGGCGGCAGCGGCAATTGGAATTCCTCTGTTTACGGCGTTTCCGAAGGTTACCTGGCCATCCGTGACTGGAAATTGAGTTCCGGTGATTTTTTCACGGCCAACGACATTCGCGCCCAGAGCAAGATCTGCGTCATCGGCCAGACCTTGGTGAAAAACCTTTTCGCCAACGAAGATCCCGTCGGCCAGCAGCTGCGCCTGCGCAACGTCCCTTTCAGGGTCATCGGCGTATTAAAAGAAAGAGGCCAGAGCGCCTTCGGCCAGGATCAGGACGACGTGATCATCGCCCCTTATTCCACCGTTTATTACCGCTTGAGCGGCCAACCGCATATCCACCAGATATTGGCCCGGGCCACTTCCCTGAATCAGATGGAACAAGCCCAGGCCGAGATCACCTCCATTATGCGCGAATCCCACAAACTCGCTGAGGGCGAGGACGCTGATTTCACCGTGCGCAACCAGACCGACATCGCTTCTACCGCCCAGGAGACCACCCGTGTCCTGACCATCCTGTTGGCCTCCATCGCCAGCATTTCCCTGCTGGTGGGCGGCATCGGCATCATGAACATCATGCTGGTTTCGGTCACCGAGCGCACCCACGAGATCGGCATCCGCATGGCCGTCGGCGCCCGCAGCCGCGATATCCTGGTGCAGTTTCTCATCGAGGCCATCGTGCTCAGTCTTTCCGGGGGCCTGATCGGCGTCATGATCGGTTTTGGCGCTACCTATATCGTCCACCTGGCCACCGACTGGAACACGGTCATCGCCATGGAAAACGTGCTGCTCTCCTTTGGTTTTGCCGGCGCCGTGGGCGTGTTTTTCGGCTACTACCCGGCTCGCAAAGCCGCTGCTCTCAACCCTATCGAAGCCCTGCGCTACGAATAAAGTTTTATAGGAATTTCGCGAACCGTTCCTGGCCCGACTCCAACAACTTGTCCAGGCCGGCTTGCCTCAAATTCGGCAAAGAAATATCGTTCCTCACCCGGTCAGGCGGCCTGTATAGGCATAATCCATCGCCAGGGCGACGGCCAGCGAAACGACATCCATTATCCGCTCCCCTTCCTGTCCCAGCCGGTAAGAGAGCTTCAGGGCTTCAGAGCGGATTTCCAGTTTGCGCAGGATGGCCGCGACCTCCCGCTCGGTCAGGTTTGACCAAAGGATGACACGGCCGAGAAGTTGTGAGTGAAGTTTGCGGAACAGCAGCGAAGCCGGGCGCAACAGCAGGCCGCGAACCGGTGGAAAAACTTCCCGCAGCCGGTCATCCACATAGCCGCGCGCGGCCCGCCGGTAGCGTTCTGCCTTTTTTCCATAATTGTCGGCGAGCAGGATGGTCATGGAATCAACGGGGCGAAGCAGGCGTACCCGGGAATTTTCAGGGGTACGTCGGCAGATCTCCTTCATGAGCCCGCCCAGGTACTGCAGCTTCCTCATCACCGGCCAGTTCCGATAGCGGTCCCGCCAGCCGGAGCGCGGCGTCAGCCATACGGCAAATGTTTCGGCGAAATCTTCATCGGGATGCTTTTGGGCATAAGTGCGGCCGTATGGGAAGGAAGAGAGGTGCTTGACATACTCACGGCTCAGCCGGTCTGGTCGGAAGACATCCCGGTAAGGACGCGTAAAACGCCCGAACATCTCCTCCCAACCCGGCCGGCGCCATAGCCGGTAAGCATAATTAATTGCGTGGCCGGCCTCGTGACGCAAAAGAGCCATGATCCGTTTGCTGTCTTCAATTTCCCCGGTCTGCTCCTCCTCGATCCGGGCCAGGCGGTGGTCGGCCAGGTAAAACGGGATGCCGATGACCGGGTACCTGTCAGGACAACCCCAGCTGTCAGTCAGGTACACCGTGGGTTTGAAACGAAAGCCCTTGGCCTCCATCTCCCGGTGCAGGCGGCGGACCAGGGGCTCGACGGGAGATCCGGCCAGGCTCAGGTTCAGGTCGGAGATGCGGCTGTTCAGAAGCTCGAAGCGCACCGTTTCCCAACTGTGAACCAAGGATTGGATGGTTTTGGCACTCATAACGGCTTTTGGTCCCTCCATGAGATCGGGAATACCCCTAGCTCACACCGACCGGACAGTGTCTCCGTCCCGGCAGCTGTGTCTCAGCAGAGGGATGTGGGGAGAATATAAGCCATGACACAAACTTTGTCAAGACGTCACAAACCTGACAAAAAAATTAGAACAAAATGTAGACAACTGCGGCAGGGGCGGACATCACTGCAACGCCCACCCGGGTATTTGACCAAGAGACGTTTTTTTGCTAAGATAGAATATCTCCGAGTTCAATGAGCTAAAGCCGAAAGGCCAGGCCTTTTGAACCGTGAGGGCCGAGTCGGAAACGGTTCGGCCTCCCTGACTGGAAAGGAGAAAATCATGCCTAAAACGTTTTATTTATTTATAAAGGTCCGCTAGCGGCCCCATGAGTGAAAAACCCCTGATCAGCGTCGAAGCAGCGGAAAAGATCATCGCCGCCTTCCCGGTCACAGTCCTCAGTGAAACCATGCCGCTGCTGGCCGCACAAAATCGGATCCTCGCCTCTGACATTCACTCGCCTTTGGCCATTCCCGAATTCGATAAATCGGCCATGGATGGCTACGCATATATCTCAGAAGACCAATCCCCTGCTTTTGAAATCATCGAAACCATCGCCGCCGGCACACCGCCCCGCCTGGCCGTCAGCCCCGGATACTGCGCCAAGATCATGACCGGCGCCATGCTTCCAAGCGGCGCCAATCGCGTGGTCAAGCGTGAATGTACCAGTGAAGAAAACGGCTTCATGAAGATAAATTGCGAAGACAGAAACCGCAACATCCGCTATAAGGGCGAAGACCTCCAGGCCGGGCAGGCGGTCCTGGAAAAAGGCGGGATGCTGCAGGCAGCTCAGATCGCCCTTCTCGCTTCGCTGGGATTTGCCGAGGTGCCGACGGCCCGGCCGCCGCGGGTCGGCATCATCACCACCGGCTCGGAGTTGGTTGAACCTGGCAAGCCCCTGGGGCCCGGTCAGATATATAACAGCAATTACTATTCACTGGCCGCCCAACTGTGCGCCCTGGGCGCCGGTCCCCTGGCCATGGGTCGTGTTGCCGACAACGCCCAGGCCACTGTTGAGGCCATCGATTCCTGCCTGGACAACTGCCAAGTCCTGATCCTTTCCGGCGGGGTTTCGGCCGGAGATTTCGATTACGTGCCCGCAGCCATGAAGAAAGCCGGGCTCATCCTGCATTTTGAAAAAATCGCCGTGCAGCCCGGTATGCCCACGGTTTTCGGCAGCCGTGGAGAAAAAATCGTTTTCGGTCTTCCCGGCAATCCGGTTTCGACCTTCGTGATCTTCGAAATATTCATCAAACCACTGATCAGGCGCCTGCTGGGGCACAATGAACAACCCCTGGTCATACCGGCGCTTTTAACCGCAGCCTACAGTCGTTCAAACGGAGCGCGCACTTCTTTCGTTCCCGTCCGCTATTTCCAGGGTCGGGCGACCGTGCTTGCTTACCATGGTTCGGCCCATCTTCATTCCTTAAGCCAAGCCAATGCCCTGATGCAAGTTGCCGTGGGGCAGCTCAATATCCCGGCTGGGAGCACCGTCGATGTTCGATACCTATAACCGCGAAATAAGCTACCTGCGCGTTTCGGTAACCGACCGCTGCAATCTGCGCTGCCTTTACTGCATGCCAGAGGCCGGCATCGAGATGAAAAGCCATGCCGATATCCTGTCCTATGAAAAGATCGTCAGCATCGTGGCTGCTGCGGTCAAAATGGGGATACACAAGATTCGCCTGACCGGGGGCGAGCCGCTGCTGCGGAGAAACATTGCCTTTTTGGTCCGCGAACTGAAAGCTGTCCGCGGCATCAGTGAAATAAGCATGACCAGCAACGGCACACTCCTCGACCTGCTGGCCGCTGAACTCAAGCAGGCCGGGCTCGACCGTTTGAACATTTCCTTGGATACCCTGGATGCCGGAAAATACCGCCAGCTTACCCGCAACGGTGAAATAGAAAAGGTTTTTGCCGGGATGGCCGCCGCACGCCGGGCGGGTTTCAAAGCAATTAAAGTCAATATGGTGCTGCTGCCGGGATTCAATGACAATGAAGTGGAAACCATGAAAAAGTTCTGTGGGGAAAACGATTTGCTCCTGCAGCGCATCCATCATTACTCCCTGCACGACCACAAAACCGTGCAAAAAGAATTGGCGGCGGAAAGACCGCTATCATGCCACGTTTGCAACCGCCTGCGTTTAACCGCGGACGGAAAATTGAAACCCTGCCTTTTCTCCGACCGGGAATTTGCCGTCGATTTTTCAGATATCCCGGCCAGTTTGGAGAAAGCTGTGCATGCCAAACCCAGGCATGGGGTTGCCTGCCGCAACCGCGAAAACTGGCAGATAGGAGGATAAATGAAACTGAGTCATGTC
>JALHTJ010000187.1 GCA_022865785.1 Candidatus Aminicenantota bacterium
GCCAATCCCGGCTCTCTTCGTTGAACCAGAGCATGAACAGGAACAGGCGCTTGCGGCTGGCTGCGGTTTGGGGAGCCGCTGCCGGATCTTCTTTCCCGGCCAGGGAGCGCCGCAACTGTCGGCAGTAATTGATCTTTATTTTTTTTCCATCTTCAAACAGGGTGAAATCACCGGCATGCAGTCCAGCCACCGGCTTCCCACCCGAAAACACCCGCACCAGTATTTCCTGATTGATCACCTCGATCCGCTCATGGACCTGTTCCTGGCCGAACATGCCAATATTCATTAATATAAAAGGCAAAAACAATAAAATGACCTTTCTTTTTTTCATTGAGATTCCTTTGTTCTGATTTTAATGATAATCAATAAAGATAATAAAAATGTTATGCCAATAACACATGCTTCCCGCATAAAATAATAGTAATTCTAATAAATAAACATTTCAATAAGGAAAATCCTTATTTTGCGCAGATTTTGTTCTTAAGCTTAATAGGTTCCCAGCATATTCTATTATTTAAGAAATTTTTTCAAGTTCGGTTTTTACTTCGGGAATTTTGTTGGCCAGGACGTCCCAGATGATGTCTTCATCGATGCCGAAATAATGGTGGATGAGAATATCCCGCAACCCGCCCAGTTTGCGCCATGTCACATTGGGATATTTTTCTTTTATATTTTCCGGCAGTTTTTTTGCCGCCTCGCCGATGACCTCCAGGTTGCGCATGACGGCATCCATGGTTTTCTGATCGGCAAAAAAATCCTTGCGGTTCAATCCGGCAGTGTATAAACCAATGCGTTCGATACAGGTCATGATGTCCCGCAGGAAAAGCTTCCAGTCCCGCTCAGGCATGCACGGCCTCGGCAAGAATTATTTTTTTCAGTTCCGGCCGTATTGAGTCCTTGAGCACCAGGTCCACTTTCATTTTGAAATGGTCCTCAAAAAAGAATTTCAGGTCCATGTAATTGTCAAATGTTTTGCTTTCGCGTTTCAGTTCCACAAGTAAATCCAGATCACTGCATTTCTTTTGCCTGTCCTTAACCCAGGAACCAAACAAGGCAATATCCAGAACACCGAATTTAACGGTCAGGAATTCCTTGTTTTCCCGCAAAAAACGGATCGGGTCTTTTCGCAAAACAGTCTTTTCTATCCTATCCATATATATAATTTTAGCACTTTTCTTCAACTACTGCAAAAAAATTGTATTGATCGAGAAGGCAGGGGGGCAATATTTTGCCCCCTGCCCTTGAACAGTACTTTTTTTATACTCCCGACACGACCACGTTCTCGAAAACAAGGCTGGGGAAGCGGCTGGAAGAATAGAGGAAGGGATCATTGGCCACTTCAATGAGCTTGTGCCAAAACTTCAGGTGGTTGTCGGCGATGTTCATTTCGGCCACGGCCTGCACCGGCTCGCCGTTCTCGAAGAGTTGGCCGGTAATACCGATCGAGGCGTCGCCGGTAGTCGGGTTGGAGTTGCCGCCGATAAAGCCGCTGATCAAAATGCCGCGGCCCAGGTCTTTCATGATCTCCTTGACCGGGCGTTGCCCCGCAGGGATGACCAGGTTGGACGGTCCGCCCGCGGTGGGTTCCCACTCCAGCTTGCGGCTGTAATACCAGTCGACGAAAAATTCCTTCAACACCCCGGCCTCGATCATGACCCTTTTTTGGGCGGTGATGCCGTCGTTGTCGTACAGGCGGCTGCCCAGGCCCTTGGGGATGAACGGATCGTCAACCAGGGTGAGATGCCGGCTGCCAACCGCCTGGCCTTTCTTGTCGGCCAGGAACGACCGTTTTTGCTGGATGCTGCGCCCGAACATGGCGCCGAGGAACCCTCCGAAGAGGCGGCCCACGTTCTGGTTCTCAATGATGATGGGCAGGGTCTCGGTCTTGATCTTTTTGGCCCCCATCAGATCCAGGGTGCGCCGGGCGGCCTGGACGCCGATCTCTTCCGGGCTGGGCAGGTCGCGGCGGCAGACGGTCACCGCGTAGCTGTAGCCGTTGGGCCGGCGGTCGCCGGCGTCCTGGGCCGTCATCTGGGCGACGGCCGCGTAGTAAGTCCCCCGGCTATAGCCTTCGAAACCGTTGCTGGCCACCATAACCGATTCCTGGTTGCCGTCCTCCTCCTGGGCCGTGACCGAGATCACTTTGTCGCCGCCGGCCTGCAGGCAGGCATTCTCCATGGCCTTGGCCAATTCGTGGCGGTTTTCCGGCGTGAAGGACGCATAGGCGGCATCCGCGAGTTCGAGGTCCACTTCAGCCCGGCCCTGACAGTATTTCGGGTCGGGAAGGGTTCGGTAGGGATCTTCGGCCAGAAGCCTGGTGGCGACCACGGCGTTGGCCAGAAAATCCCGCAAAGCATCCTTCCTCAGATCGGAGGTGCTCTGGTTGGAATAGCGGCCGTTGACGAAAACCCGGACAATGAGGGCCTTGGTAGAGGCCTCTTTGATATTTTCCGGCCGGTGATCGCGGTAACTGACCTCAACGGAACGGTTGCTGTCCAGGTTGACCATGCAGGCGTCGGCGCCGGCCACCTTGGCGGTTTTCACCACCCAAGCACACAATTCTAACATTTCCTTGTTCATTGCCATTTCTCCTTTGCTCACGACCTGACGCCACCGACGGTCAGCGACTTGACCAGGCACGAGGGTTGTCCGAATCCGCAGGGGACGGCCTGCCCGCCTTTGCCGCAGGCGCCGGTGCCGCCCTGGAACAATTCCAGGTCATTGGCCACCATGCCGATGTTCTGCAGCATTTTAGGGCCGTTGCCCATGATGTTGATGTCCTTGATCGGGGCGCCGAGCTTGCCGTCCTCGATCAGCCGCCCTTGAGAAACATAGAAAGCGAAATCGCCTTCGCCGATCTTCACCTGGCCGTTGCTGACGTTCTGCACGAAGATCCCCTTGCCGGCGGCGCGGATCACGTCCCGGGGATCGGCCGGGCCGGCCAGCATCAGCGTGTTGCGCATGCGCGGCTGCACGTAGTGCTGGTAGCTTTCGCGGCGACCGTTGCCGGTGGGTTTCACCTTGTAGTATCGGGCTGAAATCCGGTCATGCATGTAACTCTTCAGCATGCCGTTCTCCACCAGCACCGTCCTCTGCCCCGGGATGCCCTCGTCGTCGAAGTTGATGGAGCCCAACATGCCGGGGATAGTGCCGTCATCGATGATGGTCACAAAAGGCTCGGCCACCTTTTTGCCGATCATGGTGCAGTAGGTCGAAGTTTTCTTGCGGTTGAAATCGGCTTCCATGCCGTGGCCGATGGCTTCATGCAGCAGGACACCCGTCACTCCTGGTCCCAAGACCACCGGCATTTCCCCGGCCGGCGGCTGCACGGCGTCGAACAGCAGCAGGGTGTCAGCGACAGCCTTGACGGCGATGGCCTCGACGGCAGCCTGCGAGAAATAGGAAAAATCCCTGCGCCCGCCCAGGTTCCAGCCCGCTTGCTCCCGCTTGCCATCCTTTTCCGCGACAACCGCTGCCGTGAGGTAGTTGCGCGGCTGCAAATCTTCGGCCTTAACGCCGTCGGAGGTAACCACCATGATGCGTTTCTGCTGGTCATGGAAGGTGGCATTGACTTTGACAACCAGCGGCGAAAGGGCGAAACACTTTTCATTGACACCCTGGACCAAGGGCAGTTTCGCGGTCAAAGGCACATCGGTCAGCAGTTTTACCAGGGGATAATGATTCGCGGTTTTCAGCCAGGCGAATTGCTTGGCCGGCTCGGTTTTGCCGCCGGCGGCAATGGTGGCGGCGATGGCGGCGGCATTGAGCATGGCCTTCTCATCCAGTTCCTGGGTAAATCCGTAGCCGACCTGGTCGCCCTTGACGGTGCGGATGCCCACGCCCAGCGCCACATCACTGTAGGCGCGGCTGACCTTGCCGTCTTCCAGAACGATCCAGTTGCCGATGGTATGCTCGAAATACAGGTCGGCGTAGTCACCGCCCCTGGCCAGCGACGCTGCCAGTACCTTCCGGCACAGCGCATCGCTGATGCCGAATTCCCGTTCGAAATAACCGGGCTTTTCAGCGCTCAGCAAATGCTGCCAGCCGCCGGCCAGGACCGGCACTGCGGCGGCAGCCCCGGCCGTAGTTTTCAAAAACGAACGCCTGCTCATTTCAGCCATGAAAACCTCCTCGATTTTTTTTCAATAAAATTGCCTGAAGCAATCCCATATTATCTTTAGACGTTTTTTTTGTCAAAAAGTTTCCCTCAAAGCAAAAAAAGTCGCTGGCCAGCCCTGAAATGAGTTATTATCCGTGAAAAAACCGGAACAATGGCTACTTCAACGGCTCGTAAAGAGGGCGGGGCTTGGCGTTGTCGCAGCATTCGGCCACCAGGCGCAGGTAGTCGGCCGGCGGCTTACGGATATAGATGCCGATCTCCCGGGGTTTCACTTCA
>JALHTJ010000188.1 GCA_022865785.1 Candidatus Aminicenantota bacterium
AAGGAGTTGCAGCGGCGGAGCTGGAATCGGAACCGGCAATGGACAAAATATCGGATTGACAAAGACCAATGCGCGAGTTGCGAGCTTAAAAGCCAGTGCACCAATGACAAAAACGGGCGATCCATCAATCGCTTGCCTGGAGACGATTTGATTAAAGCCGGCCGGCAAGACGCGGCTAGTGAAGAAGGGAAAAAAGATTTGAAGCGTCGTCAGCATCTGATGGAGCGAAGTTATGCTTATGGAAAACGTTTTGGTTATAAACGGGCTCGCTGGCGGGCATTGTGGCGGGTAAGCATCCAGCAGCTGCTAGTGGCGACGGTGCAAAACCTGAAAAAAATATCCCAATATGGGAAACTGAATGTTAAAGCAGAGGAAATGGTTATACCCATAGGGAATCAATGGAGAATTTTATGTCGGAACTTTTTTTATCGGTGCCGGGTGACTTTAAGCACTCTAAATCTTCGGCTTAGGTCAGAATATTAAAGATGGTTTTTTTTACCCTAATTGGGCAACAGCCCGTCTTGATGCGATATCCAATCCTATGATAATATTTTAACATTATTTAAAAATATTCTGAAGCCCTTTGGGAAAATGTCCGGCGAATGGCGATTTCCAACGAATGCCGGCGCTTAGCCGACCAGGACGCGTATCACCATCACCCAGAGCGGCAGAGTAACAAAGGAGAGTAGGGTGGAACCGGCGATTACGCCTGAAAGCAGCTCCTCGTCCAGAGGGGCGTACTCGCTGAAAAACGTGGTCATGGTGGCAGTGGGCATCACCGCCTGCAGCAGGATCACCTGGCGACTCAGGATGTCCACATTGAAAAAAAGTCGCAATGCCGCCAGGGTGATCACCCCCAGGGCGAAGCCGCCGACCAGGCGAAAAAAAGACGCGGCCAGCACCAGGCGCAGGCGGGCGGCGGGCATGAGCAGGGTAAGGTTCTGGCCGATGGCGAACAGGATCATAGGGATGGCCAGGGCGGCGAATTGGCCGATGAAACGGTCCAGCGTGTCCGGAACACGTATGCGGCTGATGTTTAAGGCCAGGGCCGTAGCGGCAGTGGCAATCGGAACTCCGGCATGACGGACCATGATCTCCAAGAACCCGCCGTTCTCGCTTTTTCCAATGCCGTTGTCAAAGCGGCGGCGCAAAAAAAATCCGCAGGTCAGGAAAACCGGCCAGAACAGCACGGAAAAAAATACGGCCCTGGTCAGGGCCCGGCCGCCAAAAAAAGAGACGATTACCCCCCAACCCAGGAAGGCGTAGTTGCCGGCGAAGACCGCGAAAGCGAAAGTCAGCCGCTGTTTTTCCCCTGCCGCCACCAGTGGGGATACCAGGCGCGCGGCCAAGGTGTACAAAGCGGTCAGCAGCGTGAAGGCCAGTACGATGGGTAGCGCCTGCTGCAGGCTTTCGACGTCGGCCCGGTACAGGTTCTGGAAGATCAGGAAAGGAACGGCGACGCGCATGACGAACTTGCGCAGGGCGGCGATTTCATTTTCCTGGAAAAGCCGGACCCGCTTCAGCAGGTAGCCCAGGGCGATCGGCAATATGATGGCCAGCATGGTCTGGAGCATTTTTCCATTGTAATCCAACCTCGCTACCAGCGCAACCCGAATAGGCTAAGGACATTTTTTCTGTGGACAAAGTGCGTTGATCAACAAGCAGGTAGATAAAAAACAAGTAACTGAATTAAAAAATTAATTTGTCCTGGGATTGGCGTCGATGGTGCCGTCGTCGTAGCGGCCTTCCACGCCGCTCACCCGGCCGTCTTTTTTGACGATCTTCAGCCGGAAATATTCGATCTCCTCGAAGCGGAAAACGTCCTCGCCCATGGGGATCATCTTCATTTTGGCCATGTTCTCCCTTTGGTAGAACAGGCTGCCGTTCTCGAAGGTGATTTTCCGGGAGCCGTAATCTCCGGCGTAGGATTTCAGTGTATCTTCCGTAATCGCGGCCGGGTGCAATTCGGCTTGCAGCCCGTCCAGCGCCCACTGGAAGGTGGATTTGATGCGTTCATCCTTTTCCCGGGCCGCCAGTTTTTCCAGGGCCAGTATCCGGGCTTTGGCCAGGGCCACGACGGCCGGCACCTTGACGTCTGGTTCGATGCCGGTACCTTCCCAATTGGTTTTGCTGATCGGGTTGACGGCCCGGGCGAAGGGCACGCCGATGGCGAAATGATCGTTGAGGATCTCCATGCGCACGGGGTGGGCGCCGCCGCCGGTGGTCTCACCGACGATGGTGGCCCGCTTCATATTTTTGAGATTATAGGTGAATTCCTCGGCCCCGGAGAATGTGTAGCGGCTGGTCAGAACATAGAGGTCGGTTTCGGCCAGCTTGCTGCCTGGGACATAGGGCAGGGTCCAAAATTGTTCGGTCTTTTCGTCCATGCGGTGATAAAAGGAATTGAGGTGCCGGGGCTCGCCGGCAAAAAAATAACTGCTCAACAGCTGGATCATCTCGGGGTTGCCGCCGCCGTTTTCGCGCAGGTCCACGATCAGGGCATCGCAATTGGCCAAAAAGGCCATGGCCCCGACGGCCACCCGGAAGGCCTCCTGGGCGGCACTGAAGTGGTTGAATTTCAGGTAGCCGATATTGCCGCTCAGGATCTTGACCTCCTTGAATCCGTGGTTGTCCAGTCGGTCGAGCTTTTTCTGGTATTCCTCGGCTGTTTTCTTTATGGCCTCGTCCGGAGTTTTCATTTCGCGGATGAGTTCGGGTGCGAAGCGGACGCCCAGGTGCCGGTCACGGCTGATCGAGCGCAGATCCTCGGTCAGTTTGAGGGCAAAGGCCCGGGGATCGTCGATCCTTGTATATTTTCCGGCCTTTAGATTCTTCTTGATCAGATCTCCCATTTTCCGGGCCGTGTCCGGAAAAACGTATTGTTTTTGCAATATTGACGCCACCGCGTCCACCACTGCTTTTTTTTCGGCACTGCCGACGGCAGAAGACTGGCTTTGGGGAAAACCGATTTGCACCAAGAAAATCAGCATGGACAAGGCAAGAAGTGATTTTTTCATGATATTTCTCCTTAAAACTATTTCCAATATTATAGACGCTGTATCAACCTTATAGGTTTCCTGGAAAATTTTTTCAGCGCCGGTTGACGTTACAGCATGCGCTCGATGAATTTCAACAGAAAGGCGGCGTCGGGACGGTCGACAGTGTTCTGGCTGAGATACTTGAAACGCACCCGTGCTTCGCCGTCCAGCAGGAAAACGGTAGCGATGTTCTGCTCGACATAACTGCGGTCCCAGAAAAGGGTGAAGAGCTGCAGCCCTTCGGACAGCTTGCGCTCGCCGTCGATCAGGATGGGGAAAGGGAGCGGAATGCTATCCTTGCTCATGACGAATTTCTTTGGAAACAGGCGCCGGGAAGTTTCCATCCAGCGTGCGGTGCCCGGGTCTTTTTGCGCTTCGGCGGGAGGATTCTTCCAGTCCTCGATCACGGCCATCTGCTCGGGAAAGATGTCGACCCAGTGTTCCACCGTGGCCTTGTCGTAGGGGAGGACGAAGAGGATTTCCAGGTTGTACTTCTTGCGGATCTGCAATTCCCTTTCCAGGTCGGCCAGTTCAGCATATTGGTAGTGGCAGATCTGGCACCAGTGGTCGCCGACGCGGCCGCGCGGAAAGACAATCAGCACATTTTTGCCTTTCAAGGCTGAAAGCGCAATCGTGCCGCCCTGCACGACCGCCAGGGTGAAATCGGGCATCTGGTCGCCGAAATTGACCGGTTTGAGCGGCGCCGCCTGGGCCGGCAGCAAACTCTGACAGACAAAGACCAGAAACAGTGTAAGGAGGGCTAAAAATACATTTTTTTTCATAATTGCTCCTTATGCGTATTGGTTTTTATTCCATTCTTTCCCGATCACGATTCGGTACAACCGCGTTCTTGGCTCAACCTTTGGCGCCGGAGCCTATGGCGTATAAGGCGGGGTGGTTGCCCAGGCGGTCCGATTCGCCCAGGACCATGAACCAGGAATGGATGGTTTCCTGCAGGCCCGTCCAGGTACGGAGCAGGCGTGCCGACGCCTCGTTCTTTTCCAGGACGCCGATGCGGAAAATCGCTGTGCTGTTTTCATGGGCCAGGTGCTCCAGCAGGCATGCCGCGTCTTCCTCACCGTGGGGCGCGGCCCAGGGGCCTATGGCCAACAGGCCGTCTCCGGGCCGGGACATGATCCAGCCGCTGAGGCGCCCCTCGCGTTCCGCAGCCAGGCACATGCCAAGAGTATTTTCCGCACGCCGGCGCAGGAAAAAGCTGCGGTCGTCGCCGAACAGCTCGCGGTCCGCCTTGCACAGTTGCTCGAGATCGTCAGCATGGAGGCGGCGGACGTGGGCATGCATTTTGCCTTTGATTTTTCCCCGGAAGCGCAATGACCGGCAGATTTTTCGGAAGCCCATGCTTTCGTAATAGGAGACCGCGTTCAGGTCGCCGTCCAGATAGATGTTTTTCATTTGGCTTTTCAGCAGGTAATCCAGGGCTTTTTGAAAAAGTATTTGGCCAATTCCGAAAAC
>JALHTJ010000189.1 GCA_022865785.1 Candidatus Aminicenantota bacterium
GAGATTTATAGAAGAAAGTAGTCAGTAGTCAGTAGCCAGTAGACAGTAGTAGGAAAAAGCATTTCCCTGAATTACAAAATGATAATTTCGATCAATTTTATTCCTACTAACTACTAGATATTTCTTTTCTCTTCCTACTAACTACTGACTACTGTCTACTAACTACTCGAGCTGATTTATGACAGATACTACGAACTTGAACCTAGCTATCGCTGCCCAGCAATTACGGGCAGAATTGACATTTAAAAAGATAAAGGAAATATTAGCCGAGAAGAATATAGACGTTATACTTCTGAAGGGGCCCCATTTGGGCAATACCATTTATAATAATCCCAGGGAACGCCTCTATTGCGACATGGATGTCCTGGTCCGACCGGTTGATTTTGAAAAGGCAGCGGCACTGTTGCTGGAGAATGGCTTCAAGCCCTTTGCTTTCGATAAGTTCGCGCCAGAGATTCAGCGTGATTTCAAGCACTGGGAGTTCCGTTCTCCCTGGGGGATCGTGGTCGAACTGCACCGCTGGCTGAGCGGCCACGACCGCTACCCGGTTGACAGCGCCGGCTTGTTTGAGCGAGCCGAGAAGTTCGCTTTCGGAGAAACAGCGGCCATGGGCCTGGGAGCAGAAGACCTGTTGCTCCATTTATGCCTGCATATGGGAGCAAGTTTTTTTATCGTTATCGAACCCAAGCATGTCCTGGATATCGCCCTGCTGACACAAAAGCGGCAATTGCACTGGGATGTTTTTGTTGAACGCTGCAGCCAATTTCGCTTGGCGACCATCGTGTATTACTCGTTGCTGGCCGCCAATGAACAGCACCATGCCAAAATCCCCAAAACGGTTCTGGAACGACTGCGTCCGGGTTGGCTGCGCCGATGCTGGTTGGACAGATATTTGCGGCCCGGGACTTTTCCCATTTACAGATTTCCAAAGCAGCGATTGACGCAAATCAAGATCAGGCTGCTCCTGCCATTGATCGATCGCTTCTCCGACTGGCCGCGCTATTTGTTACGCTTAGGAAGGGTATACGGCAAGTCTTTTTGGCAGAATAGAGCATTTAGGAAATAATTTCGATGTTGAAGAAACAGATGACAACCTTGATAAGTGACGAGAATTCGCAATACATTGAACTCGGTTTTCAACTCATCCCCCTGCCCCCCGCTTTGCGGGATGGCATCGCCAGATGCCTCACAAAGCCTCGACATGGCGATGCGTACCTTCTCTTCCCGAAGAGAAGGGGAGAAAAGAAGGATCAGAAGTTTCCCCCTCTATTTTTCAAAGCGGGGGGTAGGGGGTGAGTTTAAGGATGTCGACCAAATGTAGGGGCGGTTCGTGAACCGCCCTTTTTTCTCCGAATCATGTATGGGTTTGATTAATCAAACCCCTGTTTGCAAAAAACAATAAAATATGCTTTAATTTAGTCGATACTGTCAAAAAATGACAGTAACGGATAAATAAGATGGAGAAATTGGTAGAAAAAATTATGCAAAATGTCCCCGGCGATATCTTCTCCGATGACATGGTGATGAACCTGCTCCCCGGAACGGCAGACAGCCGCCATGGCATCGTCAAGAGAGCGATCGCCAAAGGCGAGATCATTCACATTAAAAGAGGGCTTTATGCCCTGGCAAAAAAATACCAGCGCCAAGGCATCGACCTGTTCACGTTGTCCCAGTTGATCCATGGACCTTCTTATGTCAGTTTCGAATCCGCGCTGAATTATCATGGCTGGATCCCGGAAGCCGTTTATGCGGTCACCTGCGCCAGCGCCAGGTACGCGAAACAATTATCGACCCCGATCGGTGTTTTCATTTTCAAACGCATTCCCATTCCCTTGCTGTTCCTTGGTGTCGAGCGCATTCAATCTCCCCAAGGCAGCTTTTTGATGGCCAGTCCCTGCAAGGCGCTTGTTGATTATGTTTATGTGTATAAAAAGGATTGGTGCGGCATCGAGCCGGTTATGAAAAGCCTGCGCGTCGAAAAAGAGAATCTTGAAAATATTGATCGTGATCTCCTGGACCAATTGCAAGAGATCTATAAAAATTTGCGCGTCCAAAATTTCATTAAAGGGATCAAAAAGGATTTAAGCTGATGAGCGTCAAGATCATCCAGGAGCGTTTGAATTCTTATCGTTGCCGTTCTCAGCAGGAAGAGTCGAATGCACTTAGGGAGATCACCCAGGAAGTCGCTTTGGCGGCCTTGTCCCGGACAGGTTTTTTCAAGAAGGCCGCCTTCCAGGGCGGGACGTGCCTGAGGATTTTTTATAGCCTGGATCGTTTTTCCGAAGACCTGGATTTCATCCTGAAAAAACCGGACATGGATTTTCAATTGGGCCTCTATTTGCAACCTTTGGCTGTTGAATTGAATGCCTACGGCTATCAACTGGAGATCGTGGACCGATCCAAAGCCGGTCAGGCAGTGAAAAAATGTTTTCTCAAGGACGATTCATTGGGAAAATTGTTATTCCTGCAACATGCAAAAGGGGCCGCTGGTCGAAACAAGATCAAGATCAAATTCGAGGTCGACGCCAATCCTCCTTCAGGCAGCAATTTTGAAAACAAATTCCTGGATTATCCTTTCGCCTTTGCCGTGACCGCCCAGGACCTGCCCAGCTTGTTCGCCGGAAAAAGCCATGCCCTGCTATGCCGGGAATACAGCAAGGGCAGGGATTGGTATGATTTCATCTGGTATGTCAGCAGAAAGGTCAAGATCAATTTCACTTTCCTTGCCAATGCCCTGAATCAGACCGGCCCCTGGTCCGGACAGAACGTGCAAGTGGATAAAAATTGGTATCACAAGGAAATGAAAAAAAAGATCCTTGCCGTCAATTGGCAGGATATGAAGCAGGAGTTGGCGCGGTTCCTGAAACCCGAAGCCCTGGATACACTGAAAGTTTGGGAGCGGGAGTTTTTTCTGGACAGGCTGGAGAAATTGGGCCAATGGCCAAATGACCAAAACTGAGAAAACAGAAATCGTTGATGGGTTGATGAGTAGAAGTGTTGATGGGGAATTGCATAGGAATCGAACTATTGCGTTTCTCTCCACCGTCCACCGTATACCATACACCGATTTCTTAACCCATCTACCCTTCTACCCGTTTACTTCTGGTTAAGGCCATTGGCATTTGGAACTATTTTGTGCTATATTTCTTAAGAGTGCTAAAAATAGCATTTTAGAGAAACAAATGCAATATCTTGAATTTCAGAATGCCCTGAAGGATTTCACCGTGTTTTCGCTTGCCGATATCCGCCAGGCGGAGCCGGGGTTCCATCGCCGCCGCTTGAACGAATGGCAGGAAAAGGGTTACATTAAAAAAGTGATCAAGGGGCACTATGTTTTCTCCGGCCTGGAACTTGATGAGCGGGTCCTCTTTGAGATCGCCAACCGCATTTACGCTCCGTCCTATGTTTCTTTTGAGATGGCGCTTTCCTATTACGGCCTGATTCCCGAAAGCGTCTTCGGCATCACCTCCGCGTCCACCCGCAAAACCAGTCGTTTTTCGACAACGCTCGGGGAATTCCTTTACCGGACCATCCAGCCTCGGCTTTTTTTCGGTTTTGAGATCAGGCGCCACGGAGGGAAGACGTTCAAGATCGCTCAGCCGGAAAAGGCGTTCCTGGACTTTCTCTATATC
>JALHTJ010000190.1 GCA_022865785.1 Candidatus Aminicenantota bacterium
CCGGCCATCGCCGCCGCGGCCATGAAGGCCCTGGAAAAAAAGATTTCCAATTTCTCCCTGCTCACCGCCCTGCGGCTGGTGCCGCCGGCCCTGCAGGCCCTGATCGCCGGGGACACGGGCCTTTCGGGTTTTTTGCTGCCTGGACACGTCTCGGCAATCATCGGCAAGCAAGCCTATGATTTTTTGCTTGAGCGGCGCCTGCCAGGAGTGATCAGCGGTTTCACAGCCGAAGGTATCATCTCATCATTGCTCTTGTTGCTGGAAATGAATAATAAGGATATATATAAGGTCATGAACAACTATCCGCGCGTGGTGCGTGACAACGGCAATGAAAAATCGCGAACAGTGCTGGCCGAAGTGTTCGAACCCGTCGATGCCGAGTGGCGCGGCCTTGGCGCCATCCCGGCCAGCGGCCTGCAGTTCAAACCCGCTTTTGCCTCCCTGGACAGCCGCCGCCGCTTTGCCATTCCAAACGAAACGGTCCGGCCCCGCCGCGACTGCCGCTGCGGCGACGTGCTGCGCGGCCTGATCGACCCGCCGGCCTGCCCGCTGTTCAACAAGGCCTGCCGCCCGGACCGACCGCTGGGGCCGTGCATGGTCTCTTCGGAAGGCAGCTGCAGCGCCTGGGTGACCTATGGATAAGATCCTGCTGGCCCACGGCGGCGGCGGCAGCAAGAGCGCCGAATTGACCCGGAGCGTGTTCCAGCGCTTCCTGCGCGACCCGCTGCTCCTGGAAATGGACGACGCCGCCCGCCTGGACGGCCTGGTATTCACCACCGACAGCTTCGTGGTCCGGCCGCTTTTTTTTCCGGGCGGCGACATCGGCAGCCTGGCCGTCTGCGGCACGGTCAACGACATGGCGGTCATGGGCGCCGAACCGCTTTATCTCTCCATCGCCTTTATCATCGAGGAGGGATTCGCGGTCGCGCAACTGGAAAAGATATTGGCCTCAATCGCCCGCGCCGGCCGCGAGAGCGGCGTGCGCATCGTCTGCGCCGACACCAAGGTGGTGGAAAAAGGCAAGGCTGACGGCATCTTCATCAACACTGCCGGCATCGGACGCCCGCTCTTCAAAAAGCCGGTAGAATCGAAACGCATCCGTCCCGGGGACGCCATTTTGATCAACGGCCCGCTCGGCCTGCACGGCGTTTCGGTGCTGACCGCCCGCGGCGAATTCGGCCTGCGCGGCAAGATCAAAAGCGACGTGGCCCCGCTCTGGAGGCTGATCAGAACATGCCGCAACCTGGATATCCCCTTCATGCGCGACCCGACCCGCGGCGGACTGGCCCAGACCCTGAATGAACTGACGCACAAAAAAAAGTTCGGCCTGCGCATCTGGGAAGACAAATTGCCCATTCCCAAAAAAGTGGCCGCGGTCTGCGACCTGCTCGGCTTCGATCCCCTGCATGTGGCCAACGAAGGCAAGGTGGTTATGATCGTATCCCGGCGCGACGCCGACCAGGCATTGAAAATCCTGCGCCGGCAGCCATTGGGCAATGAGGCCAGGCAGATCGGCGAGATCACGGTTGAAAATCCCGGCCGCGTGATCATGGCCACCCGCGCCGGCAGTGAGCGCATCGTCATGCCCCCGGCCGGGGAGATCCTGCCCCGCATCTGCTGATGCACGAAGGAGCCATCGCCGCCGCCTTGATCCAGAGCGCCCTGGAACTGCGGGAACAGGAAAATTTCAGTTCAATCAAAACCTTGACCGTGCTGATCGGCCGTTTGCACCACGTGGTCCCCGAAGTGCTGCAGAACCATTACCGCATCCTGAAAAAAGAACACCCCCCCTTGTCCAGGTCCAAACTGGTCATCGAGATCGCGCCGCTGCGCATCACCTGCCGCGCCTGCGGCCGGGAGACCCCGATCGAACGACCGACCTTTGCCTGTTCTTCCTGCC
>JALHTJ010000191.1 GCA_022865785.1 Candidatus Aminicenantota bacterium
AGTAAACCAAAGGAACAGTAAGAAGGCAACGCCGGCCAGCAGGATTGAAAGAAAAGTAATGCTCAGCCACCGCGGCTTTTGCTTTTCCGGCTTGAGCAGAGGCTGGATGCGTGGTCGCGCTTTTTCCACTTCGACCGGAGCTGGAAATTCTCTGATATCTTCCTTGACTTCAGCCATTTCCGGTGGCATCAGGTCGGGAAGATCGGGCAATGACTCTTTGTCTTTATCCGTGTTATTCTGGACGGAAATTTCGGGAAGATCGTCCAGTGGTATGTCTTTGATATCCTCGTCATTGATCAAGTCCGGCATTTTGATGTCTATTTCAGATTGCGCAGTGGTTGGGTCCTGGCCGAACAAACTGTCCAGTTCCTTGAAGTCCAGCGAGGTTTTTTTTTCGGCTTCCTTCTTGCACAGCAATCCGGTTAAGAGAAAGAAGTACAGGATTTTCAATATGCGGTATTTTCGTTCGGCGGGAAAATCCAGAAGCACCGACTCCAGGCGCTGCGGTTGCTTGAAGTGGGAAAAAACCTCTTGTTGTTCGTCGTCCAAAGGATAGAGGCTCTTCTTCTCGGGCAGGGGGGTTTGCTCCAGTTCTCCGGATAGCGACCCCAATTCTTCCCAGACGATATTCATGTCCATTTGCGACAAAACATAATTGCTGATAAGCCCGGGAATTTCCAGATCCAAACTGACCAGGCGGGTCGGCGGAGATTCCTGCACCAGCTGGTAATTACCGATGTTCCAGCGCAGAACGCTGGCAGCGATGAGCCGCACCTGCTCCCGGATGGCGGTGATCAAGGCCTCCAGGCTCAGCGCGCCGTTTTCCACCAGGATCTTGCCGAAGGATTCCTTGATCTTGTCGCCGCCCTGATAGGGGGCCAGCACTTCGGGGCTGATCATCTTCCTGGCCAGGAGGACATGTTCAATTTTGTCCGCTTCGTCCGAGGATATTGCCCAACTGATCTTGCCGCGGTTGAGATAAAAAACCTTCAGGATTTCATTTTGCCTTAAATACAGGATGCCGGTTTGTAATTGTTCGTACAGGGTCAGCAGCAATTTGACCGGAGCCGTTTCGCCGAGAGTGCCTTGATCCGGAATCATTTTTCCTCCGCCGGGCGGACGGCCCGGATAGGCGGCACCTTGCCGCTCCAATGTGTCATTTTAACGGACGGCCGCTAAAAGTCAAGTGACGGCTCCGCTTCCCGGCTTTGGCCGCGGGCAACTGATTTTCTTTCGTGGTCCAAAAGCCACTGCTTGCGCCAAAGGCCGCCGCCGTAGCCGGTCAAGCGTCCGTCGTGGCCTATAATACGGTGGCAGGGGACGATAATGGCTACGGGGTTGCGATAGCTGGCGCCGCCCACGGCGCGGCTGGATTTCGGCCTGCCAATGGCGCCGGCGATGGAACCATAAGACACGGTGTGGCTGTACGGCACCTCGCGCAATGCCGCCCAGACCTTAATTTGAAATGCAGTGCCGCGCAGGTCCAGGGGCAGGTCAAAGTCAAGGCGGCGGCCCTGGAAATATTCTTCAAGTTGTGTGCCGGCGAGGCGCAGGCAGTCTGGGACTTCTTTGGGTTCAGGCCCAGGATTTTCGCAAAATTCAAGTTCACGAACACCCTTTTCGCTGCCGCTGATGCGGAGACAGCCGAGGGGCGAGGGGACATAAATGAATGCCGCGGCGGCGGCGCCGGACCGTTGTGATTCCGGCATTTTGGAAATATTACTTGAGAATCGCTTCCAGGCGGTTGTTCACTTCCTGCCAGTTGACGATGTTCCAGAAACTTTCCACGAACTTGGCGCGTTCATTCTTGTAATCAAGGTAGTAGGCGTGTTCCCAGACGTCGAGCACCAGCAAGACTCGGAACATGGGGATGACATTGGTGTTGTGCTTTTCGATCTGCATCAAGAGCGGCCGGTTAGTCTGGCGGCAGTAGACCAGCGTTGCCCAGCCCGAACCCTCGGCGCTGACCGCGGCCTGGCTGAACTCCTTCTTGAAGCGCTCGAAGCTGCCGAATTCACTGTCGATGGCCTTGGCCATGGGACCCTCCGGTTTTGGCGTGGTCTTGGCGGCCGGGGCCAGGTTTTCCCAGAACAGGGAGTGCAGCAGGTGGCCGGCGGCGTTGAATGAAAACGCCTTGCTCAGGGCCTTGGCGTCGCCGTCGATGCTTTCGAGGCGGTTCTTGTCAAGGGTTTCCAAAATGGCGTTGGCGCCGTTGACGTAGGCGGCGTGGTGCTTCTGGTGATGCAGCTGCAACTGCGCCTCCGAAATGTGCGGTTCCAGGTCTTTATAACCGAATCCCAACTGCGGCAGGACATAAGGTTTCTTTTCCATTTCTTCCTCCATAAATTTGTTTGCCTTTGTGTTATTCCAGTATAGAAAATGGTGAAAAAAATGTCAAGGGCAGGGGCGGGGATAGACATTGCGGCAGGGGCACGGCGCGCCGTGCCCCTACATGTGTATGTCGTAAGAAAACCGTACTTTGGAAATGCAAAAATCCAATCCTTGTGCACGGCACGCCGTGCCCCTACGTGACAGATAAATTATATCCGTCCTTCGCATTTCGAAACTTCAACCATAACCTCTGTCAGTTTTGAAGCTCATTGATTTGCTTGATTTCGATTGAAAAGACAGATTTTTTGGGAACAATCGTAATAATAGTTTGTTTGTCTTTGGAAATAGAAAAATCCGTGGCATGGCTTTTTTCAATATAGTCAACTAGAGTCGATAATCCAGCCCCCAATTCACTCTCTGCAAATAAAAAGAGATCATCAGAATCAGGGATATTCCATTTTAGCTTGTTTGTAAGATCCATAAATCCCAATCCTACTAAAATCTGCTGCTGATCTTTGGAAAAAAAACACAGTCTTTTTTTTATTCGATCAAAACGGTCATCTGCAAGCTCCATTAATCTATTAAAATTTTTATTTATTCTATCAATTAAATTCACTGTGAACATTTCAGAAGTCTGGATTATTTTCTCACACTGGCCCCCTTTTATTGAGCAGACGGACTGATCTCTGAAACGAAAGCAAACCAGCTCATTCCGTTCTTCAAGGTAACTCAACAACTTCATTTCATCCTTCGAGGAAAAAAAATGTATGATCTTCCCTTTTTTAATATTGATGCGATAGATCACCCTCTTATTGAAGGAAAAAAAAGCCAGATTCTCATCCTCTGACCATACTACATGATCGTCCAGTGGCCAGTCCTTGCTATTTCCCTTGCGCAGTGCTCCATGCGGCGAATGGAACCTTGATCGCAAATTGCCTTTCTTGCCGAGTATCCAAATCTTTTTCAAAAAAACCATATTCAATTGCCCGCTCGGCGACCAGAAAGAGCTTGGAACGAGCTGAGAAAACTTCTCTTCTCGATCCGAGTAGAATTTTGAAAGATACCATCGTGATGGATTATTCTCATCAACAAAGAGGACGTCCGGGAAAATATCCGTGTTCAAATTTACGAGTTCCAGGCCTTTTTCAGGAGAAAATGAGATCGAAAATGAGTTGATTGACCCGGTTTGCTTAGTGATTGCCTTTGTATTACCGCTTGCTATATCGAGAATATATGCTGCTCCGTCCGTAATATATCCGATTTGCTCTCCATCTGGAGACCAAGTCGGATCTCCATATATGTGCTTGTTGTGAAAAGTGCACTGCCTGGAGGCATTTGACTTCAAATCAAGGATCCACAAATTCATGGACCCGGTGCGCCATGATTTGAATACCAGTTTATCGC
>JALHTJ010000028.1 GCA_022865785.1 Candidatus Aminicenantota bacterium
CCAGGGTAAAAATGAAAATGGGGCGGATGATGGCGCTGCCCTTTTTTATGACCAGCCTGGCTCCGAGCAGGTTGCCGGCCACGCCGGCGCAGGCAGCCGGAATGCCAATAGCATAGATGATCTTGCCGTTAATGATGAAGGTGATCACAGCCGCGACATTGGACGCCAGGTTCACCACCTTGGTGTTGGCATTGGCCGTGACAAAATCGTATTTCAGAACCAGGGTGTAAAAAAAGATCAGGAACATTCCAGTGCCGGGCCCGAAAAAACCGTCGTAAAAACCAATCAGCAATGCCGCCAAAGCGGCCAGGGAATATTTACGTTGCCGGGATTGATGTTGCGAGCGGTTTTCCCGGCCCAAGGAACGATTGGCCAAAGTGAGAGCGGCTACCAGAGGGATAAGGATGATCAGCAATATGCGCAGAAAATCCGGGCTCAGCCGCAGCACGGCGCTGGTTCCCAGAAAAGACCCGATCAGGGCGAAAAAAGCGCTGAGCAGCGCCACGCGGATATCGATCAACCCGTGTTGGTAATAGCGCAGGCTGGCGATAAGGGTGCCGAAGCTGGAAGAGAACTTGTTGTTGCCCAGCACATAGTGCGGCGGCAACCCGGCAGCCATGTATGCGGGAACGGACAACAGGCCACCGCCTCCGGCAATGGAATCGACCAGGCCGGCCAAAAAGACCACCGGCAGTACAATCAGGTATGTATGCAGCATGGCGGGGTTACCGGGGCTGGGGCGCCAGCGGCCCGCGTTTATTTTTTTCCGAAATGATCATGCCAAAGATGAAACTGCATTAAGGCCCATAACCGATGCGAATGGTTCTCGCGGTTTTGCAGGTGTTCGCGGATCATGGTCTGCACGTAGGCAGCGTTAAAAAAGCCCAAGGCGGAAATTTTCCTTTCTGAAAGTGTTTCCAGCATCAATTCCTTGAGTTCATTTTTGAGCCAATTTTTAATGGGAATGGAAAAACCCTGCTTCTGACGATTAAGGATTTTTTGATCCAGGATGCCGGTCATGGCTTTCTTAAAAAACCACTTGCCGGTATTTCCCCGGACCTTCCATTCCGGGGGCAGGGAAAAGGCGAATTCCACCAGTTTGAAATCGAGCAGCGGGGCGCGGGTTTCCAGGGACGCGGCCATGCTCATGCGGTCGACCTTGACCATAATGTCGTCAGTCAGGTAGGTTTTCAGATCCAGGTACAGGTCCTGATTGATTCCGGGAAACTGGCGGCTGCGCTTGAAAAATTCGCGGAACGGCTCCCTTTGGGGCAGATCTTGCAGGAAGCTCTCCTGTAGAAAGTCCGGGGAATAAAAGCGTGCTTTTTGCTGCCGGGTCAAAAAGAGCATCCAGCGGAAGTGGCGGTTGGCCGCTGCATTGACAAATCCTTCACCGAAACGCTTGGCGCGGTTGACCAGCCCTTTTTTCAGTTGCGAGGGAGGCACCAGGCGCATGGCTTGTCCGGCCAGGGTCCGCAGGGGGCGCAGCGGGGATAAGTCCACAAAACGGGCGAGTTTTTGGGCCAGGTAATGTTCGTAGCCGCCGAAGATTTCATCGCCGCCGTCCCCGGACAAAGCCACAGTCACTTTTTCCCTGGCGGTACGCGAGACCAGATACGTGGGGAAATTGGAAAAATCGCCCAAGGGTTCATCCAGGATCCCGGCCAGTTGCAGGACCAGGGCGTGAATGTCGGCGCTCAGCGTCTTTTCCTGGTGATCGGTTTTGAATTTTGCGGCCACCAGGCGTGAATAAGGCAATTCACTGTATGATTTCTCCTCAAAACCGATGGAAAATGTTTTGATCGGAATAGCAGATATCCTGGCCATGGTGGCCACAATGGCGCTGGAATCGATGCCGCCGGAAAGAAACGCCCCCAGCGGCACATCGGAGATCATGCGCAAACGCACTGATTCTTCGAGCAGGGCCAGGAATTCCTCACGGGCGGCGGGAAATCCGCTGGGGCTCACGCCCGGCCGGACATCCCAATATTCGCTGATGGCAGCTTTGCCGTTTTCGTAAACCAGCATATGTCCGGCTGGAAGCTTTTTAACTGCGGTCAGGATGGAATACGGCGCCGGGATGTATTCCAGGGTCAGAAAAAAATCCAGGGCCTCATGGTCCACATCGCGGCCTACTCCCGGATATTGCAGAATGGATTTGATCTCCGATGCGAAAACCAGGTTGCCGTTTCTTTTCTGGCAGTAATAAAGCGGTTTTTTCCCGATATGGTCCCTGGCCAGGATCAGGCGACGGTTTTTTTGGTCGTAGATGGCGAAAGCGAACATGCCGCGCAGTTTTTTTACGAATTCCAGTCCGAATTCCTCGTACAGGTTGACCACAACCTCGGTATCGCTCTGGCTGCGGAATGCATAACCGCGCTGAATAAGTTCACTGCGCAATTCACTGAAATTGTACACTTCGCCGTTGTAGGTGATCCAGGAGTTCCCCGACTGTGAACTGAGCGGTTGATGGCCGGTGGCCAGATCGATGATGCTCAGGCGCCTGGCCGCAAGGCCTATGTTTTCTTTTTGAAAAAAACCTTCGTCGTCGGGACCGCGGTGAACGATCTGGTCGCTCATTTTTTTCAGGGTGCCGGCGTCGGCTTCCTTTTCAAACTGGTAATAGCCGCAAATTCCGCACATGGCTTATTTCTTTTTCCGCACTGGGGAAAACCTGGCCGCCGACCCTATAGGGCAATCCGGAAAATCGGATAAAAAATTCAGGAGAAAAATTATCTTGACCGTATTGCTATACAAGCCTCGCGCCTTTTCTCTCGCAATCCGTTTGTCGAGGCAAATACTATTTAAAGCTCTTTACTGCCTCATTTTCGTCTTCGAAAGTTTCAAAAACCGTGATCAGCTTGGTGACCATCATCAGGTCTTTGACTTTGTTGGTCAGGTTGGTGATCTTGACCGTCCCGCCCACTTTTTTCAGCGTGGTATAGGAGCGGACCACTTCACCCAAACCTGTTGAATCGAGGTAAGGTACTTCGGCGAAATTCAGAATCAGCTGTTTTTCATTTTCCTTGATCGAGGCGTTGACCGACTGTCTGAGTTCATCAATGCCATCGCCGAAAAGTATTTTTCCTTTGAGATCAAAGATGGTGACATCGCCATTTTTTCTTTTTTCTATCTTCATTTTTTTCTCCTTTTACACATTCGAAATTATTTTATAGCATATCAAAAAATAAATTTCAATCACTTTTTTGTTTTTGTGCCCGCCTGGAGATTTTTCAAGGGATTTCAACAATCTGATAATCGGGGTTGCCGAAACCGATCTCCCGGGCGTAGTCGATCTGCATGCGGTGGGGTATGTCGTAAGCAAGGGCGGTGAGGGGTTTGCCGGCTCTCTTTTCCACCAGGTCCAGTGAGGCGGCGTCCAAAGCGACCGCGTCGAAAGAGATCAACACGCCGATATCCGGGACGATTTTCTTGTAGCCGCCCATGCAGTCGCAATCCTTGCTGATGCGGTTCAAAAAATTGATATAGAGCGCTTTGTCCTTTTTGGAAACAGCCACGCCCCAGGCGTGTTCGACGATTTTGCGCTGCAGCTGTTCGTAGGTTTCCGACCAATTGTAGCCGATAGCATCGAAACGGCAGACGGTCAGACATTGACCGCAGCCGATGCAAATAACTTTATCGATCTGGGCGACATTCTCCACCATGGTGATGGCCTGGACCGGGCACCACTTGACGCAGGCGCCGCAGGCAGTGCATTTTTTCTTCTTTACCGACGGCGTGGCGGTCGAATGCTGGACCAGCTTGCCACGCCGGCTGGCACAGCCCATACCCATGTTTTTCAGGGCCGCGCCGAAACCTGAAGCCAGGTGGCCGGTGAAATGGGAAACCACGACCAGGGCCTGGGTCTTGACGATCAGGGAAGCGATCTTGACTTTCGAGTATAGCCGGCCCGGGATCGGCACTTCCAGTTCTTCGTCACCGGTCAGACCATCGGCCATGATCAGCGGCAGACCGGTTCTTTCGAAACCGAACCCGTGGCGCTGGGCCAATTCTATGTGGCTGATGGCCTGGTTGCGCATACCGCTGTACAAGGTGGCGGTATCGGTTAGAAAGGGCAGGGCCCGGCGCTGCTTGAGCAGGTCACCCATCATCTTGAAATTCAGCGGCCGCACGTAGCCTTGAGTTTTTTCCTCGCCGAAATGGGTCTTGAAAGCCACCATGTCGTTGGCCTGGACAAAGGAAAAAAGGTTGTTGGCCATAATGGCTTTTTCGAGTTTTGCACATAGCGACTCGTCGCTTTCGTTGTCGACGCCGGGGATAAAATATACTTTTTCCTTCATTTATTCTTTCCTTTCAATTAATGTTTTTCTCATATTATGTATATTTATAGGCCATTTTCGATTGATTAGCTCGCTTTTTATGGACACTCGGTCTGCTCATATCTGAGAAATGTAACCATTCAGGGTGAAAAAGTCAATTCCCTGCGGGAATATTTTTCAAAGCTTTTTTTAACCAGCCGGGCATCAATCGCTTGAAATGGTCAATAACACTTGACTTTTTATTTTTCGTATGTTAACTTTTGGTATTAGCAGGAGGTCGACATGAATAAAAAATATCTAGCCGAGGATATATCCAAGAGAATATCCATTAAAAAATATGAGGCCTATAACTTTATTGACCTATTCATCGAAGTCGCCCTGGAAAATCTCGGCAAGGGGCGCAAACTAGTGCTTTCCAAATTTGGAACCTTGATCATTAAAAAAAAGAATAAAAAGCGCGTGATCAATCCCATCAATCGCCAGCCAATGATCATTCCTCCCACCAAGATTGTGAAATTCATCCCTTCGGAGAACTTGAAAAAGAAGTTCGAGGGAAATGGCTGAACTCAATGAAGAGCAGTTAAAAAGGATCTCTTTTCACCTGCTGACCGTTAATAATCCCAAGGCCAGACAGCATCTGCTGAGAAACAAGTTCAAGAAAGACGATTTATTTTGCCTGGGAGCTCGGCAACTTGAATTGACCGGGCTGCTTCCGGCCGAGATCAGAGATATACGCCAGAAAAACTGGGCCGCCGCTGAAAATGAAGTAGCTCGGTCGAAAGCGAACAACATCCAAATCATTTTCAGCGAAGACAGGGATTATCCGCCGCTGTTGAAAGAAATTTTTGATCCGCCTGATTTCATTTATTTTACCGGCAATCGGGAAATTCTGGCAAAAACCAAATTGGCCGTGGTAGGATCACGCCGGGGCGGCAACTACGGCCAATCTGTCATAAACCGCATTCTGCCCGAATGCATCCGGGCCGGCCTGGTGATTGTCTCGGGCATGGCCTATGGGATCGATTCCATGGCTCACCGGGCGGCAATCCGTGAAAACGGAACCACCATCGGCGTTAATGCCGGCGGACTGCTGCATTTGAATCCCCCCGGCAACAGCGGCCTGATCAAGAAAATCATCGATCATGGCGGCATTATCAGTGAATTTCCACTGGATGTGGTCCCACGTCCTTTTCTTTTTCCTGTCCGCAACCGGGTCATCGCCGGGATTTCCAAGGCGGTGCTGGTCGTTGAAGCGGCCCTGCGCAGCGGTTCACTGATCACGGCCAGGCTGGCCATCGATCAAAACCGTGACGTCATGGCTGTTCCGGGCAATATTGACCAGTCATTAAGCCAGGGGACGAACTATCTGTTGCAACAGGGTGCCAAATTGATCGCCAGTGCTTCCGATTTGCTGGAAGAATTTGGATTGGAGGTGGCGACGCCGGCAAAACGGGAGCTGGTTTTGTCGGTCAAAGAAAAGAAAATACTTGACTTGTGCGGAGAAAATGAGGTAAAAGGGTTCGATTTTCTGGTTGAAGCACTTGATCTGTCAACCGCTGAAATTGTTTCGCTTTTGATGGGCTTGATTTTAAAAAACCTGATAGCGGAAGAAACGGATGGTTACCGAAGGATAAATTATGCCTAAAAAAACATTGGTGATTGTAGAATCTCCGGCCAAGTCAAACACGATTTCCAAATATCTGGGCGACGACTTTGTGATCAGTTCTTCAATGGGTCATATCCGCGACCTGCCGGCCGCTGTCTTGGGAATTGATCTGAAAAACAACTATAAACCCTGCTACGAGGAGTTGCCAGGGAAAGCCCAGGTGATCAAGGAGTTGCGCAAGCTGGCCAGGAACGCGGATAAAATTTTTCTGGCCTCCGATCCCGACCGTGAAGGCGAAGCCATTGCTTTTCATTTGCAGCAGATTCTGCAAGCGGAAAACCAACATATTTTTCGCGTGCTTTTCAATGAGATCACCCGACAGTCCATATTGGCGGCAGTGGAAAAACCGCTGGCCATTGACGGACACAAAGTCGATTCCCAACAGATGCGCCGACTGCTGGACCGTTTGGCCGGGTACAAGATCAGTCCGGTGCTGCAGCGGAAGATCGGCGGCCCGCTTTCGGCCGGCCGCGTGCAATCCGTAGCCCTGAAATTGATCGTGGAAAGGGAAAAGGAAATCAGGGCTTTCGTTTCTAAAGAATTTTGGACCATTGCCGTGGAATTACTGGGTTCGCGCCAACCAGCGTTCATGAGCAAGCTGGAAAAATTCAAAGGCAAGAACATCAAGATTGCCGATAAAAGTAGCTGTGATCTGGTGCTGACCGAATTGAAACTGAACGATTACATCCTGGAGCGCATGCAGAAAAAGCTGAAAAAGCGCAAAGCGCCTCCGCCCCTGATTACTTCCACCCTGCAGCAGGAGGCTTTTCGCCGCTTCAAATTCCCGGTGAAAAAAACCATGCAGCTGGCTCAGCAGCTTTACGAAGGCCTGAATATCCATGGCGGCGAAACCAGCGGATTGATCACCTACATGCGCACCGACTCATTCCGCGTTTCCGACCAGGCGCGCGACCAGGCGCGCGAATACATAGCGGCCGGTTTAGGGAAAGAATATTGCCCGTCCACCCCCAATGTTTTCAAGAGAAAATCGAAGATCCAGGATGCCCATGAATGCATCCGGCCCACATTTCCTTTTCATGCCCCGGATGATATCAAGGCCGATCTTAATCCAAGCCAGTTGAAGATCTATCAGCTGATCTGGGAGAGGTTTTTTGCTTCGCAGATGGCTGATGCGGAGATTGAAGAGACCCAATTTGACATCAAGAATGGATTGTACTTGTTCGTTTGCAAGGGCGAGATTGTAAAATTCAAGGGTTTTTATATTATGCTGAAAAACGATAATGCGCAGACGATCCTGCCGCAGTTGCAGGAAAAGGAGATCCTGCAGCTGCTGAAGATCGATGATAAACAGAATTTCACTAAACCGCCGGCCCGCTACAGCGAGGCGTCTTTGGTGAAGGTGCTCGAGGAAAAAGGCATTGGCCGCCCTTCTACCTACGCCAAGATCATCGAAACCCTGAATAAGCGGGAATACGTCTATAACGAAGAAAAGAGATTCGTACCCACCGATCTGGGCATCAATGTGGTCGAGTACCTGGAAGAGAATTTTCAGGATATCATGAACTACAATTTTACCGCCGAGCTGGAAAAAGAGCTGGATCTGGTCGCCGAAGGTAAACTCGATTGGGTGACAGGGATAGACCAATTCTATAAAAAATTGGCGGTAGATCTGGAAAAAGTCAAAGGCGCAAAAAAAGTGGAATTGCTGACCGGCGGCAAATGTCCCGACTGCGCAGGCGACCTGGTCAAAAAATATTCCATGAAAACCAGGGGCTGGTTCGTGGGTTGTTCCAACTATCCGCAATGCAAGTATACCGAACGGGTCACGTTAAACAATGAAAGGATCAGCAAGGAAGAGATCCTGGAAAAACTGTGTCCCCAGTGCGGCAAACCCCTGATCAAGAGATATTCCCCTAAAACCAGGCAATACTTTGTCGGCTGTTCCGGTTTTCCCGCCTGTAAACATATCGAAAAAAGCCAGGAAGAATTGGGTACTTGCCCGCAGTGCAGCAAACTCTTGACCAAGAGATTTTCCCCCAAGACCCGCCGTTATTTTGTCGGCTGTACCGGGTATCCTGAATGCAAATTCATACAAAAAGGGTGAAAAAAAGAGTCACGATTATAGGTGGCGGACTGGCCGGGGCGGAAGCTGCCTATCAGATAGCCAAAAGCGGCATGGCTGTCGATCTGTATGAGATGCGGCCGCAGGTAATGACCGAAGCCCACGGTGGCGATTCCCTGGCTGAAATGGTATGCTCCAATTCGCTGGGTTCTGAGGAGATCAGTTCCGCTTCCGGTCTGTTGAAGCGGGAATTGAAAACGCTCGATTCCTTTTTTTTGCGCAGTGCCGAAAAAAACAGAGTCCCGGCCGGAAACAGCCTGGCGGTCGACCGGCTGCAATTGGCTGCAAACATTACCGCTGAACTGGAATCCATGCCCGGGATTCGTATTATCCGCCAGGAAATCCGGGAAATCCCGGCTACTGAAATGCCTTTGATCATTGCCAGCGGACCGCTAACCAGCCCCGCTTTCGCCCAGGCCCTTTCCGGCTTGACCATGCGCAAAAATCTCTACTTTTTTGACGCCACCTGTCCACTGATCCGGGCCGAAAGCATTGATTTTTCAAAATTGTTTGCCGCTTCCCGCTACGAGAAAGGGGAAGCCGATTTTTTGAATATTCCCCTGGATCAGGCGCAATACGAATTGTTGGTCACGAGCATGGTCGGAGCTGAACCTGAACAGGCCAGGGACTTTGAAAAGGAAATTTTTTTTGACGCCTGCCTGCCGGTGGAAGAAATCGCTCGTCGTGGACCGCAATCGCTGGCCTTTGGGCCGTTGAAACCGGTCGGACTGGTCGATCCGCGCACGGGAGTCCGCCCGTACGCGGTTGTACAGCTCCGCCAGGATGATCTGAAAAAAAATTTTTTCCAATTGGTTGGATTTCAGACGCGGTTGAAGCATGGAGACCAGAAGCGGATCTTCCGCAACCTGCCCGGGTTGGAAAACGCCAATTTCGAGCGTTTTGGTCGCATGCATCGCAACACCTATATCAATGCCCCGTTGATCATCAATCAATTTTCCCAGTGCAAAAAAAACAGCCGCATCTATTTTGCCGGCCAGATCTCCGGAGTGGAAGGCTATGTGGAGTCGGTCGCCTCCGGATTGCTCTGCGGTCTTTTTGCCAGTCGGAATGAGCTCCGCAACCCACTCCCGGAAACCACGGCTATCGGCTCGCTGCTTGCTTACATCGCCAATGCCGGCTGGCAGGATTTCCGGCCCAGCAAGTTCACTTTTGGCTTGCTGGCGGACAGTGGGGTGGAATGCCGCGACAAGAAAAGAAAAAAAGAGTTGAAAGCCGAAAGGGCCTGCGAGGCGCTGGAACAATGGATAAAGAAATTCGCCATCTAAATAATTATATTGATTATTTGCGTGAAATAAAAAGATTTTCCGCCAACACGCTCAAGGCTTATACTATCGATATCAGGCAATTCCATGCTTATTTTTCGGAACAAAGGCTGCCGGTCAGCAAAAACAATATCCGCGACTTCATTGCCCATCTTTATATGAAAAGCAAAAATAAGGCCACCGTGGCTCGAAAAATATACGCCGTTAAATCTTACTACGGTTATTTGGTTAAAACCGGGATCCAGCCCCACAATCCTTTCGATGGTATCGGCACGCCCAAACTGGATAAAAAAATTCCCCAGATCCTGACCGAAAACGAAATGCAGCAATTTCTTGACGCTCTGCCCGCGGAGACTTTTTTGCAGTTGCGCAACAAGGCCCTCTTTGAGTTCCTGTATGCGACCGGCCTGCGCATCTCTGAATTGACCGGGTTGCAAGCCGATGATGTAAATTTCGCTGATAGGCTGGTGCGGGTTATGGGCAAAGGAAAAAAAGAGCGCATCGTCCCTTTTCATGAGCAGGCCGCCGCGGTCATGGCCCAATATATCGAGCGGCGGCGGACCGAGTTTTCCGGCCAGGGTGAGCGGATCTTTGTCAATTCCCGGGGCGGACCCCTGAGCCAGCGTTCAGTCGAGCGTATCCTGAAGCAGGTTTATCACGATCTGACCCATTCAGGCAAGCAAGTGCATCCCCATTTGCTGCGTCATTCTTTTGCCACTCATTTACTGCAAAGGGGGGCAAACCTGCGCATCATCCAGGAATTGCTGGGGCATGCCAATTTGGCTACAACCGAAAAATATACTACTTTGAATTTCAGTGATCTGCAAAACACCTATAGGAAATTTCATCCCCGGAAACAATCATGAGCAGGAAGACGGTCTTTTTTCTGTTTAAATTTGCTCTTGGCTTCGGCCTGATGCTGTACTTGCTGCTGTATATCGCCCGGCCGCGGGAAATCATAGCAGTTTTCAGCGACGTTTCCTGGTTAATGGTCGTGTTGGCTTTTTGCCTGCATGTTTTCGGATTCCTGTTTTCGGCCCGGCGCTGGAAGCTGATCCTCGATGAAAGGGGCGCCGGTTTCTCTTTTTCGCATTTGATCCGTTTGCTGCTGGTCGGCTCTTTTTTCAATCTCTTTTTGCCCACACGTTTCGGTGGTGACGTGGTCAGGGTCAGCGATACGCGCCATATCGACCAGGGGGTGACTGCGTCCCTGGCGGTAATCGTCTATGAACGCATGAGTGGCATCGTAGCCTTGCTGGTGCTGGCCATGCTGTCCTCGCTTCTAAAATTGAATTTTTTAAAAGAGCTGCCTTTGCTTTATGTCTCGCTCCTGGTCAGCCTGCTGGGAATCATCCTGCTGGTGCTGGCCTGGAAGAAACTCCCGCGTGGATTTCTGGCCAGGTTCAAATGCCGCCAATCCAGGCTGCGCAAAATCCTGGATAAGTTGGACAAGTTCCATGCCATCCTCCTTGATTTTTTAAACCACCGTTCCTTATCAAAGAAAGTTTTTTTCTGGGCGCTACTGCTGCAGCTAAACGTGGTGCTTCATTATTATTTGATCGGCCAGGCATTGAAGCTGAGCCGGATCCCTTTACTGGATTATTTTTTTTCTATTCCCCTCATGCTGTTCCTACTGTCTTTTCCGGTTTCGATCAATGGTATCGGTGTCCGGGACCTGTTCTTGATCCAGCTTTTCACGTATTACGGCTACCCGGCTCAAACGGCGATCGCTTTTTCCTTGCTGGATGTGGCCTTCAACCTGTTGCTGGGCATCTGCGGCGGTTTGATCTACGTTTTTCGCAAAAATGAATAAAAAACTCATACCGCTCTTTACCGCCCTGCTCCTGCTGTTTGCCAGCAGCCAGGAAAAACTCCGTGTAATCAATCTCAGGATCGAGGAGATCTCGGCCAAGCTCCTGGCCTGCAAGCAGGACAAATCCTCTATTCTTAATGACATTTACGCTTTGGAGCTGCAGACGGAAGCGGTCGTTATCGGATTGAATAAAGTCGATTTGCTAATGGCTGATACCAGGGCGCAGATTGCCCGTAAGCAAAAAGAAGAAGAGCGCCTTCAGGCCAAGATCCGCTCCTCGCAGGACAAGGTCAGGCGCATTCTGCGGGTTCTTTACAAAATCGGAGAATTGGGTTACGTGAAACTTTTTATCAATATCGGCAATTTCGATCAGCTCTTCCGCAACTACCGCTTGATCGTTTCCCTGATGGATGAAAGGGTCATGGCCATAAGGGAAATCCGCCAGGGTCTCATGAAGCTGCAAAAAATCAAAGCTGAATTGCAGGTAGAATTTGACCGTCAAAACAACTTGAGAAAAGAGCAGTCCGGCAAGTTGTCGCGCCTGCAGGGTCTGAAACAGGAGAAGCTGGAATTGATCGCCAAGATCAACCGCCAACGGGATTTCAATGTCCGTTTGCTGGAAGAATTGAAAAATGAAGGGGAAAACCTGACCCGGTTCCTGGACCAGAGAACGGTGGCGGACGTACTCGACCGGGTCGATTTCAAGCTTTTAAAAGGCCAACTGGCCTGGCCGCTGCCCGGAAGCATCATTTCCAGTTTCGGGAAAAAAAAGAGTGCCAACTTCAATACTTATACCATGAACAACGGTATTGAAATTAAGCCGGTTTTGTCAGATGAAATCAAGGCCATTGGGGGAGGGGAAATTATTTTTTGTGATTATTTCAAGGGCTACGGAAACTTGCTCATCATTCAGCATGCGGGGAATTTCCATACCCTTTACGGGCACTGCGACAGTTTTAAAAGGAAATTGGGTGAGCAAGTGCAGGTCGGTGAAGTGATCGCCCTGGCCGGCAATTCCGGCAGTATTTACGGCAAATCTCTTTATTTTGAGATCAGGCAAAACCTGAAACCTCTGGATCCCTTGCTCTGGTTGAGTAAAAGGTGATAGAATCTGCCCTTGAAAAAAACAATGAAACCGAAAAGAAAAACAATTAAAAACTCTAATCGCAAAACTGCCGCGATATCTTTTTTCCTGTTCGGCGCCATCGCCCTGGCCGCGGTGTTTACCCTTGAATTTCTCGATTACCGTTCCGGAAAATATTCATTCATTTTCAGCAAACTGATCCGCCTGCAGCAAAAGATACCGGCCGCTGAAAAATTCAACCGCGAACTAACCGCAGCTTTGACAGGGAGAAAAATCCCTTTTGATTTTTTAAAGGACCGTGGCGGGGTCAGCCATTTTAAGATTGAATTACCTGAACCGCTTTACCTGCCTTTGAGCAAAGATCTGCGTTGGCTGGTGGAAAAAAACCGGGGCTTGTACCGTTTAAGCGAAGTCCAGGGAATGAAGGAGCAGGTCATATATTTGATTCAGGTGATTTTTGAAAAGAAGCTGACCCATGTTATTTTGATCAGCAAGCGCCTAGCCGTTCAGCCGCGGCCGATTGAAATGCCCGTCACCCCTGCTGCCAGGAGCAGGACCGGGAAAGCACCCCGTCTGGCCTTTATCATTGATGATATCGGCTATGCCGATTTGATATCCGATCAGTTGCGCGAATTGGGCATTCCCCTGACCGCCGCTATCATTCCCGCTGCGCCCTATGCCCGGAGCGAAGCGCAAAAGATTCACGAATATGGATTGGAAGAGATTATCCATATGCCCATGCAGCCCAAGGATCCGGCCAATCACCACCCGCGCGACCAGTTCGTTTTGATAGACTCCAGCGCTGCGGAGATCCAGGCTTTGCTGCAGAAGGCACGGGAGGTGGTTCCTTATGCCCGGGGGCTGAACAACCACATGGGTTCGCTGCTCACTTCCAACCCCCAGGCCATGCGCCGGGTGCTGGAGCTGGTCAAAGGGGCGGGACTTTTTTTTGTGGATTCCAAAACCGCACCCACCACTCTGGCCTATTCCCTGGCCCGGGAAATGAAGATCAAGACCTTCAAGCGCGATGTGTTTCTCGACGATGAGCAGTCTTACGAGTACAGCAGCGGGCAGATCAGGCACCTGGTGGAACTGGCGCGGCGGAACGGCCGCGCCCTGGCCATCGGCCATCCCTTCCCTTCCACACTGGCCGCTCTGCGCGACGCCGTACCCTGGCTGAAGCAGCAGAAAGTTGAGGTTGTTTTCGCTTCGGCATTGCTGGAGTAGTGTTGTAATTTGCCGACTCACCTTTGTATTTTCAATCAGGAGTTGACAAGAATCGTTTTTAATAATAGAATTTAGGTCTGCAAAGGAGGAATAATGGCATTAATTATTGATGATACCTGCATCAGCTGCGGTGCTTGTGAAGCGGTTTGTCCGGTCCAGGCGATTTCCCAGGGCGATCAGTATTATGTGATCGATCCCAGCCTCTGCCTGGAATGCAAAGGCCATTTTGACGAACCCCAGTGCGCTTCGGTGTGCCCCACCGATTCCTGCGTCAAACAGTAAGCTTTTTACGTTTCAACCTAATTGCCAATAGCGTTCCTGTTCAGGGAACGGTCGTTTAGAAAATCGTCGTTGCTTTGGCCCGGATGATCCTCGATCGCATCAAGCCTTTCGCGGTCAATATCATATTGTTTTTGCTCACCGTGGTTTTCACTATGATCATCGGCGTGCAATACCATATCAGCTACCATGCCGTCACCCTGCCCCCGGGAATTGGATTCTTCGGCTTTCTCTGGCAACAACCCTCCGCCTGGCTGTGGGGGCTTTCCTATTCGATTTCATTGCTGGGTATTCTGCTGGTTCATGAAATGGGCCACTTCTCGGCCTGCCGTTTTCATCGTATCGAGGCCACCTTGCCGTATTTCATCCCGGCCCCGACCCTGATCGGCACCTTTGGCGCTTTCATCAAGATCAAATCGCCTTTTTCGTCCAGAAGGGCGCTTTTCGATGTGGGCCTGGCCGGTCCCCTTGCCGGTTTTCTGGTCTCCCTGCCGGTCATCACCCTGGGAATTTCGCAATCGCGGCTGGTAAGCAAAAGCGAACTGCAGGCGGGTCTGACCCTGGGGGAACCGCTGGTGTTCAAATTGATCAGTTGGCTGGTCCTGGGGCCGGCGGCCGGACAGTATGACATCCTGGTCCACCCTATGGCTTTCGCCGGTTGGTTCGGTCTTTTGGCTACGGCGTTCAATCTCTTTCCCATCGGCCAGTTGGATGGGGGACACATTCTATACGCCCTGCTCGGCAAAAAAGCGTATTATGCCGGCGTCGCCTCAATCGCGTTTCTGGTGTTAATGGGAATTTTTTTCTGGCAAGGCTGGCTTTTCTGGGCTCTGATCGTCACCCTGATCGGCCTGCGCCATCCCCCTGTTTTCGAAGATGAAAAACTTGATTCAAAAAGAAAAATCTTGGCTGCTGTCGCCCTGCTGATCTTTTTGCTCTCTTTCACCCCGGCCCCTCTGTCCTTGTCCCGCTGAGTCCGTTTTTGAATATGGGCGGCGGCTGTGCTATGATTTCTCGATGAAAAGGGCTTTCGACCGCTATATTCTAAAGGAAATTGCTTCTCCGTTCGCCATCGGCCTGCTGGTCTATACTTTCACTCTCTTGATCAACCAGATCCTTATCCTTTCCAAAACACTGATCGCCAAAGGGGCTACAACCGGGACTGTTTTCAAGATTTTGCTTTATTTGCTGCCCGACTTGTTTTCCTTTACCATTCCCATGGCCACGCTGATGGGAGTGCTGGCCGGGATGAGCCGCCTGAGTTCCGACTCCGAGATCGTGGCTTTTCGGACCATGGGCATTCCCAATCGCCAACTGCTGAAGCCGGTGCTGCTCTTTTCGCTCGCCACCTGGTTCGTTTCTTCCTGGCTGATCATGTTCCTGGCCCCGGAAGCCAATTATCGCTTCAGCAAACTGCATACCGGAGTGGTCCTTTCACAGACGATCTCCGGGATCAAGCCCGGAATCTTTTACCAGGATCTGCCGTTCTACAGCCTATATTTTCGCGACCAGGACCGCGGCGGTGAATGGCAGGATGTTTTTCTGTGTTCCATGAAAAACCCGGAGGAAGACACGCTGATCTTTGCCAAAAAAGGCAGATTCATCTACAAGCAATTCCAAAAAGACAATTACATCGTGCTGTACGACGGCGTGGTCCATAGTTTTAAAAAAAAAGATCCGCTCAAGTATTCCCTGACTTTTTTTTCCCGGAAAACCGAAAAGATCAGCAATTTGATCACCATCCGCCAGACTCGGCGCAGCACCCAGCTGGTTTTTCCCGAGCTTTTCCGCAAATTGCGCGCCAATCCGGGCGATGTGCTTTTGAGCCTGGAATTTCACAAGAAATTCGCTTTGCCGTTTGCCTGTTTGGCGCTCGGCTTTCTGGGCATGTCGCTGGGTATTTCCACCCGCAAAGGCGGCAAAACCAGCGGCTTTGTTATCTCCCTGGGCATCATCTTCATTTACTACGTGATGATGACGGCCGGGCGCAACCTAATCCTGAAAAAGGTCATCTCCCCGTTCTGGGGTTCATGGGCGCCCACTTTCTTTCTGGTGGCTATCGGCATTTGGCTTTACCGTTTTTCGGCCCGGGAAAAAGGAATCAATTGGGAACATTTTTTAGCTTTGCGCTGGTTGGGACGGAGAAAGCCCGGATCCACCCCTGAGGCTGCCGGCAGTTCAAAAAAGCCGCTTTTTTTACGCTGGAACCCAATTAAAATACTCGACCGTTATGTGCTGCGGCGGATGTTTCTGATATTTTTTCTGGTTTTTTCTTCCTTGTTGCTGGTCTTTTATATCATTAATATCCTGGAATTGATCGACAATGTCATCGAGAATAATATTCCTTTCGCCTATGTCTTGAAATACGACTACTATGCCACTCCGGAAATTGTCAGCATCATTCTGCCAATTTCCATATTAACCGCAGTATTGCTCACTTTTTCCCTGATGAGCAAGAACAATGAAGTGACCGCGGTCCAGGTCAGCGGTATAAGTCTCTTCCGCCTGGCGCTGCCGGCGGTTTTTTTGGGCCTGTTTTTGTCGCTGGCCACTTTTTTTATCCAGGAAAATATCCTCCCAGAAGCCAACCGGCAGTCGGGAAGGATGCTGGATGTGATCCACAAGCGCAAATCATATACGGACATCGAATTTGCCAAAAACTGGGTTTTGGGCAGTGAAAACAAGATCTATTTTTATAACTTTTATGAAAAACGCCGCAAACGCTTTATCAATTTCAATATTCTTTACCTGGATGGGGAAGGGCGACTGCACCAGCGCATCTCGGCACTTTCCGCTTCCTGGCAAGGAGAAAATACCCTGCGGCTTAGCCATGGTTATGTCAGGAGGTTCAAAGACAATTTTCCCTTGAAGCAACAACTTTTTAAGGAAATGCAACTGCAAATCTGCGAAAATCAGGATTATTTCACTCAAAAAATCAAGTTCTCAGGTGCCATGAACAGTGCTGAACTAAAAGAATATATCCGTTTTTTACAAAAAAACCGCAGTGATCCCCTGCGTTATCAAGCCCAGCTCTACAACAATTACGCTTTCCCTTTTTCATCGCTGGTCATGGTTTTTATCGCCATCCCCTTTTCGTTCCTGATGGGCAACCGCGGCGCCCTTTTCGGCATTGGGATCGCCGTGGGCATTTCCATGATCTACTGGGGGGCGCTGGGAATTTTCAGTTCCATTGGCGCCACCGGGGTATTTTCGCCACTGCTTTCGGCTTTCGCCCCCTTGGTCATCTTTTCGGTCATTTCCGGAATTTTGTTCCTGAAGATCAAAACCTGATCCTGCGGCGAACGGGATAAAATTGGTTCCATGTTCCAAATTGGCCGCAAATATGGTAAGATTTAGCATCTTGATGGCCCATCCCCAAAAACCGAGGTGAAGCATGGAGAAGGAAGAACTTAAGGCGAACCAGGACGCCCTTGAGCGGCGCGCTAAAAAAAAGCCGTCAGCAAAAAAGAACAAGCTGACCATGGTGCCTCTGTATTGCAAAGGCTGTGGCCTGTGTGTGCATATTTGTCCCACCGGTACCCTGCAGTTGTACGATGATCCCAAGAACAAATTCGGCGCCTCGGTGAAAATCGATGCCCCGGATTTCTGCATCGGCTGCAAGATGTGTGAACTGCAGTGCCCTGATTTCGCCCTGTTTGTAAATTACGAGGAAGAACAAAAGGAAGGTGGCCAATGAGTCAGCGCAAGGTTCTGCAGGGCAATATCATCATTGCCAAGGCCGCTTTGGCGGCCGGCTGTGATTTTTTCGCCGGCTATCCCATTACTCCTTCCTCGGAAATAGCCCAATACATGTCCAAGGAAATGCCCAAAATGGAACGGGCCTTCATTCAAATGGAAGATGAGATCGCCTCGCTGGGCGCTTGCATCGGCGCCTCCTTGGCCGGGAAAAAAGCCCTGACCGCCACTTCGGGCCCGGGCTTTTCCCTGATGCAGGAGCATCTCGGCATGGCGGTCATGGCCGAGGTGCCGCTGGTGATCGTCAACGTCATGCGCGGCGGCCCGTCGACCGGCATGCCCACCAAGCCCTCGCAGGCCGACATGATGCAGGCGCGCTGGGGCACCCACGGCGACCACCCGATCATCGCTGTTTACCCGGCTTTTTCCGATGAAATTTTCAGCGAGACGGTTCGCGCCTTCAACCTTTCTGAAAAGTATTGGAACCCGGTCATCATTTTATTGGATGAAGTCCTTGCCAAGGCCCATATGGACGTGGAGATCCCCGAGCCCGGCAGCTATGAGGTATACTGGGAGAAGACCCACGAAATCAGCGACTTGAATATCTACGATCGCAATATCGGGGAAAATCCGCCCCGGATCGATTTCTTTCACAGCTACCCGATCCATATCGACAGCCTGGAGCATGACGCCCACGGCTGGCCTTCATTCGATGCCAAAACGGTCGATAAAATGCAGAGACTGCGCATGGAGAAGATCTTTTATAACCTGGAAGACATCATCAAATACAAGGAATATTTCCTGGATGATGCCGAAGTCCTGGTCTTCAGTTTCGGCATTTCGGCCCGTGCCGCCCTGGCCGCGGTCAAAATGGCCAGGGAGCAGGGCATTAAGGCGGGGCTATTCCAGGCCCTGACCGTCTGGCCCTTTCCCCGCGCCGCCCTGCAGGAGCGTTTTAAAAAGACCAAGAAAGTATTGACCGTGGAATTGAACATGGGGCAGATGAAGTACGAGATCGAGCGCATTGCCCCGCCCGACGTGAAAAAACAGACCCTGCTGCGCGCCAACGGCTTGCCCTTTTCCCCTGGTGAAGTCCTGGAAACCATCAAGGAGTTCGTCAAATGAGAGACTACGAAAAATACATCCGTTACCGGACCTTCCCCACTCCCTGGTGCCCGGGTTGCGGGGACGGCGTGATTTTGAAGTCCATTGCCATGGCTTTTGCCGAATTGAAGCTCGATCCGGACGATATCATCGTGATCGCCGGCATCGGCTGCTCCGGCCGCATGCCCACCTACTTCAATACCAACACCCTGCATACCACCCACGGCCGCGCCCTGACCTTTGCCACCGGCATCAAGCTGGCCAAGCCGGAGAAGCTGGTGGTGGTCGTTTCCGGAGACGGTGACGCCACGGCCATCGGCGGCAACCACCTGATCCATGCCGCCCGGCGCAACATCGGCATCAAGATGATCCTGATCAACAACGGCATATACGGCATGACCGGCGGCCAGGTCTCGCCACTGACCCCGCCCAAGTTCTTTACCGAGACCACACCCTACGGCAACATCGAACCGCATTTCAGAATCAGGATGCTGCTCTCCGCGGCCGAGGCTTCGTTCGTGGCCCGCGAGACAGTGAACCGCCTGGCGCAGTTGAAGCAGGTGATCAAGAAATCGTTCCTGCACAAGGGCTTCTCGGTCGTGGAAGTGATGAGCAACTGCCATGTCAACCTGGGGCGGCGCAACAAGATGAAGAGTCCGCTGGTCATGACCGAATACATCAAGGACATCACCATGAGTATGGCCGATTTCGAAAAACTCTCTCCCGAGGAGCAGGAAAGCAAGTACCCGCTGGGCATTTTCGTGGAGAACAGCCAGAGAGCGGAATATACCGATTTGTATTACAAACAGATCGTACCTGCTGCCCAGCAGGCGGCTGCCAAGGTGGAAAAATGAAGAAATACGAAATACGCTATGGCGGCGTCGGCGGCCAGGGCATCATCACCGCCGGGGCGCTGCTGGTGGACATCGCCGTGGAGATGGAGAACAAGTTCGCCATCGAGAGCCCAACCTATACGGCCGCGGTGCGCGGTGGGCCGACCAAGGTCGACGTCATCATCTCCGATGAAGCGATCGACTTCCCCCATGCCCAGGCCATCGATTTCTTTCTCTGCACAGATCAGAAACCTTATGATATATACAAGGAGCGCCTGAAGGATGACGCCATCGTGGTGGTCGATTCCCACCTGGTACTTGAGCTCGGCGATACCCGCCACTGGAGGGTGTACCATGTGCCCATCATCAACGAGACCAAAGTGGGCGCGGGGAACGTGGTGCTGACCTCGGTCGTCAGCCTGGCCCTCACCCAGAAAATGACCAACGTGATCAGCTACGAAAACATGGTGGCCCATATCAAGCACTGGGCCCCGAAAGGCTCGGTGGAAATGAATATGAAAGCCATCGAGGTCGGGATGAACCTGATAAAATAGGATGAACTTCCCCGCCGTTGCCGAACAGATCGACCTGCTTAAAAAAGGAGCCCTGGAGATCATCAGCACCGAGGACCTCGGGAAAAAACTCGACCGCTCGCTGAAGACGAAAAAACCGCTGCTGGTCAAGGTGGGTTTCGATCCCACCGCTCCCGACCTGCACCTGGGGCACACCGTCCTGATCCGCAAGATGAAACATTTCCAGGACTTGGGCCACACCGTCGTCTTCCTGATCGGAGACTTCACCGGACTGATCGGCGATCCCAGCGGCAGGAACAAGACCCGGCCGCCGCTGAGCCAGGAAGAGATCGCGGCCAACGCCGAGACCTACAAGGAGCAGATCTTCAAGCTCCTCGACCCGCAAAAAACGGTGATCGATTTCAACTCGCGCTGGTTAGGCGTCCTGACCCCGGTGGAGATCATCAAGCTGACCGCCGCTTACACGGTGGCCCGCATCCTGGAGCGCGACGATTTTTCCAAGCGCTACAAGAACGGGGAACCGATTTCGGTTCATGAACTGCTCTATCCGCTCATGCAGGGTTATGATTCCGTGGCCCTGCACGCCGATGTGGAGTTGGGCGGCAGCGACCAGAAATTCAACCTGTTGGTGGGCCGGGAGCTGCAGCGCAACTACGGCCAGGAGCCCCAGGTGATTATCACCACGCCCCTGCTCGAGGGTCTGGACGGCATCCAGAAGATGAGTAAAAGCCTGGGCAACTACATCGGCATCCACGAGTCCCCAACTGAAATGTTCGGCAAGGTCATGTCGGTCAGCGACGAGCTGATGTTCCGCTATTACGAACTGCTGACCGACGTGCCGGCCAGAGAGATCGCCCGCATCAAAAAAGATATTGAAAATGAAAAACTGAACCCCATGACGGCCAAGATCGACCTGGCCAAATCCATCATCGCCGATTTCCATTCCGCGACGGCGGCAACGGCGGCCGAAGAAGAGTTCATCAGAATCTTCCGCAACAAGGAGGCCCCCGCTGACGTCCAGGTCCTGAACCTGAACGCCGACGAAGCGCTGGTTGATTTCATCGTGCGCCACGGCATCCTGGCTTCACGCGGCGAGGTCAAGCGCGTCCACGCCCAGGGTGGCATCTACATCGACAACGAGCGCCCCGAATCGATCACCGTCACGCTGAGTAAGGGGAAATCCTATCTCTTAAAAATAGGAAAGAGAAAGTTCTATAAGATCAAGCCGGCCGATTAGATCGTCGCCAATATCCGCTTGGCTTCCTTGCTGACCCGCATATGGGCATCCCGGGTCAATTTTGACACGAATTCCTTGACCCGCTCGCGGTCCAGTTTTGTCAGGGCGTCCAGCAATTTCAGCCTGACTTCGACATTGGCATCGGCCAGCAATTCATCGATTTTTTTGAAAAGCAGTTCGCTGCGGCGGTTGCCCAGAATCTCGACGATCGCCGCCCGCGCGAACCAGACAGAATGGGGCAATTGATTCAGCAGCCTGTTTTCATCGAGTTGGGGCCGGGCCGAGAGCTCCTTGACCACCAATTCCCTGATCCGCAGGTTGTCCTCGGCCAGGAACGAGATCAGCATATCCTCGCCGGCCTGGCCGGTCTCGCTGACAATCAGCTTCACGGTTTGCAGCTTCCTTTCGTTATGCTGCTTTTTGACCAGCTCGCGCATGGGAAAGAAACCAAAGCCGTTATCAAAACCCTTTTCTTTCAGGGCTTTTTTGCAGGCCATAATCACTGAACTGTCGGGGTGCTGCAGGAATTGTTTGTAGAAAGAGCGGTCGCGGAATTTTAATTCGCGCAGGATTTTCAGGGCGCTGGCCAGGCATTTGGACGAAACGTTTTTATTGACCGCGATCTCCTGTAAAAATTCAATGCGCCGGGTTTTTTCCAACTCGGCAAATTGATCGGTTTTCAGGAATTTAACCTGAGCGGCCGGAGTCAGTTTTAAAAAATCTTTTATCATGGATTTACTCTAACTTGTGGAGCAGATGCCCCATTTTCTCTTTCTTGGTCTGCATGTATTTCAGGTTTTCCTTGCCCGGGGCGATTTCCAGGGGAATGCGTTCGGCGATCTCCAGGCCATAACCGGCCAGAGCGATATACTTGGCGGGATTGTTTGTTATCAGTTTCAGTTTTTTTAGTCCCAAATGGCGCAGGATCTGGGCGCCGATGCCGTAATCGCGCTGGTCGGCCTTGAATCCCAGTTTGACATTGGCCTGGATGGTGTCCAGTCCGGATTCCTGCAGTTTGTAGGCCTTGATCTTGCTGATCAGGCCGATGCCGCGCCCCTCCTGGTTCAACAGGTAGAGCAGGACCCCCCTCTTTTCCATGCTGATCATCTCCATGGCGGTTTGCAGCTGCTTGCCGCAATCGCAGCGTAGCGAGCCGAAAGTATCGCCGGTAAGACATTGGGAGTGGACCCTGACCAAAATTGGTTCCTCGCCGCCGAGTTCGCCCTGGGTCAGGGCGATATGGGTCTCCTTCTGGATATGGTCGACAAAAGCCTTGATGGTGAAATCCCCCCAGCGCGTCGGCAGGCTGGCATCAGAAACCATTTCCACCAGGGAGTCGGTATGCACCCTGTATTTGATAATCTCTTCGATGGTGATGATCGGAATGGAGAATTTTTCAGAAAAGATGATCAGATCGGGCATGCGGGCCATGGTTCCGTCTTCTCTCATGATCTCGCAGATCACTCCGGCCGGGTAGAGACCGGCGATCTTGGCCAGATCAACCGAGGCCTCGGTTTGCCCGGTGCGCACCAGGACGCCGCCATCCCTGGCGCGCAGGGGGAAAATATGCCCCGGCCGCGACAGATCCTGCGGTTTGCTCTGCTGATC
>JALHTJ010000029.1 GCA_022865785.1 Candidatus Aminicenantota bacterium
GCCCAGAAAACCGAGCACAACGGAACTCAAGACATGGCCCAGGCCCGAAAAGAAGGCGATCAGCAGGGTCCTTTTCAATGACCATTGACGGGCTTTGGCCATGGCGATAAAAGGAAGATAATGGTCCGGACCCAGCAGGGTGTGAACGAATCCCAAGGCAACGGCTGTTCCGGCCAAAATCCAAATTTGGTTGCTTATCATTTTTCGATCATCCACTCCATGATTTTTAGAATTTGCATTATATCATAGGCATTTGAATTTTCGGGAGAGCCGTTTGAATTGAAACCAATTGAAAACACTTTCCGTGAATACCTGTTGCGGTAAAGACAAAGGCTTTTCGAGGAAAAGGGGCTTCCAGGCCAAGATAAAATTGCGATTGTATTTGATCCTGCAATTGTGATAAAATTTTGTAAGATTCCGCCGAGAATGAATTTTTCGGCAATCATGAGATATGCGACCACGGAAAACAGGATTACATGCAGGGCAGGGAAATGCGCCAAGACGGAGTGGGAAATACGTTGCTGGCCGGGAGTGGCTTTTTTGCCTCAATCCAGCGCAGAAAATTCCTCGGAACGTTGATCGCCGATAAGGATGAAACCGCTTATTCTTGCTTTTTTTACACGCCGGCTCACGCCGGCGCGTATCTTCATTTTGAGTTTCGCCGGATTCATTTTACTCGGAACGGTCTTACTCCGCTTGCCTCATTCGGCAAGCGGGCGGCCGCTGTCGTTCGTCGACGCCCTGTTCACCGCCGCTTCGGGCGTATGCGTCACCGGACTGACCGTGGTCAACATCGGCCGTGATCTTTCCGGTTTCGGCCAAGCGGTTACCCTTGTACTCTTCCAGGTAGGCGGCCTCGGCATCATCACTTTCTCGGTCATGCTATTCTCGATCATGGGCCGGGGCATATCCTTCAAGGACCAGGAGATCATCCAGTCCACTTTTTTCCATACTCCGCGACGGGACTTTATGAAGCTGATCAGGACGATCTTTTCCGTCACCATTCTGATTGAAGGATTGGGGACTATGGTGTTGTTTGTCCGCTTTTCCCAGGATTTCTCCCTGGGCAAAGCCCTGTACTACGCGCTCTACCATTCGGTTTCCGCATTCAACAACTGCGGTTACTCCCTGTTTTCATCAAGTTTAATGAATTATCGCAATGATTTATTGGTCAATTTAGTGATAATGGCTTTGATTGTCTTGGGAGGCATTGGGTTTATCGTTCAATATGAACTGATTGCCAAATGGCGAGGCCGCATTCGCGCCCTTTCCCTGCATACCAAGATCGTCCTGCGCGTAACGCTTTTTCTGATCATTGCGGGCGCAGTGCTGTTTTTCCTGTTCGAGATCAACCATATCCTTAAAGGCGGCTCGCTGTCATCGTCCATAGGGGCTTCGCTGTTTCAGTCCGTTACGGCGCGCACCTGCGGCTTCAACACCATCGACATCGGCCTGCTGACCAATTCCACACTTTTGTTTTTAATGGTTTTAATGTTCATCGGCGGTGCTCCGGGGTCAACGGCAGGCGGCATCAAGGTTACCAGCTTTTCGCTCATGATGCTGCTCATCTGGAACAAGATAAAAGACCAGGACGAAGTCAACGTGCTCCATCGGACCATCCCCAGGGAGATTCTGACCCGGACCATCGCCATTGTCATCGCTTCGACGTTGATTGTTTTCATTGCTTTTTCATTTTTATTGATCACCCATCCGGGTGCCGGCGGTTCTCCAACGGACAGCCGTCACCATTTCATCAGCTATCTGTTTGAGACCATATCCGCTTTTGGCACCGTCGGCCTCTCCATGGGGATCACTCCGGAGTTGGGCAGCCTGCAAAAAATCGCTATTATCGTTTTGATGTTCATTGGCCGCATCGGCCCGATCACCTTGGCCTATGCCTGGTATTCCCGGAAATCCGGATTGGTCTATGCCGAGGAATCGGTCATGGTGGGATGAGGAGAAAAAAATGCAGAAAAGGGTATTCGTAATCGGCCTGGGGATTTTTGGCTTCAACATCGTCAAGGAGCTCTTTGAAAACGGATTCGAAGTCATCGCCATCGACAAGAGCAAGAACGCCATTCAGGGCATCCGCGACTATGCGACCAAGGCCATCGTGGCGGATGCTACGGATAAGGAGATCGTCGACCGGGTCGGCATTCAGGAGGAGGATACGGTGATCATCTCCTTTGGTGAAGATCTGGCCGCCAGCACATTGATCACGCTGAACCTGAAACAGCATAAAATCCAGAACATCATCGTGAAAGCGCCCAATGACGATCATATGACGGTCTTGGAAAAAGTCGGGGCCACCCATGTGATCATCCCCGAGAAGGAGATCGCCCACAAGGTGGCCCGCGGGATCATCTCGCCGAACGTTCTCGATTACCTGCCCCTTTCCGAGGAGTACACCATCTTCGAGATGGCCCCCCCGGAAAGCTTTTTGGGCAAGAGCATCGGCGAATTGCAATTGCGCACCAAGTTCCATATAGAGGTAATTGCAGTGAGAGAGTTGATTTCTGATCGCTTCATCATGATGCCCCCTGCTGACTTTGTCATCAAGGACGGAGAGGTACTGCTCGTTATCGGCAAGGAAGCCGACATTGAACGCATATCGTAAACTCCATTCAGTTTTTTATTACTTGCTTTGGCAATACCATCTAAAAATCGTCTGGATTGAAGTGTGATTATTTTTCATGTACAATATTCTTCTTCATCCACATAATGAAATATATCCATGAATTGCTTATATCAAACAAATTATCATTGCTGGCATCTTAAAATGAGA
>JALHTJ010000030.1 GCA_022865785.1 Candidatus Aminicenantota bacterium
AAATGACAGTAACGGATAAATAAGATGGAGAAATTGGTAGAAAAAATTATGCAAAATGTCCCCGGCGATATCTTCTCCGCTGACATGGTGATGAACCTGCTCCCCGGAACGGCCGATAGCCGCAATGGCATCGTCAAGAGAGCGATCGCCAAAGGCGAGATCGTTCATATTAAAAGGGGACTTTATGCTTTGGCAAAAAAATACCAGCGCCATGGGATCAACTTGTTCGCGTTGTCCCAGTTGATCCACGGGCCTTCTTATGTCAGTTTCGAATCCGCGCTGAATTATCACGGCTGGATCCCGGAAGCCGTTTATGCGGTCACCTGCGCCAGCGCCAGGTACGCGAAACAATTATCGACCCCGATCGGTGTTTTCATTTTCAAACGCATTCCCATTCCCATGCTGTTCCTTGGTGTGGATCGCATTGAATCTCCCCAAGGCAGCTTTTTGATGGCCAGTCCTTGCAAGGCGCTTGTTGATTATGTTTATGTGAATAAAAAGGATTGGTGCGGCATCGAGCCGGTTATGAAAAGCCTGCGCGTCGAAAAAGAGAACCTTGAAAATATGGATCGTGATCTCCTGGACCCATTGCAAGAGATCTACAAAAATTTGCGCGTCCAAAATTTTATCAAAGGAATCAAAAAGGATCTAAGCTAATGAATATTAAGATCATTCAGGAGCGTTTGGATTCGTATGGTTGCCGCTCTCAGCAGGAAGAGGCGAACGCACTTAGGGAGATCACCCAGGAAGTCGCTTTGGCAGCCTTGTCCCGGACCGGTTTTTTCAAGAAGGCCGCCTTCCAGGGCGGGACCTGCCTGAGAATTTTTTACAGCCTGGATCGTTTTTCCGAAGACCTGGATTTCATTCTGAAAAAGCCGGACATGGATTTTGGACTGGAACCCTATTTGCAACCTTTGACCGTTGAATTGAATGCCTACGGCTATCGCCTGGAGATCGTGGACCGGTCCAAAGCCGGTCAGGCAGTGAAAAAATGTTTTCTCAAGGACGATTCGCTGGGGAAATTGTTATTCCTGCAACATGCAAAAGGAGCCGCGGCTCGAAGCAAGATCAAGATCAAATTGGAGGTCGATGCCAATCCTCCTGAGGGGAGTGATTTTGAAAACAAATTTATGGATTATCCCTTCGCCTTTGCCGTGACCGCCCAGGACCTGCCCAGCTTGTTCGCCGGAAAAAGCCATGCCCTGCTGTGTCGGGAATACGGCAAGGGCAGGGATTGGTATGATTTCATCTGGTATGTCAGCAGAAAGGTCAAGATCAATTTCACTTTCCTTGCCAATGCCCTGAATCAGACCGGCCCCTGGTCCGGACAGAACCTGCAAGTGGATAAAAATTGGTATCAACAGGAAATGAAAAAAAAGATCCTTGCCGTCAATTGGCAGGAAATGAGGCAGGAGTTGGCGCGGTTCCTGAAACCCGAGGCCCTGGATACACTGAAAGTTTGGGATCAAGAGTTCTTTCTGGACAGGCTGGAGAAATTGGGCCAATGACCAAATGACCAAAACTGAGAAAACAGAAATCGTTGATGGGTTGATGGGTAGATGAGTAGATGAGTTGAAGGGTAGATGAGTTGAATGGGCAACCGCATGGAGATCGAACTATTGCGTTTCTCTCCACCGTCAACCGTCCACCGTATACCGTACACCGATTTCTTAACCCATCTACCCTTCTACCCGTTTACTTCTGGTTAAGGCCATTGGCATTTGGAACTATTTTGTGTTATATTTCTTATAAGTGCTAAAAATAGCATTTTAGAGAAACAAATGCAATATTTAGAATTTCAGAAAGCCCTGAAGGATTTCACCGTGTTTTCGCTGGCCGATATACGCCAGACGGAGCCGGAGTTCCATCGCCGCCGCTTGAACGAATGGCAGGAAAAGGGTTACATTAAGAAAGTGATCAAGGGGCACTATGTTTTCTCCGACCTGGAACTTGACGAGAAGATCCTCTTTGAGATCGCTAACCGCATTTATGCTCCGTCCTATGTTTCTTTCGAAATGGCGCTTTCCTACTACGGCCTGATTCCCGAAAGCGTCTTCGGCATCACTTCCGCGTCCACCCGCAAAACCAGCCGTTTTTCGACAACGCTCGGGGAATTCCTTTACCGGACCATCCAGCCTCGGCTTTTTTTCGGTTTTGAGATCAGGCGCCACGGAGGGAAGACGTTCAAGATCGCTCAGCCGGAAAAGGCGTTCCTGGACTTTCTCTATATC
>JALHTJ010000192.1 GCA_022865785.1 Candidatus Aminicenantota bacterium
ACTCAACAGGGTTTTGATGAACAGGTAATGCTGGATCCGGGTGTCAATGGCAGTCACGATGCGCTGCAATTCCTCTCCCCGCTCTCTGGACAGGGTACGGGCGATACGATTGATCATGGGCACTTTCTCCCCCAACATGAACATCAGCAGCAGGAGAACCAGCAGCAGGTTGCCGATGAAGTTCGTGAAATTTCCCATGGTCCCCGAAACCAGCGCCGTGATCTGTCCGGGATTGAAAATCTTTTCCCAATCGAGATTGGCTACGTACTTCTCCACATCGAGGATCGGCAATTTAAGGGAAGGCAGCACGCTCTTGACCAGCCGGGTGATGTTTTCGCTGTAGGCAGGAAAATTGTCTATGAAGGAAGAAACCCCGATGAACAAAAGAAGGCCGAAAAGGGAGAGGCTGATGAAAATAACGAGCAGCAGGCCGATCATGATCAGGGGTTTGGGAATTTTCCACGCCTCCAGTTTTTGCACGCTTTCCTTCAGCATGAAATAAAGCAACAGCGCGATGAAAAACGGAATAAAGATCATGCGTAATTCTTTAAGGATATAAATAAAAAAAACAGCGGCTATAAAGGAAAAGAAAACATTCTGAAATAAAAAGCCGCGATTTGATTCATATTCCATAGCTGGCCATTTCATCTCTAACTTCAATAATCTCGCTGCGTCTGAACAGCAGGTAATTGGTATTGATCTTGTATTTATAATAAAAATAAATCATACCTTTGTTCGTATCCAATTCGGCGTAAACCTCAATGGGTTCAATTTGTTTTTTATCAAGAATGCGTTCTATGACTGCGGTTAGCTCGGCATTATCAGTATCACCCCCGCGTATGCTCCCCAGCGAATCGAACACTTCCTTTTTTATCTGCTTTTTTTCAATACCGGTGGCAATGTACTTGAAAGCCATGAAGCCGCCAAGAACCAGGATTAAAAACACAACCAGGTTCATAAAAGTTATTTTCCCGCGCTGTCCATTCATTTTGTACCCCCCCTTGATCATTCCCCGGGCCGCTTTTCTGATCAGCCCAGGATTTTCTTTACTGTAGCTCCGATCTCGGCCGGATTTTCCACCACGTGCACGCCATTTTTTTTCAGGACCGCCATTTTTTCAGCCGCGGTGCCTCGACCGCCGGAGATGATCGCGCCGGCATGCCCCATACGCCTCCCGGGCGGAGCGGTCTGGCCGGCAATGAAAGCGACAACAGGTTTATTGAAATTTTTGCCGATGTAAGCCGCCGCTTCTTCTTCCAGCGTGCCGCCGATCTCGCCGATCATGACTAGCGCTTCGGTCTGCTCATCGTCCTTGAACAATTGCAGCGCTTCGACAAAGGAAGTGCCGATTATCGGATCACCGCCGATGCCGATGCCGGTGGACTGGCCCAGGTTCTCTCGCGTGATCTGGTCCACCGCAACATAGGTCAAGGTCCCGGAGCGCGAGATAATACCTACCTTACCCGGACTGTGGATCCGTGAAGGCATGATCCCGACCTTGCATTTGCCGGGAGAGATGATCCCTGGGCAGTTCGGCCCGATCAGGCGCGATGAGGTTGTGCAGAGGAAATGCTTCACTTTAACCATGTCCAGCACCGGAATGCCCTCGCTGATGCAGACGATCAAGGCGATCCCGGCCAGAGCGGCCTCGATGATAGCATCGGCGGCAAAGGGCGCCGGCACAAAAATGACAGATACATCGGCCGCCGTTTCCTTGACCGCTTCTTCCACCGTATTGAAAACCGGTTTATCCAGGTGGATCTGCCCGCCTTTGTTCGGGGTAATACCGCCGACGATGCGCGTGCCATACTCGATCATCTGGGTGGAATGAAAAGTACCTTCGCGCCCGGTGAATCCCTGGACGATCACCCGGGAATCCTGATTGATCAGAATGGACATGTTCAATCTCCTTTGGCCAGCTCGACCACACGGCGCACAGCATCGGCCAGCACATTCTCGGTGACGAAATTCAGTTGCGATTCGCGCAAAATCCTCATGCCCTCTTCCTCATTGGTCCCTACCAGGCGGATTACGATTGGGATCTTGATTTCCAGGCCTTTGGCCGCGTAAACGATGCCATTGGCCACCAAGTCGGTGCGCACAATGCCGCCGAAAATATTAACGAACACGGCCCGCACATTTTTGTCGGCCAACAGGATCTTGAAAGCCTCCTTCACCTTTTCCACTGAGGTGGCGCCTCCGACATCAAGGAAATTCGCTGGTTCACCACCGTAAAACTTGATGATATCCATGGTGGCCATGGCCAAGCCGGCGCCATTGACCATGCAGCCGATATTGCCGTCCAGACGGATGTAATTCAATTCAAATTTCGAGGCTTCCACCTCCAGAGGCTCTTCTTCGTGAACATCGCGCCAGGCAGCGATGTCGGGGTGACGGCCAAGGGCATTATCGTCGAAATTGATCTTGGCGTCCAGGGCCAACACTTCATCATTTGCGGTGACGATCAGCGGGTTGATCTCCACCAGGGATGCGTCACTTTTTAAAAACAGTTCATACAGGTTAATCAGCAGGTTCGAGAAATTCTGCTGCTGGACTTTGCTCAAATCCAGTTTGAACGCCAGGTTGCGGATATGGCAGGCGGAAAGTCCAGTGACCGGATGCACATGCATTTTAAAAATGGCCTGAGGATGATCACGGGCCACGGTTTCGATTTCCATACCACCCTGGGAGGAAGCAATGATGACCGGCATCTCTTCTTCGCGGTCGATAATGATCGCCAGGTAAAACTCCTTGATTATGTCCAATCCCTGTTCGACCAGCAGTTTCCTGACCAACTTGCCTTCGGGGCCGGTCTGGTGACTGACCAGGGTCAGGCCCAGGATGCGGGCGATGTGCTTTTCAGCTTCGGAGCGGTTTCTTACCAGTTGAATGCCCCCGGCCTTGCCGCGTCCGCCGGCGTGCACCTGGGCCTTGATCACACAAGGATAGCCCAGTCTTTCTGCAACCGCCAGCGCTTTCTCGGCCGTGTCGGCCACCTCGCCTAGGGGGACAGGGACGCCGCAACTTTTTAAAAGCTCTTTGGCCTGATACTCATGGATTTTCATGAGGCGCTCCTAGTTCCTCTCGTATTGCCTGCGGCCCTCCTCGTATATATCCCCACCGTACATGTCGTTAATCACCTGGGCGGGAAAATTTTCCACTTCCAGTTTTTGAATGGCTTCGGGTCCGAGTTCCGGATAAGCGACCACTTCGGCTTTCTTGATGCTTTTGGAGACCAGGGCGGCGGCGCCACCGGTCACGGCCATATAAACCGCTTTGAATTTTTTCAGAGAATCCTTCACTTCAGCGTTACGCGATCCTTTGCCGATGGAAGCCTTCAAGCCAAGTTCATGAAGCTTGGCAGCGTAGGCATCCATACGGTAACTGGTGGTCGGACCGGCAGAACCGATGGGATTCCCGGGCCGGGCCGGAGTGGGCCCCACATAAAAGATAATCTGCCCGCGCAGGTCGAACGGCAGCGCGGCTCCGCCGGCGATCAGATCGGCCAATTTCTTGTGGGCAGCGTCACGACCGGTATAGATGGTGCCGTTGATGAGGACAGAGTCTCCGGCCTTCAATTGGGCGATCGCTTCATCAGTTAAAGGAGTAGAAATTTTTTTTGCTTCTGGCAAAGGGCCCTCCTAAATGGATTGTTGGAATACTTTATAATTAGCGAACTCGTCGACGACCTTGACGAACAACACCAGGGACTGTTTCGGGTTGTTCAGAATAAATTTAAATTTTTCCACTTTGGAATCGGTGACCATGTCTTCGGGAAAAACCGGGTACCAGTCCTTGCCGTCCAATGAATAACTGACCAGATGGAGCGACGAAGACTCATCACTGGCAGTAAAACTGACAGTGCCACGGGCAAAGTTGAATTCAGACAGGAGCGGGGCCGTGGAGTCAATGACAAAAGGAAAAGATATTTTGCTGGCGGTCTTGATCCAGGCCGGCGTGTTATCCAGGGCGTCGTCAGCCTGCACCTTTAAAAGGTATTTCCCGTCGGCGAAAAGTTCACTGTCGAGGTACAGCCATTTTTCCTTGACATCGTTGCCCAGCGACACCCAAGCGCTGTCGGGAAGTTTTTTTAAAAATAGCTTGAAAGTCAAGCGGTCCTGATTGGGGTCATCTGCTTCCCAGGAAACGTGCAGGTACTTTCGCGGCGGCGTGGTATCGGCGTCCGGTTTTTTTTCGCTGGGTTTTTGCACCATGATCTGGCCTATCTCAGGCTTGAGGTTGTTGACCAGGTAATGGATCCGATAACCTTGCAGGTAAGGGGTCTGGGTGGGATTGGCGGAACTGAGCACAATTTTCACCTGCAGGAAACGGTAGCCGCTGGTGTTGATATTTGAATTTTCCGGATCATTGAACGGAGCTGACCAACTCGTCCATGACTTGTCCGGATTGTCCGAATTTCCCATTCTTACCGCGAACGATACCGCCGCCTGTTTGCCGGGATCGGCATTCCAGGTAAGGCGGCCGAAGCGGGATGGGATGCGGGCATCGAAAACTTCAGAAAAATAGGTGCCGCTGGCGTTCAGGCTGTTTTCAACCTGGATAATGCCTGCCGTGTTGTTGGCGATCAAAAAATAGCCTTTGTCGTTGGCTGTGATTTTAAAGATCTGGGCTGAATTGGTTTCGCAGACCTGGGAAAAGTCGCCCTGCTTGTCGACGCGGTAAACGCGGCCCGAGTTGCCGGTACCGATTATGACCGCCTTGGCGGTTGGATCAAAATACAGAGAGTAAATAAATTCCTCCTGAGACGACCAGATGGTTTCAACGGTACCATCGGCTTGCAGGCAGTACAGGATACTCTTTTCCTTGATTTTTTCTTTTTCTGATTTTTCATTTTTGGGAAAAACAGTGCCGAATTCAAACTCCTTGGTTGCTTGTGAAACCGGAACACTCTTGACCGCTGCGAAAAAGACATTGCCCTCATTGTCTGTAGCGATGCCCTTGATCTCTTCCAGGGGGGAATCGAACAGGACTTTGACCTTGCGGTCTTTTATTTCATAGAGAATCCCGCGGTCGCCGCTGCCGGCCAGTATGGCGTTGTCCTGGGTGACATGCAGGCTGATGATGTGCGAATCTTCGGCCATTAAGAGGTTCTCCGCTGTACCGACTTTGCTGATGCTGTAAACGGCACCAGTATTGCCCAGGGCGCAGATGATGTTGCCCTGCTTGTCTTCGGCCAGATCCCAGATGAATTTTTCGTCGGGATCGAACAATTCACTGACCTTGTTCTCCTTGGAAATCCGATATACCCGGCCGTTGGGGGAGGTTCCGGCGATCACATCGCCATTACCGGCCACCAGCAGGGCATAGACATCCAGCTGCTCACCCTTGAAAATCATATCGGTCTTCCCGTTCCGGTCAATCCTGTATACTGACGCATTGTGGCCGGTCCCCAAGTATAGGTCTCCATTTTTAGCTGTGGTTGCGGCCAGATAAAATTCTTCGGCCGGACCCGGGATGGTCTTCAGTTTGGGACCCAAAAACAACCTGCCGGTATTGTCAATGCTGACATTGATGAAGCTCCCTTTCTGAAAATCTGCCAGTTCTTTTTTTTCGATCTGCTTGACATTGACCGCTTCCAGACCGGCGACCAGGGCAAGGGCAACAATGAAAACATACGCTTTGCTATTCATTTTTCCTCTCTTTGATTATCAACTTGAAGATTTTTTTTCCGCTCACCACCGCCGGCACTTCATACTGATATTCGGCAATAGTGGACAGCGCCATATTGGCTTGATCATTGCCCAGTGAATTGAACAACAGGACATTTCTCATGCTTGAAGGCAAGTAGGAATATTCAAACCCCTTGATGAATATCCCCTGGGCCGGAACGAATATTTTCAGGTAAATGCGGTTGTTCCTGCGGATATTGTTTATGGCCCGGATCAGGGCGCTCAGTTTGTTCGGAAAATAGACGGTTTTGATGGCTTTGTTGTCGAATTCGGTCACCTCACCTGCATCCGCTACCAACAGATAAAAAACAGAACCCGGCTTCAGGTTGGGCGCCTTAATGGTGATTTGTTCCTCAAAACTAGCACCCTTTTCATTTTTTAATTTCATGCGAATATCCATCAGTTCTCCGGGCAAGTAGGAATTTTCATTGATCAGTACATTTTCCAACTGGGCTTTTTTTATAGTCTCCCGACCGCTGATCTCAAAATCCATTTTTTGGATTTTTATGCTTTTTTCCTGGTTGTTCAACAGGAAATAATTTATGGCCATGACCAGGGTCGAGAATTCATCGAAAGCCGTGGTGCCGCTGAACAGATCGTTCAAAACCACATTCTCTTCATTTTCAATGAAGATTTTTCCAGTGACGGCAATGGATTGGAAACCAAATTCCTGGAACTCGGCCAACAGGGCATTCAGCAGCGAAATATACGTCAAGGTCGGGGTCAGCAGCGGGTGGTTGACCAGTTCCATGTTGAAATTGCGGTTGCGGTTCTTCAGGAAAATCTTCAGGGGAATCATGTAGGGGGTTTTCCCCAGCTCGCCCAGAACTCCGGAAAAACGGTCCTGCTGAACGACACCCACCATGTTCCGCGTGGTGGCCAGCTTGAAGGAATTCTCATAGGAAGGAACAACCGAAATAACTTCGGCCCGGTGCAAGGGGAATTCCACCGTGCCCAGGTTGAAAAATGGGTGTCCGAAAATATACACCTTCTTGCCGTCGACGTGGGTCACCGTGCCGGTGGCGGCATAAGAGGCATCGCCGCGAATGAGCGGAATGGAGACCGCGTCGGCCGGGCGCACAGTGAACATTTCAGGGCTTAATTTTTTTTTGTCCACTGCGGCGCCGATGTCCAGATTCTGAAGCGGTACGAATATTCCCTGCAGAACTTGGACCGCTTGCGGACAGAAACCACTGCTGCTGGCAAAAAGCTTTATCGGCGTCAGGTTGCGCGCCGGCGAGAAACTCATGCGGCTGACCAGTTCGTTGTGAATGGCTTCAGCCACGCGCTTGACATTCTCCTTGCTGAAATCGATCTTGATATCGGAAATCTCCACATTGGCGACAGGACCGCCGTAAGCGGAAATTTTCAGAATATCCTCGATCGGCGTGATACCGGCGATCGGTTTTTTTGAAAAATTACTCAAACCGTAGGACACGGAACCGATGAGCTTGCCATCGATATAGACGGGGCTGCCGCTCATGCCGGCAATAACCCCGCCCTCATTCAACTCCGGGGCGAAAAGTTCGGCGATGATCAGGTTTTTGTCGGAAACAAACTTGTCAAGGATGCCCAGTACCTTGAATTTGAAGGTTTCAATATTGCTGCCTTTAAAAATGGTTTTGCCCTCGCCTTCCATTCCGGTCCTGATCTCCGACAACTTCATGATATCGGTCGCCAGCAACCAACACGACAAGCCCAGACTGACAATCAGCAGGATGCTTCTTTTCATTTGCTCTCCAAATAACGGTTGACAACTGCCATTACCCTATCGAATTTGAAAGGTTTGTAGATCAAATCAGCCACGCCCAATTTTGCTATTTCTCCTGCTTCCACATCCTGGGATCCGGTCAGCAGGACAACCGGGGTGTTTCCGCTGTTGACCCTGATGCGCCCAACCACATCCGGGGCTATTTCTTTTTCAAGGTTGTAGTCGAGAAAGATCGGAAAATAGCTGTTTTGGGAAAGCAGGTACAGCGCTCGCGTGGCATTACTGACCGCATCACAACCGATTTTCATGGAAGCGAAAAAATCGGTCAGCAACTCACGGATATTCATTTCATCATCCACAACCAATATTTTTTTTTCTTCATTCTTTCTTTTATTACGAAACAAAGCTGATAAAGGATATCATAATCATAAGCAAATACAAAATCAAGGTGAATCCCACGGCGAAAACCGCAAGTCAAGGCATTTTCTGGCGGATGACTGTTTCGGAACGGTCGTCGGCGCTGGAAACCGAGATTTCATTGTTACTTAAATCAAACGTCAATTCCTGCCCCCTGATTGTCCCGGCATTTTTTTTAATGATCTCGGCTGAATTCTTGAATAAAATGATTTTCCTTGGGTAAAACCAATTGAGAAACTGCGCTTTTCCGGACAGGTCTTTTTTACTGAAGGCCGCCTGGTCGGCAGCGGTTATGTTTTCCAGTTGGTCATCGCGGTTGAAATCCAATTCGATCTTGCGGGCGGACAGCATGTTTTCCGCCTGCTGGAGCCGGGCGTCGCCCTCAAGGACGATTTTCAGTTCGTCGGCATGGAAAACCATGGTTTTGCCGTGCAAAACGATCTTTTCGTTATCAGAAATAAATTTCAGGTCGGCGTTGCCGCGGCAGGAGATGCGGTTGCTTTTGGTCTCGAAGAGCAACTCACCGGCCTGCAATTCGATATCATCCTGGAACAGTTTGACTTTTCCCTTGAAATTGATGACATCCCCATTTTCACTCATTTCCATGCCGGAGGCAGTGACGAACACCGGCTTGGCCCGCAGCAGGATATTTTTTTTTTCTGGGATCAGTGTCGCTTTGACGCCTTGGTCCGAACCCAACTGCCTGAGTTTTGTCTGGATTAAAAACTGACTGGATTCAAAAATATTTTTTTTGCTGGTGATGGCTGTGTCCTTGCCCGAAATTTCAATGCGGGAATTCGCAACGTTGTAGTCAAGACGGCCGGCCGTGCCCGAAAAATCATCGGTCAGGAATTCGCATTTTTTTTCAGCATGGATTTCGGAAAGCTCACCCCCACTTGAATAATTAGCCAAAAACGAATCCCCACTTACGGTGAGATTGTCCTGGCCCCTGATGGACAAGGTCCCCCGGGCCAGGGCCCGGATTGTCTCCAATATCTGTGTCTCACTGTTAAAAGATATTTTAATGTGTCCCGACTGAATCAGGCTGCTGTTGCTGTTGTCAACAAGAGATATTTTTCCGTCACCGAGAATTGCTATTTTCTGCAGCCGACCTTGAGGATCATTCAACATTTTAATCTGATTCGCAGTGATTTCCTTGCTTTGCTGCCGGCCGTTTGCGCCGATTTCAGTTGATTGAAAATAACAATTCCCAAAAGCTGCAGTCCATTCCAGATTGGCAAAATCCTGGTCAAATTGCAGGGATATCCGATTCCCCTTGATGGTAGTTCCCTCTCCTTCAATAATGGCATCCTTGTCAAGATGGATTATCTTCTGATTGTCAACAATCCGGAGAACCTGGGCTTGAAAATCATAGGGTTTGCCGGCACGTCTTAAAACACCCTTGGGTCGGAACAATTTCAGATATTTATTTTTGAAGATGTACAACAATCCATTTTTGGCCTGCCCGGTCACGTCCCGCAGTTTAAAATCCACCTCATCCTGTGTGGAAAGAACGTTCAGATCTTTTAAGTCGAAACTTTTACTTGATAAAGTAAAACTTGGAGAAGATATCAGGGCATTGCCCTGAAGATAAAAATCATTGAAATCATTCTTGGCATAGCCGGAATCGGCGGAAATGTGAATATCCTTGTTCAGTTTGTCAGCCTTGAAAATAGTGGCGGTGATTTTTTTCATGAACAGCTTGTCGTCACCTTTTTTTTGTGATTCCAGGCATTTGATTTCCAGTTTTTTTTCGTTGTTTTTATTGAAAGTCAGATAGGTCAGATTGACTCCTTCGATCTCCGTATCCACTGTTTTAGCGGAGTCGTCGCCTTTTTTCGTTTGCAGCAAAAACATCGACAATAAACTCAGAAACAGCACCATGACTGTTGAAAATGTGAAAAGAAGTTTTTTGTTTACCCTAGGCAATTTCATCCCGTCTCAAGGTCTTGCTGGAAATTAATAGTTCTCGACGAATACTTCGAAGTAATCCCGGGGATGATCGCAGACCGGACATTTTTCCGGGGCTTTGCTGTCCTCGACGATCTGGCCGCAGACGCGGCATTTCCAGAAAACTTTCTTATCCTTGCAAAAAACCTTTTGCTCCTTCACGTTGGCCAGCAGTTTGCGGTAGCGGGTTTCGTGTCTTTTTTCCACCGTGGCGATGCCGCGAAAAGTGCGGGCGACTTCAGGAAAACCTTCTTCATCGGCAATGCAGGCAAATCCAGAGTACAGGCTGGACCATTCTTCCTGTTCGCCGTTGGCGGCGTATTCAAGATTCTTGACCGTCGTGTCCAGGGCCACGGGATAGGCGGCCTGTATCTCGACCGCTTCGCCGTTCATGGCGGCGACCAGATGTTTATAAAACAATTTGGCATGCATGCGCTCGTTTTCCGCGGTCTCCAGGAACAGTTCCTCGATCTGCTTGAACCCTTCTTTCCCGGCCGTCTTGGCGTAGAAGGTGTAGCGCATCCGCGCCTGAGATTCCCCGGCAAAGGCCTTGAGCAGATTTTCAGCCGTGCGGCTGCCTTTGAGTTGTTTCATGATTCGACCTCCACAAAGATATTGTATCTTTTTCAAGGCCAAAGTCAAGGCAAGAAAACCATGATTAGGCTTCAGGATCTTTTTACACAATAGCCATGATTCGATCCAGGTCGGCACCGGGACGGACGATCATGGGCGGCGACACCGTGACATCGACCAGGGTCGA
>JALHTJ010000031.1 GCA_022865785.1 Candidatus Aminicenantota bacterium
CTGGGCGACCTTGGCGGTATAAATGCTTTTTTGCTCATTTTCCGAATGGGAGATGGTCAGGTGGTTGAACAACAGAAACAGCAAAAAAAAGACCAGCCCCAACCCGGCAATGAAAAAAATGATTTTTTTCTTCAAGGTCATTAATGAAATTATAGTATTGTCAAAACGGAAATACAACTTTTGTTGTATGAAAAAAAAAAGTAAATACAACTGAAATTCCCTATTTTGCCCGATTGTGTTCAATTTTTTGAATTTCTATCATGGGAACAATGAAGATCGCAAAAGATTTGTTTTTAAAAAGGTTTTGGAAAAAAATTCCATAAAACAAGGAGAAAAAAAATCAACATGAAAGGAATGAAAAAGTGGATGTTGGGTTTTTGTCTGGTGGGAATTTGCGTTTCTCTGGTTTTTCTGCCGGGGCTGCTGACTGGCAGTGAAGAACGGGCCGACAATCCGGTCGCCAAGCGGGAAATGCTGCAAAAAGAATTGGCGGAAATGCGGGTCGAAATGCGGGCCAACGGCTGGGATTTCCAGATCGGTCCCAACCCGGCCATGCAGTACAGCATCGAGCAGTTGTGCAATTTCAAACCCGAATTGAAGCCGGCCATTTCCTCCGCTTACGAACCTGGTGACAACGCTATGGTAGCTGCCACTTTGCCAGCAGCGTTCATCGGCACCTACACTCCGATCAAGAACCAGGCCAGCTGCGGCAGTTGCTGGGCTTTTTCGACCATCGCCGGACTGGAAGCGGCCATCAAATGGAAAAATGGCCTGACTTATGATCTGTCCGAACAGCATCTGGTTTCCTGCAATCCCTATGGCTGGGGCTGCAACGGCGGCTTCTTTGCCTTTGACATGATCGTTCCCTCCATGGGCTATTACCCCGGCGCCATGCCCGAAGCCTGCTTCCCCTATACCGCCCTGGATTCGGCCTGTTCGTATTGCGCCTCACCTACCTGGTACCCGGTCGCCCACTGGCAGTACGTCGCCACCAGTAATACGGTGCCCACGGTCGACGCCATCAAGAACGCCATCTATACATATGGGTCTGTCTCGGTCGGATATTATGTTGACCGTTATTTCCAGGCCTATACCGGCGGCATCTTCACTTCCTGCAAGAAGAAGGTGAACAATATCAACCATGCCGTAATCCTCTGCGGCTGGGACGATGCCACGGGCACTTGGCTGATGAAGAATTCCTGGGGCACCGGTTGGGGCGAAGCCGGCTTCATGCGGATCAAGTACGGCTGCAACAAAGTGGGCTATGGCGCCTGCTACGCCATCTATTAGCGAGCCGATCAACAAAGTTCTTCCATCAACCTATTCCTTATCAAAAAACCCGCTCTCTCCGAGGGCGGGTTTTTTTTTGGCTTCTTGACATCCCGGCTGCGGTTGCAATTAATTTTTATTTTTTATATCATGAAAAAAGGAGGCAACCATGGAAGAAAAAACCTATATTCCGGCCGATGTTCCCAATGATGCTCTCAATGAATATCTGAGCAATTACGATGAAATAACCCTGGGCTCAGGACGGCTGATGCTGTTCGCCGGTGACCAGAAGATCGAACATTTGAACGATGATTTTTACGGCGAGGGCATTGCCGCCGACGATAACGATCCCGAACATCTTTTCAAGATCGCCAGCCAGGCCGAGATCGGGGTTTTTGCTGCCCAACTGGGATTGATTTCGCTTTATGCCAACGATTACCCGGATATTCCCTACCTGGTCAAGCTGAATTCCAAGACCAACCTGGTGAAAACGGCCCAGCAGGATCCCCTTTCCACCCAGATGATCGACGTGCGCCAGGTGGCCGAATTCAAGAAAAACACCGGCCTGAACATCCTCGGGGTAGGCTATACCGTATATCTGGGCAGTGAATATGAAAACACCATGATCCGCGAAGCGGCCCAGGCGGTGTATTGGGCCCATAGGCACGGAATGGTCACGGTGCTGTGGATCTATCCGCGCGGCAAGGCGGTCAAGGATGAAAAATCCCCCGAATTGATCGCTGGCGCCACTGGTGTGGCCGCCACCCTGGGCAGCGATTTTGTCAAGGTCAACTATCCGAAAAAAGAGGGCCAGAAACCGGCGGAGAGCTTAAAGCAGGCGATCAAGGCGGCCGGCCGGACAAAAGTGGTCTGCGCCGGAGGTTCCAGCATGGAGCCCAAGGCCTTCCTGCAGCAATTGCACGACCAGATCTTCATTGCCGGCACCTCGGGCAACGCCACCGGCCGCAACATTCACCAAAAGCCCCTGGCAGAAGCGATTCGCCTGACCAACGCCATCAC
>JALHTJ010000193.1 GCA_022865785.1 Candidatus Aminicenantota bacterium
GGGATGCGTTCACTGCCAGAGTAGCGCAATCCTCATCCGGGGCCGGCACTGATTTCTCATTCAGTCCCAGGCCTTTCTTGTACGATGGAGCGTCCGCGCCCCATACTTTGGCGATTTCCTCAACCCTGATTCTGTATCGCGGAATATGACTGCCATAACCAACTATTCCAATCATTTCAGCCTCCATTTGTTTATTTACATTGCTCATTTTTCGATCAATCCTATTTGGTGGTCTTTTAATATAAACTATTTTTTTTAAAAAGTAAATCAAAGTCAGCGCAATAAGAATGCCAAAGCAGCTTCTATATTATGGAAACTCTCAGTAATCCTTGTTCCTGAAAACTAAAATATCCTTATCAAAACTTAAAAAAGTAGATTTGCGCGATGTTTTGGGCCATGAAGCCCTTGATTTTCCCAGCAGGAAAATCTTGATGCTTTGAGTGAAGAAATTGGCGAAACAATTGAATGGGTAGATGCCGCGGTTGCTTCCCGTATAAAAATCAAAAAGGAAGTTTCGGGAGTATTTGATCAAGTGGAGGCGGAAAAATATTTTGTTTGGCTTTATGAAAAAACCATCTTGTTCCAAAAAATATTCAGTAAATACTTCAAGGAGTTTAAAAATAATATTTATGCAAAATAGCACCTCGCATCTTATTGACGAAATCTTTGGTGAACTGGAAATCAAACACGGCTTAAAAGATTTTAATAAGTTGAGAAGTAATGCACCGAACAAGATTTTTCATCACAAAAACTGTCTTTTCAAGACTTGATCCTAATGTCCTTTTATAACCATTTTTATAAATCCCCATATTTGTATCCTCCAAAAAATTTACACAAACCTATTTCAATTATGGAAAAATGTCAAATGGAATTTACTTCTAACGACAATTCTAATTCCCTTTTCAATACATCTCCAAAAAATCACTTCCAGCTATTGCAATTTCAAGACAATTTTCTTAAAATGCCATCATGGACGAAATTGGCTTTCCTTTAAAAGTCCATCTATAAGGTTTTTTAAGCCAACAGGAGCATTAAACAAAAATGGCATCAGAAACACAACTACCTGACCCTGAAGATACCTTCGAGGGAGAGGAAACACTCGGCGCTGAACTAAAGGAAAAATCGGCTTCGACGGAATCCGATACGACAAGCATATACCCCGATGCAATTGTTAGCATCACTGCAGAAAATGCTTCAGTTTTTCAGCTCAAGCGCAAGTTTGATAAAATACCGCCTCTCATTAAACTGGATCCTGATTATCAACGGCAATTGGTCTGGACGCCAAAGCAGAAAAGTGAATTGATCGAATCAATTCTCATGGGGATTCCCCTTCCTCTTATTTATGTGAAGGAGGACGATAAGGGTGTGTATATCATCGTAGATGGTCGCCAACGATTGACGACTCTTTTCAATTTCCTGAACCATGACTTTCCGCTCCAGAACCTTAATGTCTTGAAAGACCTGAATGGTTTATACTTCAGTGAAACTACAAAGAACGGAACTAAAAATGACAAGTACCTGACCCAGGCACAGCAGAGCAAGATCGAAGATTGTCAACTCACGCTGCATGTAATCAAACCACCAACTCAGGACCGTGTCACATTTGACTTGTTTGATAGAGTCAATCGCGGCGGTACACGACTGAATAATCAGGAAATGAGAAACGCCATTTATCAGGGCACTGCAACAAATCTTTTGAATACTCTAGTAGCTTTTAAAAGTTTCACTGATGCTACTGAAAACTCAATTAAACCAGACCGTATGAAGGACAAATACCTTATTCTCCGATTCATCGGTTTTTACCTTTGGCGCAAAGGACTACTTTTGTCCGTCAAAGAAAAAGGGTTTCCTAAGGTCGAATACCGCAGCGACCTTGAGGATTTTCTCGGTAAAACGATGCTGTTCCTTAACCATCAAGAGGGCAGTCCATTTTGTGCTCAATTCCCGGATCTGTTCGACAAAACCATGCGAGCATGCGGAACAGTTTTAGGCTCAGGGTGTTTCCGGCTTCCGAAAAAAAGCACTGGGCCACGTCGCCCAATCAATATGGCGTTATTTGAAACAGTAAGCTACCTGATACTTGAATTGATTGGCCAGCTACAAGTAAAACATCAAAGCATAAAAAACAACTTCACAAAACTTCTTTCAGACAAAAAATTCATTGATAGCACGACATATACCGTCGATAGTAACGTTAGTGTCTACAAACGATTTGAGCTCATAGAAACAATCATTCAGGAGATACGAAATGCTTGAAGCACTTCATATTCAAGGATACAAATGTTTCGACACAGTCGAAATATCATTGCGGCGGATCAATATTTTATCGGGGACGAATTCATCGGGTAAGTCTACCGCAATTCAGGGGTTTCTTCTGCTTTGTAATAATGCTGTTAAAAATTCACCATCGCCACTTAATGGAATGTGGTTGCGCTTGGGTTCTTTTGATGAATGCCGCAATCATCGGACAAATGCACGTTCCTTCCGAGTTGGAGTTACAAGCGGAAAAAAATCTTTTAAAGCAGAGTTTTGCTCAGCTGACGATGATAAAAATGATGTCAAAGTTACATTTATTGATGAATCTGAAGCAATTCAAAACCTCTTAAGCCTCGAGAATCGTCACGTATACTATCTCCCCGCAAACCGGGTTGGTCCTGAGGATTCATATCCAAAGAATTTTGACTGGGTGAATTTTCTAGGGAACAAGGCGGAATTCATTGTCGATTTTCTGTACAAAAACCGCAAGAAAGAAGTTGCACCGTCGCTTATTGCCGACACAGCAAGCGTAACGCTTGAACATCAAGTTAATTACTGGCTGATGAAATTGTTCGGAATCAAAAATAAAATCCAAGACCTTGGACTCAGCAATAGCCTTTCATTGGAATTCTCTCTTGAAAATGGCAAGTTCATCCGACCATATCACATGGGATCTGGCGTCAGCTTTGCCATCGGAGTGCTTGTTTCATGTCTAAGCGCAAATCCAGACGATATCGTTGTCATTGAAAATCCGGAAATTCACCTTCATCCCAAGGCACAATCCGACCTGACGGAGTTTCTTTGCTTCGCAGCTAATGCGGGTATTCAGGTTGTACTTGAAACGCATAGCGACCATGTGTTCAATGGTATCCGAAAAGCCATTGTTAAAAAAAGGATTGCCAATACTGATGTGGCTTTGCACTTTTTCCAGCTTGATGAAAATGCACTTTCAAAAAACACGTCCATCGTTATCAATCAGCATGGCCGCATCATGAAGCACACCCAAGGCCTGTTTGACCAGTTTGACGATGACCTCGACCAGATTTTGGGGCTCTGACTTGCAGATACTCTTCAACGAACTTTCTTTGACAGGCCAATTCCATGATCAAGATGCTTTTATCAAAAATGGTCTTCTTCTGTTTGTTGGTGTGCTGAAAGAAATGCAGAGATTTTCAACAGTACTGCTCAAGAGGAGCGATGCATGGAACAAAATGATCACACCGTCCATCACTCTGCACTCGTTTCTTATCAATAATGCATTTCGAAAATCCGACGAGGTTCGTCGTTGGAAATTAGCAATCGTCGACCTTACCAAAGAACCGTTCTGGGATCACGATAGCAAACAGAATCCTGATTCTACATATCTTTTGGATGGGGCCGATATCCGGGGCAGTTCGTCCGCCGAGGCATGCGAGCGAGACAAGGCTATTGTTTCCTTTGTTTCATCATCCGCGTCGATAGATCCATTGAATATCATTCGGAATGGAATAAATGTTCCATTATTGAATCTGACTCGTTCAGGTAAACTAATTGAATCTCTTTGGACAAATAAGCATATTTCTTTTGAATCATATCTGAAAACTCGGTTTTCAGGAGGCAAACTTGATTTTTCGAAAGTTGAGAAGAAGATTGATTTTAATAAAATTCAATCTGAAGAACAATTTCTTTTCATTGGCACATTCAAAAAAATCGAGGGATTGACCTGGGATCAGGTCTATTCTGACAAAGGCCTTGACTACAAGGAATATCATGGAAATATTAGTGTACATAACCGAAGTATAAAAACATATAAGTTCAGGGCATCAAAAAAAATCCGCTGCCACGGGTATCGAGAGAAGGATTCGTTTGTTATTGTCGGCTTTGAGATCGACCACAAATTGAGTGATCGGGGATGATCAAACCCAAGGTATACTCTAATTGGGGAGAAGAAAGAAAACGGAAAAAATCGTACGCTAAGGAATATCTGTTTTAAATAACATTGGTTTGTCGGGGATCTTGAACATTTCTCTAAAATGAGTTTTTTACGGATATTCTCAAAAGAGCAGCAATAACCACATTCTTGGGAGTGCCGATATAGAAGGATTTGTAGAATTCGTAAAAGCTTAACGTACGATTTTTTCCGAATTCTGCGTTGACCCTATATATAAAAACCTAATCATCTTCGCTACTCTCATTAATCAAACTTTTTCTCTGTGTATTTGACAAAGATTTCTTAATATGTGCGATCTCGTTCGCCGTCAGGTCGAAAAGCCGATAGACAATTTCGTCAATCTCCTGTTCCGTCTTCCGCAGGCCCTCAATGTCCCCTCCCTTCGCCTGGTTGGACGCACGTTCAACAAGCTTAGTCAGGAGCGACTTGTCAACTGAACTTACTGATGGAATGGGGACTTGATGCATCCGGTTTCCCCTGAACTGGATGCGTCCAGAACTCCACGGATCACCCCATGACGGAAACGTTGACCGGTAGAACCAATCCATTAGAGTTGAGTTTAACACTGCGAGAACATACGGTGCATCAGGCGTGAGTATGATGAATCCTGTTTTGTTGATGACGTTTTTATCTTTGTCAAAATAGGCATGTAATCGTTTTGAGGTCTCATTGAAGACAATTTTTGACTCGTCGAATGCTGCGATATAAGACTCCGCCGGATTGTTATCCAATTCGAGCCAGTGATGCTGTCCCTCGCTCGCTCCGCTTCGCGATGTCTTGCATTGGCCACGCGCTTTCAGTTCTTTCTCAAACTGCGCCAGATGGCGGGAAATAGCGGGATATTTTTTCAGTTCGGTGTGAAATCCGTATCGCACGATGATTATGTAGAGATCATGGAATTCGTGGAGCCAGCGTTTGATATCCTTGCCACGAATCCAAGGTTTAATTAGTTCAGTGGATTTCCGATCTTCTTGAATCAACCGATCACGCTTGGCTCGGTTAATAACGAAAGCCTCATTGAAGCCAGTAATGACTCCACGATAAAACCGGCCTTTCACATATTGGACCAGCGGGATTCCTTTTGACCGGAGTTTATCTACCAAAGAAAGGCCATCATTCCCTTCAAGAGACCAACCATCAACTTTAAGTTGCTCCGGCTTGTAGCGCACCCCACGGGTTGCGAGAGACTCCGCCAGCGACCCGAACTCGGCTTCATCCTTAATTACTACAACCGGAAACTCATGGTTCATGCGAGGCGCGCCCTTGTTAATAATAACAATCATCGGATCCGTGGCGGCATCAAAAACAGGCAATTCGCAAAAGTCAATGAGCGCCTGTATGCAATGGGACCCAAGGAGTTGACGCAAGCCTCTGCCATATCCAGTCCTTTGAAACTTATTCGAGCTAATGAAAGTCAACACTCCACCATCGCGTATGAGTTCAAGTCCCCGCTCGTAGAAAAAGCAATAGATGTCACCCCGCGATGCATAAGTCTTAAATCGGCGCTTCCACTCCATTTGCTGTGCCGTACGAGCGAACTTCTCGACTGAAATATATGGCGGATTTGCAATCATTACATCAAAACCACCCTTCTTGTGAAACACCTCGGAAAAAAAGACTTCAAAATCAAATTCCTTATGGCCATTTGTAATTTGACATATCAAATCGTCAATTTGCTTTTTATATTTTTGCTTTTTAGTAGGATTTGTCTCATTGAAATAAAGAGGCTTTATTTTTTCAAGTTCAGAAAAGAACTTCTCATTAAACAAATTCTTCTCTACATCAAACAGTGAATTCCCGCAGACTATTTTGTAATCAAGGTTAGGGAGAGGTTTGATATTCTTTATGTCATCTTCATCCACTACAAGCGATAGCCATAAACGAAGCTTGGCGATCTCTACTGCACCAGGATCGATGTCTACCCCATAGAGGGAATGTTCGATGCAGCGACGTTTGAAATCGTAGGTTGTGCGATTCGTTTTTTGATCACTAAAAGTGGTTAGAACTGTTCTTACTCGGACGATCTCGTTCATCATACCCACGGGGAAAGCACCAGAGCCCACTGCCGGATCGCATACTGTGATTTCGGAAAGCTTTTGGTCGATCCTTTCAGCATTGACACGGATGCTTTCGGGTAGTTGATAGTAATAAGTGCTGGTTTCCTTGCCCTTACTTTCCACACGGGCTTCGTTTTCGCTGACATTTTCACCGTGATGAATCAATTTTTCTATTTCTTCTTTTGAAACAAAAGGATATTTTCGGTGTTCAACAATAAAATCCAGTTGGCCTTTCTTGTTTTTATTGTCGAACAATACAAGATTTTCATCACCGATTTTTTCCAGATTAACACGACCAGAGTTCAGCTCGGTAAAAAGATAACTGGTCAGACTTTGTTGGCACATGTAATGAACAATCTCGCGCGGGGTGTAATAAACGCCGAATTGTTTATTGAATTTGGTTTCATCGCCTTTTTTACCGCTCTTCAGAGCCTGTTTGTAATCTTCAAAATTATCGGGCCGAATGGCGTTGAATTTTTCATAAGCTTTGCCCAGCAGCTCGGGGTCTATGGCTACTTCCTTTTCCAGCGGTTCGTCTTCCTTGACTGTGAAATTATAGCGGTCAAAGATATCAAGAATACCATCACCAGAATCGCCTTCTTTGGTCTTGCTTTGATTGGAAAAAAGGTCATTGGGGAAAAGAATGTCAGTATTATACCAATTGTAATTGCCGATCGGATCAAATAATCCTCCATTCAAAAAAGGGATTTTGCTTTTAAAATGGTCATTCCAATGATCTATGTCTGAACGATCTCTGGATAACGCATCATAAAAAAGTGGTTCGAGAATGTCATTGAAAAAATTCTTGTATTTGCCATGCTTGCTTTCAAAAAGTTCCCGCAGAAAATTTTTTGAACCGCTTCCCCATTCTGCATTGCGAGCAACACCAAACCACCCTTTTTTCTGCAGGAAATATAGGAATATGATCTGCCCCAAAAGTTTTTTAGCAAAGTCGACGGTATTCACACCCTTGCTTATAAAATCAGCCTGAACGCTAGGATCATGTTGAACCACCTTATCCAGCGCCTCCTTGGTGCGAATAAACAGATCGCGGTACTCACGAAAGAACTCCTTGGTAACCGTTTCAATGTTGAACGCTTCTTCTATTTGTTCTAGGGTTGGTGATTTTTCATCTTCTGCCAAGATATTAACCAACCTGCTTTGAGCAGTATGACTTCTCTCATTTGCGCCTACCAGGAACGACCAACGCCGGGCCGGAGTGAATTCTTCCTTCACTTTCATCATGCCGGTCGGAGTCTGTTCGAATTTGTACTCCATTTTGACCAACGAAAATCTCCAGTCTTCATCATCCGGTGAAACAAATGCAAAAAGACCAGCGTCTTTCTGGCCCCGATCAGACAGATATTTTCCAGCAAAATTTCGCTGTGTCACCCGGGCATGGTGAATGGAATATGATTTTTGCAGATAGGCAATGATGATGTCGATCTTTTTACCGTCAGGAGCCTCATAAGAACCAATGCGTTCGTAGGTTTTAATGACGTTGCGGAAACTCTCTTTCACATCACCGCGGACATGAAATGCTTTTGTCTCATCAATTCTGTTCAATAAGTTTTTAATAAATACAATGAAGTGCTCTTTATTAAATGGTTTTTCCAAAATATCTCGGATGAGAGAGCGCGCCTGAAGTTTATCCATAATTAGTCTCCACTCATATACATGGATAGGATAACTTCCCGCTTACCAGAAATCGCCGGATTCTGTTCAGAATAGTGCCCTTCAAGTAATTTCTCCGGAATATTGGTTTGCAAAATTGCCAGCACCTTGAAGGGATTGATAATTTCATTTTTTAAATCATTTAGGCTTTTCAATGTTTGTTTGGTTGTTTGCTTGGGCAAGCCGCCCTCTTCAAGTTGCTTCAAAACTTTTTTCAGATAAATTTCCTGATCATCAGTCAGCTTTTGAGTATTCTTCAAGGTTGCCTTCAAAATTTGCATAATGAGGGTTGCACTATCGCGTCCACCTCGTTGCTTTTGTTGCGGTAATTCTTCACTAGTCGCAAAAATGAACGCCTTTTTGTTTTTGTCCAACAAGTCGTAATATCCTTCGGGGATTTTTGTTTTTGCTTCGTTGGGAAGACTCTCCAGCAATTTCGCCGCTGAGATGAAGTCAAGCTCTTTTGCTTCTGGAGGGTTGGCTGCCAAATAAAATTTCTGTAGCTTTCCGCGCCGGAAATAGGTGAGAAGTGAATTTTTTTCTTTGAGCTGCTGCTTTGCTGTGCGCGCTTTTCTAGCCAAACGCTTTACCTTTTCAAACAAATCGGGATTTTGATCGCGGATTTCTTTGATCACGTTTAAATACTTAAGTGGGCTTTCTCCTGCATCCTCCTCACCTTCCAATGTTTTTTTGGAAAGCAAACGGTTAAAAAGTTCATGGGATCCAATAGGCTCCCCCTCGGTTAACAGCTCAGCATCGCCGCCCAGCAGAGTGAGGAAGGCGTTGATTTTGGCTTCAGCTGCTTCTTTAAGCTTGATTTGGTCGTTGGCTTGCCGAGTAGGGAAAAAATTATATGTAAAAATCTTATCAAAAACCGTATCTACCCGGTTAATGCGTCCGACCCGTTGCATCATACGAGTTGGGTTCCAGGGAATATCATAGTTGATTACCGTGTTGGCCCGGTGCAGGTTTACGCCTTCGGCTAGCACTTCGGTGGATACCAGTATTCGGTACTCGTTCTTGGGATGCCGGGCCCTGGCGTCAAAGTTGGCAATGACTTTGTCTCGCGTAGCCACGCTTGAGCCACCGGTATAACACAATACAGTACCCGGAAATTTTTGCTGTAAATTAGTGAACAAGTAATTAGCTGTTTCCTTTGATTCAGTAAAAATAATCAGGTGATTTTTTTGCAAACCCTTATCAATGGACAAATCATGCAAAAATTTGATAAGTTTGGGATCTCGTTCAATATGTATCCAAAGGTTTTTTATCTTCAGTAAAATATCACGATCAGCTTGCAGATGGAGCAGAAAGTTTTCACCGAATTCACTGCTATTATAGCGATTGGCTTTGCCTTCATCAATCAGATGTTGCACGGCTTCATCATCATCGTTTTCCAACATTTCAAAGATTTTATTTGTAAATTTTTTACTTACATATACATTGCCATTGTTAAATTCTTTGATAAACATTTCGTAGGAATACAAAAACCGATCGATCGAATTCCTGAAAGCAAAGAAACTGCTTTCCAGGCGTTTAACCAAAAGGATTTTCATGAACCGTCCCATGTTTCGCTGCGATTGTTTTTCTAATGGATCAATTTCACCTTGAAAATAGAGCATCGGCATATAGCGGGCATATTTGAATTTTGTAGCAATCAGTTCAATGGTTTGATTGAATATGTCGTCTTCTTTTTCATTCAGTTCGTAAAAAAAGGGGACCGGTTTTTCTATGGTAGGAAATTTTAATCCTTGCTTGGTTATATCTTCGGAAAAATATTTTTCGATCTCGGTTCGGGTGCGGCGTACCATCAAATATTTCAAAACTTTTTCTCGAATTTCACCGGCGTTTTCCTTTACGGTGCGGATGTATTTAGCATTATCCTTCTGCCGGTCCAGTTTTTTAAGCTTCCCCTCCAGATAGCCAAAGAAACCTTCCAGATCAGGCAAGTTGGGAATTGTACTTTTTTTAGCCTTCTGAAACAACTTGAGCAAGCTGAGAATATCCCGGGGCGAATTGTTGTATGGAGTTGCGGTTACCAACATTACCCTTTTACCACGGCAAATTTCTGCCAATTTTTCATAAGTCATGGTTGTTTCAGTGCGAAAACGATGCGCTTCGTCGATGACAATATTGTCATATTTTTGAGTACCATGATCGACGAGGTAGTCGAGTTTGCCCAAAGATTCATAATCGGCCGAAACACGGAAATCGGAAAACACATTGGGCCAGGAACCAGGGTTGGCTTTATCCAGAAGCACTGGAGGAGCAATGACCAGCGTCCTACCGTCAAGTTGTCCGGCCAGCATAGCCGAAATATAAGTTTTACCCAAACCAACAACATCGGCAATAAAAACACCGCCAAATTCGAGTAAAATCTTTTTGGCGTTTAAAACCGCCTGCTTTTGGTAAGCGAGTTTCATAAATTCCACAGGTAGATATTTTGCGAAAACCTCGTCTGTTTGGCTGAGTTCATCTTTGAAATATTCATAAAGAAATTTCAAATAAAGTTCATATGGGGTTATGTTTTGATTAAGCCAAGTTTTTTCATTTATTGTCTGAACAAACCTTGGACCAACATCAACCGCATCTTTCCACAACTCGTTGAATTTTTGTCTGGCAAATTCGAAATCACCTCGATTCTTTAATTCCACATTAAATTCCAGATTGTCGATAAGTCCAGCCCTGCTAAAGTTGCTGGAGCCGGTGATTACCCGTCCGGTATCCATATTGCTTTCTTTGAAAGTCATAATGTAAAGCTTGGCGTGGATATTCCGAGTTGGATAAGCGTAAATTTCCAATTTGCCATTATTTCGCCATTCAATGAATTTATTCACTCCCGTTTCAACATTTTTGTTATCTTCAGAATCAATCAGATCTTGTTCAACCAAACTGTCAACTTTTTCCTTGGTTTCGGCATGGGAAAATTCAATTGCGCGTTGCTCTGGTTTTTCGACTTGTTCAAGCAAATCAAAGGTTTGTTTGTTGGTGCCAATACCAATCAAAATGCGTATTTTCTCTGTATTTTCAAGAGCTTTGTATATGGCGTGAAAACCGCTAATATAAAAAAACCCAACCAGGCAATCAAAATAGGAAGTGTTTTTAATTAATATTTCAAAACGTTTTTTTAAACTTTGATTGTTTTCATTGGTGATAAATGTTAAATCCGCATTTGCTGGCATTTCTGAGTCTCTCCCGCTTGATTAAGCTAAATAAATGCAAAATATTGTTTTTCAATCGGTATTTTCTTAATATCATAAAGCAAATAAAAATTCAATAAGGAAGGGCAGTGACAGTGCTTGCAATTTTGCCCTCTTCATGCCTTTTTATAAACCGAACTCTCCAGTTTCAATCACTCGCTTTTGATCAGGGACCAAAATTCGTTGGCCAGGCCTTCCAGGACATAGGCATAGGGCAGCCAGCCGTAGCCTTTCTCGCCCCATTCTGTTCCCCAGTCCCCCCCCGCATTGAACCCAGACTACCTGAACAGCGCCAGGTAATCGCTGAGCGCGAACAAGCGGTTGCGGGAATGCCCGGTCACCTCTTTCAGGAATCCGAAGCGCTGGAAATCGGTGATCATCCTGGCGGCGGCGGCAAAGCCGAATTTCAAGTGATCGGCCGTCTGGGCGATCGACACCACGGGATGCGAAAAAAGAAAAAGCAGGAATTGCTCCGCCATTTTCGATTTTCTGCCCATGGTCATGATTTTCTCCTCATAGGCTTTGCGCAGCTTGACGATGGCGGCCAGGGTCTCCTTGCCGCTCCTGGCCGTGGCCGCAACCCCGGTCAGGAAGAATTTTATCCACTGGTCCAGGTCATTGGCACTGCGAACCACGCTGAGCGAATCGTAATAGGATCCCTTGTTCCTTTCGAAAAAATCGGACAGGTACAGCGTCGGCTTCTGCAGGAATTTCAGGTCGACCAGCTGCAAGGTGATCAGCAGCCTGCCAATGCGGCCATTGCCGTCCAGGAACGGATGGATGGTTTCAAACTGGTAGTGACTGATGGCGATCTTGATCAGTTCGGGAACGACCAGTTCCCGGTTGTGCCAGTATTTTTCCAGGTCGGTTAGCAGGTTCGGCAGGTCATCATGGTGCGGCGGGATGAAGAACGCATCCTTGAGGCTCGAGCCGCCGATCCAATTTTGACTGCGCCTGACATCACCGGGAAGCTTGTGCTCTCCCCGCACACCCGCCAGCAGTTTTTTATGGGTTTCCTTCAGTAGCCGCATGGATAAAGGCAAATGATCGAGCTCCTGAATGGCGAAATTCATGGCCCGGATATAATTCTGCACTTCCTCCCAGTCATCTTTTTTTTCAGGGCTTATTTCGCTTTCCGGGAGGACCACGTCATTGATATCCGTTCGGGTCCCTTCCAGGCGACTCGATGTCGTAGCCTCTTTGGCGACATGCATTTTTATGAAAAACTCCACGTCCGGGACCAACGTGGAATAGGCATTCAGTTCACCCAAATATCTCATTGTCTCTTCGAGCTGCATGACAATATGTTTGTCTTTCCATTCATAGATCTGGTTGATCAGCGACGGCATAAAGCTCTTGTATTCATATTGTTGCTTGTAACTTCCCGCCTTGAACATAATTTACCTCACCATTCTCCTAAACTAATAATACACCTATTGTAATTATCATTTAATCAAGGTAATGTCAATATGATAATTTTTATTTTCATTTAAAGCCACTATAAAGCGGAAATTAGGAAAAATAGGAAAAATAGGAAAAATATTGGTGCCTGGTCTTTCATTATTACTTTTTCTATTTGACTTGTTTACAACCCGAACTCGCCAGTTTCGATCCACTCACTCTTGATCAGTGACCACCATTCATCTGCCAGGCCTGCCAAGAGATATTCGTTTGGCAGCCAGCCATAGCCTTACATCTCCGTGTTTTTTTTATAATATATTTTTCATTATTGTATATCCACAAAAAAATTCAACCTTTTCAAAAGGCCTGAGATTATTTTAACAAATTGACAATTTCCCCTTTCGCGCTTACAATCCTTACAAAAAATGAAGCCTGGAGGCTAAAATGACAGCTGATCATGACGATAAAAGTGGGAAAACGGAATCCGCGGCAGGGAAAGAAATGGCCAATAGATGCGAACAGTGCGGAGAGGAACTGGCAGCCAAATACAACTTCTGCCCACTGTGCGGTAAACCCATAAAAAACAGCAATAGCGTTTCTTACTGGGTATATCAGTTGAACCTGCTGCAAGCCAAGGGCAAGATCAAGAAAGCTATCGAGGCAGCCAAGAACCTGCTGCAGGTGGACCAGCAGAATCCCTACATTCACAGTATCCTGGGTGAACTATATTACCAGGCCGGGGCCATAAACGAGTCCATCGCCAGCTACAGGAAAGCCATCGAAACCAATCCCGGCCAGGCAAAGGATCATTACAACCTGGGCATCAGTTATTACCGGAGCGGCCGGATCAGCGACGCGGTCAGCAGCTTTGAAAAGTGCCTTGATCTCGACTCCGGATTCATCGGCGCTTACTACTGGCTGGGCATTGCCTACTACCACCAGGGGAGTCAGCAGAAAGCCATCGCGGCTTTCACGAAATTGTTGGAAATGAATCCGGACTCGGTCATTGCCAACTATCACCTGGGTATCAATCTGAATGCCATCGGCCAGCACGAAAAAGCCATTCCCCACTTCCTGAAGGTCATTGAAGCCAGCCACGAAGACAAGGCCGCCCTGTACCATCTCGGCATGTCCTATTACAATCTGCGCAGGATCAACGATGCGGTGGAAACGCTGCGCAAGTCCATCGAAGCCAACCCCGACGATAAACGTTCCCGGGATGTGCTCGAAAGTATAATCAGCGTACCGGAGATTTGACCTGCATGGCTGGGTTTAGCGCAGGAACGTCCGCAAGAAAACCTGCGGCCGGTTGCTTTTGAAAAAGGGTTTAGGCGCCGAGGCGGAAGCGCCAGATACAATAATGATCGGGCCGGGTAATATTCGGCGGACAACTGACAACTTCGGTGTGAAAATCGGCATCGATTGCGCTGGCAAAGAGGCCATACTCCACCAGTCCCACCGGTTGGCAGGGAAAATCGGCCAGTTTTTTACGTCGTCTCGCCTGCTGCACCCGACAGGTTTTGACCCTGTATTCAAGGGTATTTTCGTCAATGAGAACCATTTCGTCCTCATTCAATGAGGCATAGAGGCGAAAAGCCAGGGCTTTTTTCAAGCCTGAAAGACCCGAGTTTTTTCCTAATTGCAGAAACTCGATCAGACGTGCGGCTTCAATGACGGTGAATTTTCGCCACGACTCGATATCGATTTCGATGCTCTTGGCCAAACCGTATTTTTCCTCAATAGAAAGGAACCATGAACCGTCATGAGCAAGCCAGTTTTTGGCATATACTTGCGTCAGTTGCAGCAATTCTTCCCTGGACAGTTCGCCGATCCGGTCTGCTTTTATCATCTTTCACCTCCCTAAATTCCACGACGGTACTGGCCGCCAACCTCATAGAGCACCTTGGTAATCTGACCAAGAGAAGCATATTGCACCGTATCGAGCAGCTCGGCAAAAATATTCCCGCTGCCGAGAGCCACTTCGCGCAGCTTTTCCAGGGCCCGTTGTGCCTGCTCCCGGTTTTTTTCCTGGAAACATTGCAGTTCACTTAGTATCCGCTCCTTCTCCTCTTTCGAGCTGCGGGTGATACTCATCTTTTCATAGGGATTTTCCTGTTTTTCATTGACAAATTTGTTGACGCCGATGATAGGGTAGGCGCCAGACTGTTTCAGTTCTTCATAATACAATGATTCTTCCTGAATTTTCGACCGTTGATATTGCGTTTCCATTGCTCCCAGCACGCCTCCGCGCGATGACAGGCGATTGAACTCAGTGAGGACGGCTTCTTGAACGAGATCGGTCAATTCTTCAATGATAAACGCTCCTTGCATAGGGTTCTCATTTTTCAGCGGCCCGAATTCATTGGACAGGATCATCTGAATGGCCATCGAACGCCGGACTGACTCTTCGGTCGGGGTAGTGATGGCTTCATCATAGGAATTGGTGTGCAGCGAATTGCAATTATCATTGAAAGCCAGCAGGGCTTGCAGGGTGGTGCGGATATCGTTGAAATCGATTTCCTGTGCGTGCAAGGAACGACCGGAGGTCTGAATATGGTATTTTAGCTTCTGGCTTCTTTCATTGCCGTGATAAATGTCCCGTATGGCAATGGCCCAAATCTTCCTGGCCACCCGGCCGATAACCGAATACTCCATTTCCATGCCATTGCTGAAGAAGAAGGAAAGATTGGGAGCGAATTCATCGATTTTCAAGCCGCAGTTGAGAAAATACTCGACATAAGTAAAGCCATTGGCCAGCGTGAAGGCAAGCTGGGTAATCGGATTGGCCCCGGCTTCGGCGATATGATAACCACTGATACTTAAAGAGTAATAATTTTCGATCCTGTTCTCTGACAGATATTTTTGCACGTCGCCGATCAGCTTCATGGCAAAATCGATGGAAAAAATACAGGTGTTCTGTCCCTGATCCTCCTTCAGAATATCAGCCTGGATGGTGCCACGCAAGCGCCTGAAGGTGGCCACTTTCAGATCTGCTTTTGCCGCTGCAGTAGCATCCGGGCCCAATTTCTCCAATTCCCGCTGGTAGGCAACCATGAAATACATGGCCACCATGATCGGCGCCGGAGCGTTGATCGTCATCGAGACCGATGTGAGTGGATCGACCAGGTCGAAGCCGGCAAACAGCTCAGCCATGTTCTCGATGGTACAGATACTGACGCCACTCTCCCCGATCTTGCCATAGATGTCAGGTTCTAAAGCTGGATCTTCGCCATAGAGGGTAATCCCATCAAAGGCCACCGACAATCGCTTCGCCGGCTCACTGGCGGTCAGATAGTGAAAGCGGCTATTGGTGCGTCGGGCACTGCCCTCGCCGGCAAACTGGCGCTTGGGATCTTCGCTGATGCGGCGAAAAGGAAAGACACCGGCGGTGAATGGGAAATAGCCGGGCAGGTTCTCCTTGAAGAAAAACAGCAAGCGGTCATGCCAGTGACCATAGCCGGGCAGGGCCACTTTTGGAATCTTCAGGCCGGAGATCGTCTGGCAGAAAAGTTCGACAGTCATCTCTTTCTTTTGAATCTTATAGGTCAGGATATCCTGGCTATAACTTGCCTTTAATTGCTCCCAGCGATCCATGATCTGCCTGGACTCGAGGCTCAATTGCGCATACAGCTCCTCATATTTTTGCTGCATTGCCAGCTTGGTCTCTTCCTCTGCGAACAGTTCCAAACTCTGTTTGATGCTGTCACAGCGACCGGCGATAAGTGCCTGCTCGCGGGCTTGAAGATGATACTTCTTAATTGCCGCAGCAATATCCGCCATATAATGGGTGCGGTTCTTGGCAATGGTACCGAAATCGAATTTGCGCTCTGTTGGCAGCAGCGCCAGCAGATTTTCCTTGACTGCGATTTTGTGATTGCTTTTTTTAATCACCAGTTGCAGCAGTTCTCTGAACAGTTTATTCAAGCCATGGTTATTGAATTGGTTGCTGCTGGTGCCAAAAACCGGAATATTGAGTTCGAACAGTGATTGCGTTGGGGACAACTTGATATCATGGTTGTGCAGGTAATTGCGGGCGACCTCGCGAAACGCATCTTCTGAACCTGCTTTTTCGAATTTATTGATGACGATGTACTCGGCCGCTTCCAGCATGTCGATTTTATCGAGTTGTGAAGGTGCGCCGAACTCTGAGGTCATCACATAAACCGAACAGTCGCAGAAATCGACTACGCGGCTGTCGCCCTGGCCGATACCACTGGTTTCGACGATGATAAGATCAAAGCCGCTGGCTTTGAGAACCGCGATGACATCAGGCAGCGCCAGAGTGATTTCCGACCTGCTTTCACGGGTGGCAAAACTCCGATAATAAACCCGGGGATCATTGATATTATTGAAGCGAATGCGGTCACCGAGCAGGGCGCCGCCGGAAACCCTTCTGGTTGGATCAATGGTCAGCACCCCGATATGGAAGGCGCTGGTAATTTTCAGGAAGCGGTTGATCAATTCATCGATCAATGAACTCTTGCCGCTGCCTCCGGTTCCGGTGACGCCCAGAACCAGAGATTTTTTCTGATCATGGGCGGCATATAATTTTTTGCAGGCTGCCGATACAGAACCAGTTTGCAGGTTGTTTTCAATGAAGGTGATCTGCTTGGCGATGTTCAGGTGGGCCGAGACATTCAAGCTGGCGACTTGATCTGCGCCGATGTTCTGCAGACCATTGTCCATGCTACTATCTTTTTTTCTGTTTATCCGGACGATAACGTCATCGATAATGCCGTTGATACCCATTTTTTGGCCATCGCTGGCATGATAGATTTTTTCGACACCATAGGCTTCCAGTTCCTTTATCTCGGCAGGGAGAATGACGCCGCCACCGCCCCCGAAGATGAGGACATTACTAATGGCCAGTTCCTTGAAACTGTCCACGGCATAACGGAAGAATTCATTATGGCCGCCCTGATAGGAGCTGATCAGGATCGCATCGGCATCCTCCTGTAGCGCCACTGTGACAATTTCCTTGACTGCATGGTTGTGGCCGAGATGAATGACCTCAATCCCTTTTTTCTGCAGAAGTTTTCTAAAGATGTTAATGGAAACATCATGCCCATCAAACAGGGCAGCCGCGGTTACGACTCTGATACGATTCATGGGGTCGCTTTTATTTCAAGCAGGCCCCGGCAATGATTGCGCGCATGATCTCGCTTGTGCCTTCATAGATTTCTGTTATTTTGGCATCGCGCAGGTATCGTTCCACGTCGAATTCTTTGGTATAGCCATAGCCACCATGTATTTGCATGGCTTTGTTGGCACAAAAGGAAGCGGTTTCAGAGGCCTTCAACTTGGCCATGGCCGCTTCTTTGGAATAATTGACCCCCTTATCTTTAAGCAGCGAAGCCCGGTAAGTCAACAGCCAGGCGGCTTCATATTCGGTGCACATATCGGCAATCATCCATTGAATCGCCTGGAAATTGGCGATGGGTTGATTGAATTGCTCCCGTTCCTTGGCGTATTTGCAGGCATCCTCCAATGCAGCCCTGGCGATGCCGAGCGCTTGTGAGGCGATACCCAGCCTGCCTCCATCCAGGGTAATCATGGCGATCTTGAAGCCTTTATTGATTTCACCCAGTAAATTCGCCTTGGGGATGGCGCAGTCTTCGAAGATGAGCTCGGCTGTCGAACAGGCGCCGATGCCCAATTTATGTTCCTTCTTGCCAATACTGAAACCCGGTGTCCCTTTCTCGACAATAAAGGCGCTGATACCTCTCGTCTTTTGCGCCGGCTCGGTCAAAGCCATGATCACCGCCACTTCGGCTTCACAAGCATTGGAAATAAAATTCTTGACGCCATTCAATACCCAGTGGTCATTGGCCAGAACAGCGACTGTTTTCAAACCGCCGGCATCGGAACCGGCAGCCGGCTCGGTCAGCGCGAAACAGCCGATCTTTTCCCCTTTGCACAATGACGGAAGATATTTTTGTTTCTGTTCTTCGCTGCCAAAACGATAGATAGGATCGATACAAAGCGACGAATGGGCCGAGATGATGACTCCGGTCGACGCGCAATATCGCGAAATCTGCTCGATGGCCAGCATGTAGGATATATAATCCATACCACTGCCGCCATATTCTGCCGGATAAGCGATGCCCATCAAGCCAAGCGCGCCTGCTTTTTTGATGATTTCAGCAGGAAAAATCTCCTGGGCCTGGTTCGCCCGGGCCTGGGGAGCAATTTCTTCTCTGGCAAATTTTTCCACCATTATCTCGACCATTTTTTGCTCTTCGCTCAATAAATAGTTCAAGCAGGCCTCCTTAATTTGATATTTTAATATCTAACTATAAAAAATTTTTAATGTCAACATAGTGCAATATTTAATAATTCTATATTTTATTGAATTGAATTTGCGCAGAGAAAAATTGCAAAAAATATATTTTTATTATATTTAATAATCGTGATAAAATTAAATCAGTTATTCAAAGCTGAAATTTCATTGGCAGAAGACTCCTAAAAAAATTCCTTTTTTCCGGCAGGAGGTGAAAAATTGAATTATGAAATCTTATCCACTGACATCAATGAAGGCGTTGCGACCCTGACCATCAGCCGTCCCAAGGCAATGAATGCCCTGAACCGGCAGTTCTTTGCCGAGATGAATGCCTGGTTGAGCGAATTTGGTGAGCGCCGGGATATCAAAGTCCTGATCATCACCGGCGCCGGCAATGCCTTTGTCGCCGGTGCCGATATCGCCGAGTTGAAGGACATGAATCCGGCCCAGGGAAAGGAAATTTCCGCCATAGGGCAACAGACCTTCGCCCGCCTTGAACAGCTTGACATGCCGGTAATCGCCGCGGTGAACGGCTTTGCCCTTGGTGGTGGTTGCGAGCTGGCCTTGGCCTGCGACATCCGCATTGCCAGCAGCAAAGCCAAATTCGGCCAGCCGGAAGTCAATCTCGGCCTGACACCGGGGTTCGCCGGTACCCAGCGCCTGCCGCGGCTGATCGGCTTGGGCAATGCCCTCTATCTGCTGATCAGCGGTGAATTGATCGGCGCCGACGAGGCTTTGCGCTTGGGATTGGTACAAAAAGTGGTGGCGCCGGAGCAATTATTGACAGAAGCACTCGAACTGGCTAGAAAAATCACAACCAAGGGTCCGGCCGCCGTACGCTTGGTAAAAAAAGTGTGCCGCCAGGGATTGGAGCTCGACTTCAAGGCTGGCTGTCTTCTGGAATCCAGCGAGTTCAGTTCTCTGTTCGGCAACGAAGGCCTGGAAGGAATGAGTGCCTTCCTGGAGAAGCGTCCGCCAAAATGGTGAGGCCTGCCGGGCAATTATTCTTTATGACATAGGAGAGTGCGATGACTTATACTGAAAGACTGAGAAATGTATCCGTATTGGGTGCCGGCGGAAAAATGGGCAGTGGTATCGTCCTGCTGACGGCGCTGGAGATGTGTGACCTGAGCCAGAAAGCGGAGAATCGTGCGCAGCCATTCGTCTTGCAAGCCATAGACATTTCCCATGCCGCCCTGGCCGGGTTGATGCCTTATCTGCAGGTCCAGATCCAAAAAGTAGCCGAAAAGAATATTGTCCGCCTGCGCCAGGTCTATCAGGATCGCGAGGATTTGATCGAAAACAGCGACATCATTACCCAATATATCGCTGATGTGTTGAACATCGTCCGTCCTACCACAGCCCTGGAAGCGGCTTATGAATCGACAATGATTTTTGAAGCGATTGTTGAGAATATAGCAGTCAAAACCAAAGTATTATCGCAAATAAACACGAACAACCTCAATTCCCCTTGGTTCTTCAGCAACACCTCCGCCATCCCCATTCACGAACTTGACGAGAAAGCCGGTCTTGGTGGTCGTATTCTCGGTTTCCATTTCTACAATCCACCTGCCGTGCAAAAACTGGTGGAATTGATCAGTGCCAAAACCACGCAGTCGGAGCTGCTTGACTTCGCCGGCAGCTATGCCAAAAACCTGCGCAAGACCATGGTCCCGGCCAACGATTTTGCCGGCTTCATCGGAAATGGCCACTTCATGCGCGATTTTCTCTATGCCACCAGCGAAATCGAACGCCTGCAAGCAAAGGCAACCTTCGCCGAAGCCGTATACATGATCAACAGGGTGAGCCAGGACTTTCTGCTGCGACCGATGGGCATCTTTCAGCTCTGCGATTATGTCGGGCTGGATGTGTGCCAGCTGATCCTGCGTGTCATGAGCCCATATTTTAGCGGCGAAAACCTGCACAGTCCACTGCTCGATGAGTTGATCGCCCAGGGCGTGCGCGGCGGCCAGTTCCCTGACGGCTCGCAAAAAGACGGCTTTTTCAAATATGAAAAAAACCGGCCCAGTGCCATTTATGATCCCAAGCAAAAGGGCTACCTGTCATTGGCAGATCTGCAATCCCGCTGCGATGACAGCCTGGGGCCTCTGCCCACGGTATTTCAACCCTGGAAGGCCGTCATCGCCCTTGCCGCTAAAGACACCTTCCTGCAGAGCTATTTCAGCGAATTGCAGCCGCTGAACACCCTTGGGGCGCAATTGGCAAAAGCCTATGGCCTGCGCTCCAGAGAGATAGGATTGCAGTTGCTGAGCCAGGGGGTTGCTCAAAAGGAGAATGATGTCAACGCTGTGCTGACAACCGGTTTTTATCATGCCTATGGTCCGATCAACAACTATTTCTCTGAGGTGAGCAAATGAAGAAAATGCGCCGAAAAGTATTCATGACCGCTGGCTACAATACGATTTCCATGGGCACGGGGCGAAAGGAATTTCATCCCAAAAAAGCCCGCCCCGGACTCGAAGAATATATCAAGGAAGCGGGACAGGGAACTTTAAAGATGATCGGCGGTGCTCAGGCTGTCGATGAAGGTGTGATCGGCAATTTTATGGCTGCGCGCTTCAATCATCAAGGTAATTTGGCGGCCTTGATTCCCACCATCGACGAAGGACTGCGTTGGAAATCGTGCACCCGTGTCGAAGGGGCCTGCGCATCAGGCGGGCTGGCACTGTTGAATGGCATCAAATCGGTTCTGGCAGAGACCGCCGAGGTGGCATTGACCATCGGCGTCGAGGTGCAGAACACGGTTAAAGCCGTATATGGCGCCGACATCCTGGCCGGTGCCGGCTGGTACCGGGGCGAACGAAAAACCGGGCATGCTTTTTTTTTCCCGGCCAAATTCAGTGACCGCGCCGGAGTCTATTTCGAGAAATTCGGCCGCGAGCGCACGCGCCGTGCCTTGGCCCGCTGGTACCGCAATGCCATTGAAAATGCCCGCCTCTGCCCCAGCGCCCAGGAGTATCACAACAAAAGCCTCGATCTGGAAGCCCTGGCCATGAGCGAACCCAATCCCCGGTCATTTGTTGAGCATCTCAATTTCTATGATTGTTCGAAAGTTTCAGATGGTGCCGCGGCCATTGCCATTGTGTCCGAAAGCGGACTGAAGCGCATTGGTTGCAGTACAAAAGAGGCTGTTGAAGTTCTGGGTTGGGCGCAGGTCCAGGCCGACCTGACGGTGCCGATCACTGAAGCATTCCGCCTCGAAACAACCGAGCGGGCGGTGCAACAGGCTCTGAAAATGGCCGGAATCACCAGTGCCGACCTGGGGACCGTTGAAGGCCATGATTGCTTTACCATAGCCGGCATCATGTCGCTCGAAGCCATTGGGCTCTGCAAACCTGGCGAAGGCCCCGATTTTGTCCTGGCCGGAAACACCTCGCGCCAGGGCAGCACTCCCTTTAACACTTCCGGCGGCTTGATCGGCTGGGGCCATCCCACCGGCGCAACCGGTGTTCATCAGGCTGTCACCATCTGGGAGCAATTGACCGGCAAAGCCGGAGACTGGAAGATAGATATCGCGTCCAAGCGCCCCTATGGCTTGTCGGTGAATATGGGGGGCAACGATAAAACGTTGGTGGCCATTGTCTACCGCCAGGGGCAGTAGCAGGGGACAAGTGAGTATTTACATCCGGCGGCCAGGATTTTTCTTTGAGTTTCGCCGCTTTCATGTAGTACCATGATTATCAGGAATATCCGAATTGCACAGCAATAGGAATTCTTAATAGAGAGGAACCCAAAATGTCCAGTCCATTAACTGTCCTGAATGACGAAGAACAAGCTCTGAGCGAACTGGTAGCAAAATTCGCCAAGGCCGAGATAGAGCCCCTGCGCATGACCATGGATGAAGAACAGCAGATGGACCCCGACTTGCTGCCAAAGCTATTTTCCCTGGGGCTGATGGGTATCGAGATCCCTGCCGAGTATGGCGGCAGCGGTTCCAACTTTTTCAATTCTATTATTGTCATCGAGGAGCTCAGCAAAGTCGATGCGGCTGTGGGCGTATTGGTGGATGTTCAAAACACCGTGGTCAACAGTTGTATCATTCGCTATGGGACCGCCGAGCAAAAGGCAAAGTATCTGCCCTGGCTGGCTACTGAAAAAGTTGGCTCCTACGCCCTTTCTGAAGCCGATTCGGGTTCCGACGCTTTCGCGCTCAAATGCCGGGCCATGCCCGTGGCTGACGGCTTCGTCCTCAACGGTGCCAAGCTTTGGATAACCAACGCCCAACAGGCCGAGGTCTTCATCGTCTTTGCAACCGTCGACCCCAAGGCCGGACACAAAGGCATCACCGCTTTTTTGATCGACCGCGACAGTTCCGGTTTTTCCATCGGCAAGAAGGAGAACAAGCTCGGCATTCGTGCCAGTTCAACCTGCGAGCTTTGTCTGGATGATGTGAAGCTCGGCCATGACCAGGTTCTGGGCACTGTCGGCAAGGGTTACAAAATAGCCATCGAAACCCTCAACGAAGGTCGTATCGGCATCGCCGCCCAGATGCTGGGATTGGCCGAAGGGGCAATGGCGGCAGCTCTGGCTTACAGCAAAGAACGTCAGCAGTTCGGCCGGCCGATCTTCAATTTTCAGGCCGTCCAGTTCCTCCTGGCAGAGATGGCCAGCCGCATCGAGGCCGCCAGGCTACTGACCTACAATGCCGCCCGCCTCAAGGACCAGGGCTTGCCTTTCATCAAGGAAGCCGCCATGGCTAAATACTTCACCAGTCAGGTCGCCGAGTGGGTGGCCAGCGAAAGCCTGGAGCTTTTCGGCGGTTATGGCTTCAGCAAGGACTACCCGGCCGAGAAATTCTATCGCGATGCCAAGATCGGCAAAATCTACGAAGGTACAAGCTTCATGCAGCTGCAAACGATTGCCAAGCTTCTTTAAGGTGCCGGACGAGCACTCAGAATAAAGCTTTTCAAGCATGATGAAAAGAAACATGAAGATGGTGACAGAAGAGTTATGTGCTGGAACAAAAGCTGCCAGGCCTGAGGATCACGGTCCTTTGTATTGGGGCGGCCATAGCGTTTTACTTTTTTGTTACTTGGAGCTTGGCACTTAGAATTTTACTTGATCTTTGGCGTCGAGCCGCGGACTTCCTTTGCTGTTTCTATTTTCCCGGTTTGGTAATTCAACTCCGATCCGAGCATGGAATGGGGAATGAGGTAGACCGCTACCATCAGCACCGTCGCGGCCACGGTCCACCAGCGCCCCTTTTTCCTGAGCAGGTGCGCCGCCAGCCAGAAGAGGGCCACGAACAGGGTCTTGCTGTCAGTCAGGTCGCCGCCCAGGGGAAAACCGGTCCAGTAGGCGCCGAAGGCGAACTTCTGCACGATGGGGCCAAATATCAGGCCGCCGACCACGGTCACGCCGAGCGTCCAGGCTGTCAGCCGCGGCCAATTTCCTTCCCGGAGCAGCGCCCCCAGCCCAGCACGGAAGGCGAGCAGCATGCCGGCGAACATCAAGAGGACATGGGAGATCAACAGCCACGACGGGACTTCGTTCTTGAAGCGCGCCACCACCGGTCGGCCGCCATTCAGCCAGGAGGGCCCGCCCGGAGCGATGACCTCGATCTTGTAGGTCACCTTGCCCGCGGCGGGCTGTCCGGGGATCCGGCATTCGAAAAAGCCCTGCTTTTCGCTCATCGGTTCGACCGCCCACGGCTCGCCGGCGATGAGCGGGAAGCGGCGGTGATAGAGGCGGAGACGCAGGCCCGCCGCCCGGGCAGCGATGCGCACCGTCAAAGGCTCATGGCTGGTGCCGCTGCGCGGGAGCCTGTATCGTATCTCGGCTCCGGCGAACTCCTGGGAGCCGCGCAGGGGATAGGTCGGTCCGCTCAGGCGCTGGTATACCGCCAGCAGCAAGGTCAGCACGAAGGCCAGAAGCCACAGCCACGGGTGAGTTTTTTTATGCATGGAGCAATTATATTCAGGATACGGAAAAATGCAACCGGTGGTTAAACTATCTATTCGTGACACGTGACGCGTAACGCGTAACGAGAAAGAAATTTCAAAATTCCAACCACCAATTCAAAAACAAGCACCAAGCAGCAATGACCAAATGACCCAAACGAAGATGAACGACGATTACACGAATAACCAACTCATCCCCCGGCCCCCCGCGTGGCGGGGTGGCATCGCCAGATGCCTCGCAAAGCCTCGGCATGGCGATGCGTACCTTCTCATCCCGAAGAGAAGGGGAGTGAAGATGGGGAATACCCCTCTCTTCGCAAGAGAGGGGGTAGGGGGTGAGTTTGAGGAGAGCGATTATGATTTCTCGTTTATTCTTACCCTATACCTTATCCCCTGTACCCTGGCCCCTGTTTTGGACATTGGAATCTGGAACTTGGAATTTGGAATTTACGATTTGGAATTTTATTCTTTCCCCCTGCGGGGACGGACAAATCAGATCCGCCAAGATAGGCGGATGATTTGTGCTGCCTCGTCACGCGTTACGCGTTACGCGTCACGTAGTTCGTACTTGCATTTGAGCTTCGGAAATACTAAAATGGCGTTTACCGATCAAGGAGTTCTCCCATGAAAGGAAATATGAAGGCACTGCGTAAAATCAAACCTGGTCCCGGACTGGAAATGCAGGAAGTTCCCATCCCGTCCATCAAGGCCAGCGAGGTCCTGATCAAGGTTCATAAGCGGGCCATCTGCGGCACCGACCTGCACATATATAACTGGGACGAGTGGTCGCAGAACCGGCTGAAGCCGCCCCTGACCACGGGCCATGAATTCTATGGCGCCATTGTGGAGATCGGCGCCGATGTCCGCCATTACCAGGTCGGCGACCTGGTGACCGCGGAGATGCACCTGGTCTGCAGCCAGTGTTTTCAATGCCGCACCGGCAACGCCCACCTCTGCGAGAACGTGGTCATCCTGGGCGTGGATGGCGACGGCTGTTTCGCCGACTATATTGCCGTGCCCGAGTCCAACCTGTGGCGTGTGCCCAAGGATATTGACCCCGAATTAGCGGCCATCTACGACCCGTTCGGCAACGCCGTGCACACGGTCATGGCCGGACCTACGGTCGGCAAATCCTTTCTGATCCTGGGCGGCGGACCTATCGGCCTCGCCGCCATCCCGGTCTGCAAGGCCGCCGGGGCGGCGCTGGTTCTGCTGAGCGAGGTGCTGCCTTTCCGCCAGGAGCTGGCCCGCACAATGGGGGCCGACCGTGTGATCGATCCGGCCAAGGAAGCACTGTCAGAGATCGCCAAAGCCATGACTTCGGGACAGGGAGTGGACGTGGTGCTGGAAATGTCGGGCCACCCGGCCGCCATTGCCCAGGGCTTCCGTTCCATCCGCAAGAACGGCCGCTATTCGCTGCTGGGCATCCCGGCCAAGCCGCTCAGTCTCGACCTGGCCAAGGATATTATTTTCCCCGGCGTGACTGTCCAGGGCATCAACGGCCGGCGCATGTTTGAAACCTGGTACCAGATGGACGCCCTGCTGGTTTCGGGCAAGGTCGATCTAAAACCGCTGATCACCCACCGCTTCAAGATGGAGGATTTCCAGAAAGCATTTGAAGTGGGACTTTCGGGCAACGCCGGCAAGATCATCCTGGAGTAGAGTGATTAGTGAGTAGAAAGAAAAGAAAGCCTTATTTCGATCTATGGCTGTTTCTCATCACTCATCACTTATCACTTATCACCTAAGTTCGTTTTATTTATTGGACTCCCATCTCTTTTAAAAGGCGGTCGGCGCCGCTGAATTTGGCCAGCGACCAGAGAATGAAGCGGATATCGACCCCGATGGAGCGGCTGTAGGATTCATCCCAGGCGTAGTCGTTGATGGTGGCTTCGAAAACCCGGTCGAAGTTCAGCCCGATCAGTTCGCCCCTGGCATTCAGCACCGGGCTGCCGGAATTGCCGCCGGTGGTGTCCATATCGTAAAGCATGGCCACCGGGACGTCGTCCAGTTCGGGGTGGGCGAAGCGTCCGTAATCCTTGGCCTTGGCCAGTTCGATCAACTTGGCCGGCGCCTGGTATGAGGGCAGGTCAGGGTGGGCGTAGTGCTTTTCGACAATGCCGTTCAGGGTCGTGAAGGGCTCCATACGCACGGCATCGGCCGGAACATAGCCCCTGATCCTGCCATAGGTCAGGCGTAGCGTGCCGTTGGCGTCGGGTATAAAGTCCCGGCCCATGAATTCTTTCCTGACATCGACCAGCTGCGCCAGCAGCGGGTCAAGGACTCCCTTTTCTTTTTTTTCAGCTTCTTTCAATTCGCGGTGGTCGGGGTAGAGGGCGAAGGCCAGGTTGACGAAAGGATCGTTCATGGCCTGCAGTTGCGCAGTGGTTTTTGTGAGCCAGTCGCTGACGATTTCCGGATTTTTCAGTTTTGTTTCGGCAAAGGCCTTTTCCAGAAATGCGTCAATGGCTTTTTCCTCATCGCCGCCGGCAATGATGTCGCGCAAGCCCGCGATGGCTTGTTCGCCTTTGCAGGCGGCAGCGCGGCGCAGCATCTCCTTGAGCAGGGCCTTTTCGGTCGGTTCATGGTAATCTCTCAGCGCCATGGTCATTTGCTTCTGGGTGCGGTCGAAATTGCGGTCCATATAAGCGGATTCGCGCTTGGTGTCTTCCTTGACGCGCTCATAGGAGGCCTCGCAGATCTTGAAGGCGTTGCCCAGCATGAAGGATATCCTGTTGCTCAGCAGGCTGGACAGGGTCAGGTCGCGGCGCGCTCTTTTGCCTTTTTCCTCATAGACTTTGGCAAGGTCAGCAAGCAGCGAACCGTATTTTTTTTGCCGGGCTGGATTGGCTAAAATGAATTGCTGCAGGGATTCCTCCTCCTTTTCCCGTTTTTCTACCAAATGGAGGTTTTTCAAGCCCTTGAGCTGGCCGAGACTGCGGGTGACGGTGTTCCACAACCCCTTGAGGGATGACGAAAGCTTGATGGCGACGCCGCGGTCGCCGGAGCTCATTTTTTCTTTCAGCTGGATGATCCAGCGATAAAGATCGACCGTGAAAGGCATGCGGATATTCTCTTCATGGGCGATGAAGTGGGATGACTTGTGGCGGTGAGTGCTGCCCGGGTAGCCGAGGATAAAGGCGAAATCACCGTTTTGCACACCCTCGGCCGCGACCTTGAGGTATTTTTTGGGCTGGAAAGGGACATTCTGAGGTGCGAATTCGGCATTGGAACCATCGGGGGCGACGTAGGCGCGCATGAAGGCGAAATCACCGGTGTGGCGGGGCCACATCCAGTTGTCCTCCTCACCGCCGAATTCGCCGATGGAGCGCGGCGGAGCGTAAACCAGGCGCACGTCCTTGATATAATTATAAATGAACAGAACATAGGTCTTGCCGCGGAACATTTCGGCGACCTCCGCCCGCTTGCCGGGATTGCTTTTCTCGAAAGCAACGACCATTAGGTTTATTTTTTCTTCTATGGCCTTGCTGCGCTGGGCGTAAGTCATTTTCTTTTTGGCCGCGGTCAAAATCTCCCGCGAAACGTCCCGGTAAGATTCGATCAGGCGCACGGTATAGCGCTTGGCCGGGATCTCGGCTGAGCGGTCCGCAGCAAAAAAGCCGTCGCGCAGGTAATCGTTCTCGGTAGTGGTGACGGCCTGGATGGCGCCGAAGGCGCAATGGTAATTGGTCAGGATCAGGCCGTCCCCGGAAACGAAACTGGCGGTGCAGCCGCCCAGGTTGATAATGCCATCGATTAGACTGACGCCACTGGGATTGTACATCTCCCGGGATCCAATGCTGAATCCCCAGGCCTTGAGGTCGAGTTTGTGGATCTCGCTCAAGGGGAACATCCCTTCCTCGGCGTGGAGAGGAAGGTTGAAAAGCCCGGTAAAAAACAATGCCAGCAAAGCGACCAGAATGATTTTTTTCAAGCGCGTTTCTCCTTTTCTATTTTATTTTAAGGATCACTTTTTATATTTACACGGTTTCCGGAACGCAGTCAAATTTTCCCCCGATGCTCCAAGGCATTTAATAGCCCGTATTTATTGTCAGTTAAATGAAAAAGCGATCGCTCTTAAAAATCATGATAGCAATGGCCGTTTTTATTCGGCTCCGTCCCAACAGTAGGTGCAGAGTTTTTCTTTCGGCAGGCCGATGGCAGTGATCAAGTCGTCAAGGACCTGGTACTTCAGCGTGGTCAGATTCAGTCGCTGCCGGATCGATTCTTCCATGTTGGCGTACTTCGCGGTTCCGGCGCGGGCGTACTCGCTGAAATCCTTCACGTCCGACCCCTCGAGCGAGCGCACAGCCTGGCGGGAGGCCAGGTCCATTTCCGATCGCGAACGTGAAAAATTGAGAAATTTGCAGCCGTAGACCAATGGCGGACAGGCTGGACGCATGTGGATTTCGCCGGCTCCGGCGTCTAAAAGACGCTGGATGGTGTCCTTGAGCTGGGTGCCGCGCACGATGGAATCCTCGCAGAACAGGATGCGTTTCCCTTCGATCAATTCCCTGACCGGAATCAGCTTCATGCAGGCGACGAGATCCCTGATGTCCTGATGCTGGGGCATGAAGCTTCTGGCCCAGGTCGGGGAGTATTTGACGAACGGCCGTTTGAAGGGAATGTGGGCCTCGTTCGCGTAACCCAGGCCATGACCTATCCCGGAATCGGGGATGCCGGCCACGAAGTCAACGGCGGTCGGAAAGCGGCGGGCCAGGAGCGCTCCGCAGCGATTGCGTACTGCTTCGACGTTGATTCCTTCGTAACTTGATGCCGGATAACCGTAATAGACCCACAAAAAACTGCAGATCTGCATGTGGCTCTCCGGTTCTTTGCGGCGCTCGTAGCCTTCAGCGGTAATAAAAACTATTTCGCCCGGGCCCAGAATTTTATCGGTTTTGTAATCCAGGTTGGGAAAGGCGCAGGTTTCGAAAGTCACGGCCATGGCGCCGTCTTTCCGGCCGATGATGACCGGGGTGCGTCCGCGCCGGTCGCGGGCCGCATAGATCCCGGTCCTGGTCAGGACGAGCAGTGAACAGGAACCTTCGATCTCGGCCAGGGCGCGGCTGATGCCCGCCTCGAAACTATCCTCCATGTTAATGAGTGAAGCGACCAACTCTGTGGGGTTGATGCCGCCGCTTCCCATTTCGCTGAGGTGCATGCGCCGGTTGCGAAACGCTTCCCCGGTCAGCGCTTCGGCGTTCTGCACGACCCCGACCGTCGCGATCGCGTAATCGCCTAGATGAGAACGGATGAGCAACGGCTGATCGTCGGTGTCGCTGATGACGCCGATTCCGCTGCGGCCTCCCATGCGAACGAGATCGGGGTCGAATTTCGACCGGAACTGGCTGCTTTCGATGTTGTGTATGATGCGTGTGAACCCGTCGCTGCCGATAGTGGCCATGCCGCCGCGTTTCGTTCCCAGGTGGGAATGATAGTCGGTGCCGTAAAAAAGATCGGCAATACAATTGCCCTTGGATACCACTCCGAAAAATCCGCCCATTGTTACTCCTGACTCAGTGAATGCCGAATGTATTTTGGCCTGAACCCCACTTATACCAAAGGCGGAAGCTTGTGTCAAAATTAAAGATCGGTGTCCGAGTGAGTGCCCGTGTCAGTAGCTCGATTTTCGGTTTTAATTTTTTCTTGCTGACACTGACACTGACACTGTCACTGTCATTGACACTGTCACTCATTTGTAATTTGCGAAGCACTTACCTAAAATATGAACTGAGTTAGAAGGAGAGCACTATGGCACTACAATCTATCAACCCGGCCACCGGAGAATTGCTGGAAAGTTATGTCGAACAAACCGCGGACCAGGTTGAAGCATCCGTGGTAAGGGCCAACCGGGCCTTCGGCGTATGGAGGCAGACAGGATTTGCCGAGCGCGCCCGACTACTGCTGGCTGCGGCCGATCTGCTGCGCTCGCAAAAGAGAGCTTTGGCCGCTCTGATGAGCAGGGAGATGGGCAAGCCCATCCTGCAGGCGCAGGCGGAAATCGAAAAATGCGCCCTGGTCTGCAAGTATTACGCCGAGAACGCCGCGGCAATGCTCGCTCCAGAAAATATGGTGACCGACGCCCATGGCGCTTATGTCCGTTTCGATCCGCTGGGAGCGGTTCTGGCGGTCATGCCCTGGAATTTCCCCTTCTGGCAGGTTTTCCGTTTTGCCGCCCCGGCCCTGATGGCCGGAAACGTCTGCCTGCTCAAGCACGCCGCCAACGTGCAGGGCTGTGCCGCGGCCATTGAAGAAATTTTCAGCCGCGCCGGTTTTCCAGAGCAAGCCTTCACCACCCTGCGCATCGGCTCGGCTCAGGTCGAGGCGCTGATCGCCCATCCTTTGCTGCGGGCCGTGACCTTGACCGGCAGCGAGCGGGCCGGCAGTGAAGTGGCCGCTGCCGCCGGCAGGAACCTGAAAAAGGTTGTCCTGGAACTGGGCGGCAGCGATCCATTCATCGTCCTGGCTGACGCCCAACTGACACCCTGCGTTGCCGCGGCCGTCAGTTCGCGCATGATTAACAACGGTCAGAGCTGCATAGCCGCCAAGCGCTTCATCGTCGTGGACACTATATTCGACCGTTTTCAAAAGGACTTCGTTGCCGCCGTGTCCAAGCTCAAGACCGGTAACCCCCTCGATGAAAGCAACGACCTGGGACCATTGGCTCGGGAAGACCTGCTGCTTGAGCTTGAGCGCCAGGTCGCCGAGTCGGTCAGCCGCGGCGCCCGTATCCTGACCGGGGGCGGACGCCTGGGGCCGGGACCGGGTTTCTATTTCCAACCGACGATCCTGGCCGCTGTGGCGCCCGGAATGCCGGCTTACGAAGAAGAATTGTTCGGACCTGTGGCCGCCTTGATCAACGCCCGTAACGACGAAGACGCCTTGCGTATCGCCAACGATACCGCTTTCGGCCTGGGAGCTTCCATCTGGACCCAGGATCAATCCAAGGGGGAAAAATTGGCGGCGCGCATCGAAGCCGGCACGGTTTATATCAACGGCATGGTCAAGTCCGATCCGCGTCTGCCCTTCGGGGGGGTGAAAATGTCGGGCTTCGGCCGTGAGCTTTCCCATTATGGTATCAGGGAATTCGTCAACATCAAGACGGTGGTGGTCGGATGATAAAAGTGATTCGTAATTCGTGATTCGGAATTAATAAAGAAAAGAACCATTTCACGAAATCCAGATCCCCCCGGCTTCGCCACCCCCCTTGAGTAAAGGGGGTAAAGAAACGAGCCCTTAATTTCGTCATACTGCTTTTACATTTCCCCCCTTAGCGAAGGGGGGATGCAGGGGGGATAAAAATATCGAGGAATATTAGGGGGTTTTGCAAAAAAAAACTTTTCAAACCAATCGGAAAGCGGTATAATCTCTATAGAAATCCAAGGAGGAATCCCAATGAAAAAAACGATTTTCGTGATTTTTCTTATTTTCATTTTTGCAGTGACCGCTTTCGCCGGTGTGGAATGGCGGGCCAGGACCTTGACCCAGGCCGCGGCCAAGGGACAGAGCAATACGATCGTCATGCAGGTCTTTGCCAGCGGCGGCAATGTCAAACAGGTGTTCGAAAGTGTGGCTTACGAGAACGAAATGTTCCGGAAGGGCTCGTACTGGCTGTTCAAGGCCGATGACAGCTCCCTCTACCTGGTGAACCCCGCCGAGAAGACGTACTCGCAGCTGCCCCTGAACGCCATCATGCAAATGGCCGGTGTGGTAGGCAAGCTGGTCAAGATCAAGATCAAGAACCCGGTGGTGAACAGCGAAAAACTGGGAACGGAAACGGTCCTGGGTTATAACTGCCTGCACAGCAAGCTGCTGATGGAATACGATATGGAAGTGAAGATCGCCATCATCAAGAGCAAGAGCCACGAGAAGATCGAAAAAGAGGTTTGGTCCACTCCCAAGTTCATAGGCATGGCCGAAATGGCCGAAGCCTTCCGCTTCCGGGACTTCAAGACCGGCATGGAAGACCTGGACAACCTGATTGAAGCGCAGATAAAGGCCGAAGCCGGACTGGGTTTCCCCTTGAAGATGGTCACCGTGGTCACTTCCATCGGTAAGAAAGGCAACGCCAAGGAAAAGAGCCGCACCACCATGGAAGTCCTCTCACTGGGCAGCAAGAACCTGCCGGCGGCGTTCTTCGATATCCCCGCCGGCTATACCGAAAAGAATATCGGCTTCGGAGCGGAAGAGAAATAGATCAGAGACGCATTCGTGACGCGTAACGCGTAACGCGTAACACGGAAGAAAGTTAGGCAATCTTTCTAGAGCCTGAATTATGCTACAAAAAAAAGCACATTGAAATATCTAAACGAAATATTCTCTTGATTCTTCAGCCTGCATGTGTCGCGAAAGAATGCTGCTTTGTGGCTACTCGTCACGCGTTACGCGTTACGCGTCACGTAGTCCAGATCATACCAATGCTGCAGCTAGTACTATTGAATAGTATTTGGAATCGTCGTCGTCGGCCCGGGAAGTCAGGATGGCCGGGAAGGGAGCCCCGGTGACCACCGCGGCCAGCATACCCTTAGCCAGCAGGGTGGTAGCCTTGTAAAAAATGTTGCCGGCCTCGATATTGGGCATGATCAGGATGTCGGCGTAACCTTCCACCGCTGATTTCAACCCCTTGATTTCCAGGGCGTGCTTGGAAATAGCCACGTCCAGGGCCAGGGGGCCGTCAACGATTGCACCCTTGATCTGCTTGCGTTCGGCCATCTTGGCAATGACCGCGGCTTCCAAGGTGCAGGGCATCTTGTCCGAGACCTTTTCGTTGGCCGTAAGAATAGCCACTTTGGGATTTTCGATGCCCAGCTTGGCGGCGATCTTGATGTTATAATTTATCATCTGCACTTTCTGGTTCAGGTCGGGGTAGGGGATCATGGCCACGTCGGAGACCAGCAGTAGCTTGTCGTAGGTCGGGATTTCCAGGATCGCCGTATGCGACA
>JALHTJ010000194.1 GCA_022865785.1 Candidatus Aminicenantota bacterium
CGGGGTCGGCCGGCCGCTGCTGCCGCAGATCATCCAGCGTTTACAATCCTTTGTCACCTTGAACCTGGGTTACGTTTCACTGAACCGCAGGATCAACACCATTTCCGGGGGGGAACTGCAGCGCGCCCGCCTGGTTTCCCAACTGGGTTTCAGTTTGAACGGCATCATTTACATCCTGGATGAGCCCTCCATCGGCATGCATTTTTCCGAACAACTCAACCTGCTCGGCATTCTGCGCCAATTGCGTGAAAAGGGCAACACCCTTATCGTGGTCGAACATGATGAGGAGACCATCCTCGCCGCCGATACCATTGTGGATATCGGCCCCGGGGCCGGTGAGCGTGGCGGCGAGATCATGTATGCCGGCCCCCTGAGTGGTTTTGCCGCCGCTGAAAACTCCCTGACTTCGGACTATGTGTACGGCCGCCGCCGCATCGCGCCAGCGCCAATGCGGAGAAGCACTGCCGCCGATTTTCTCAACATTGCCGCAATCACTCTGAACAACCTGAAAAACGTCCACTTGAAAATACCCTTGAACCGCCTGACCGTGGTCAGCGGGGTTTCCGGGTCGGGGAAAAGCTCCCTGGTTATCGACGCTCTGGTGCCGATCCTGCGCCGGAAATTGGCCGGCCTGCCCCTGGCCGATTCCCGCTTGGCCTGCGGAACGCTTGCCGATTTAAACGGCGTCACGAGGGTGCTGATGGTCAACCAGTCGGCCATCGGCAAGAATTCGCGTTCATGCCCGGCCACTTATATCGGCATCATGGCCATGGTGCGTGACCTTTTCGCCGCCCTGCCCGGGGCCAAGGTCAAGGGCTATGCCTCGGGACGCTTCAGCTACAACGTGCGCGGCGGCCGCTGCGAGGCCTGCGGGGGCATGGGGGTGCAAAAACTGCAGATGAGCTTCCTGCCGCAACTGGAGATCACCTGCCCGGTCTGTGACGGACGGCGCTACAATTCCGAAACGTCCCAGGTCAAATTCAAGGGCCGCTCCATCGCCGACGTGCTCGACCTGACGGCCAGCGAAGCGTTTGAACTTTTCGCCAATATCCCGCCCCTGGCCCGCAAGATCCGCATCCTGATCGATGTCGGCCTGGGCTACCTGCGCCTGGGCCAGAGTTCGCAGACCCTTTCCGGCGGTGAATCGCAGCGCATTAAGCTGACCAAGGAACTGGCCCGCCTGTCGGGCTCTCCCACTGTTTATGTGCTGGACGAACCAACGGTCGGGCTGCATTTTGATGACGTGCGCAAGCTGATCGATGTGTTCCAGGCCCTGATCGTGAGCGGTCACACCGTGGTGGTTATTGAGCACAACCTGGAAATGATGCGCGTGGCCGACCATTTGATCGACCTGGGGCCGGGGGGCGGCAAGCATGGCGGCAAGATCGTTTACCAGGGAAGCGTCGAGGGCATTGTCAAGTGCAAAGGGTCAATTACGGGCAAGTATCTTAAAAAGAAATTGGCGAAAGGAAGTCAGAGGTAAAGAGGTAAAGGGGTAAAGAGGTAAAGAGGTAAAGGGGTAAAGAGGTAAAGGGGTAAAGAGGTAAAGAGGTAAAGTGAGAAAGAGAGGAAAGAAAACAAATGCACTTGAAAATGCAATTTTTCTTACTCTATCTCTCTAACTCTCTACCTCTCTTCCTCAATTTATGCTACCATAACCTTTGCATTTCACGCGTGACAACGCATTGCGGAGCGAAATTATATGTCTTTGGTCGAACTTATAGGCAATACACGAATCAAGGCGACGCTGAGCAGCTACTTGCGCAACGAACGCGTCCCCTCCAGCTTGATCTTCACTGGCTCCGACCCTTACCACCAGCTGCTTTTCGCCCTGAATTTTGCCAAGGCCGCCCTCTGCTTGAACAAAATGAACGATGCCTGCGATCGCTGCCGTTACTGCCTGGCCATTGACCGCGGTTTGTTCCCTGACGTACAGATCCTGGAGCCTGACGGGCAGTTCTACCGGAAAAACCAGTTGGACGAGCTGATCGCCGGCGCCTGTCATCGGCCGCTGCAGGCCGAAAAGAGGTTTTTCATCATGAAGGACGCCCAGCGCCTGAATGAAAATTCGGCCAACTCCTTTTTAAAAACACTCGAGGAACCTTTGCCCACGAACGTGTTCATCCTGCTCACTGCCAACCTCGCCCAGATCCTGCCTACAATTCAGTCGCGCTGCCAGATCCTGAAATTCCTTCCCCTTTCCAACCAGGAAGTAAAACTGGAATTGCAAAGCCGGGGAGTGGACCCGGATAAAGCGCGCCTGCTGGCTTTTTTCAACGCCGACGACATGGAGGATGTGGCCGCCATGGATTGGCAGGAGCTGGAAGAAAAGCGCCAGGCCATGCTTTCTATCCTTGACTGCCTGATCCGCCAGAGCCAGGTCGAAGACATCCTGCTCGACCTCTACGACCGCAGCCGCAGCCGCGATAGTTTCATCGCCTATTTCCGTGAGATGGTCAATTTGATTTCCGTGCTGTTACGGGATATAATGGTGCTGATGGTGGATGACTCAAGCGCTACGCTCATCAATTCGGATTACAAGGAAAAGTTAATGGAACTGGCCGCTTTAACGAATATTGATAAAATATTCTTTCTGATCCGCAAGATGGAATTCCTGCTGCGCGATATTCAACGCAACCTGAATGCCCGGGTGCTTATCCTGGAATTCATCAACAGTTATACCCCTTGGGGCACAAGTACCCCGGAGGGCACACGTGCTCCTGAGGGTGCCTGCCCTCAGCAGGGGGTAAACTATGGATAAGGTGATCCTGGTCAAGATCGAAAGCCGCAAGGACCTGCTGCACTTCCGCACCCACGAAACCGATATCAAGCCCGAAGATTGTGTCATCATCCAGTCCATCACCGGTGAGGAACTGGGCAAGGTGGTCAAGTATTTTGGCGAAACATTCAACTGCACCAAGGGCATCCCTGCCATCCCCGAGATCCTGCGCAAGGCCGACAACCGGGATATCGAGAATTTTACCAAGAAGGAACGCGATGAACGGCGCGCCCATGAATACTGCCAGAACCGTATCAAGGATCGGGAGATCCCCATCAAACTCGTGCGCGTGACTTTCTTCACTACCGAGAAAAAGGCCATTTTCTATTTCACCTCGGAAGGGCGCATCGATTTCCGCGATCTGGTAAAGGACCTGGCCAAGAAGTTCCGCATGCGCATCGAAATGCGCCAGATAGGCATTCGCGACGAAGCCAAGATGATCGGCGGAGTCGGCATATGCGGCCGCCAACTCTGCTGCAAAACCTTCCTGAACAATCTGGAGCCCATCACCCTGCAGATGGCCAAAAAACAAAACCTGAACTTGAATCCCGTCAAAATATCGGGAATGTGCGGCCGCCTGATGTGCTGCCTTTCCTACGAAGAGGACGAAGGCGGCAGGATCGTCATCGAGGACCAGGATGAACGGGTCGGCTATGATGAGGAAGAGGACCTGGCTGAAGACAAGAAATGAAAGCCCGCGTCCTCACGCTCCTGCTGCTGTTGCTTTCTCCGCTCCTTTTTTCCCAATACAAGCCCTGGCTCAACTTCTATAATTTCACCTATGGCGCCAAGGCCCGGGCCATGGGCAACGCTTTTACGGCCGTGGCTGACGACCTGACCGCGGCTTTCTGGAATCCGGCCGGCCTGGCCGCCATGCGCAGCCCCGAATTCTACCTCAGCTACAAATCACTTTCCCAGAAACATGATTACGACCTGCAGGACCGCATCCTGATAAACGATACCAAGCTTTACAATTATAATTTCAGCAGCCAGCTCAACCAGATAGATTTTTTTTCCGTGTCGGCCCCGGCTGTCATTTGGAAGCGGAATTGGACTTTCGCCTTGAGCTATTACCGTTATATCCCTTATGGTTTGAAGGGTATGGCCCGGGAAGTGATCACCTACCTGCATGACCGCTTTGATACCCAGGAAAATACCATCAACTTCACAGGCAGTGAAGGCATCGATGTGCTGGCCTTTTCGGCGTCCGCGGCCCTGACCGACCATTTCGCCCTGGGTGTCACCCTGCAGCAGTTCTTCGATTCGGGCAGTCAGCAACTGAGCACGGAGATCTCCAACCGTGAATACCACAGCCAATTCAGTGAAAAGCTGCAGGGACGCAACTTTGTTACCGGTTTGCTCTTTTCCCCATTTGACTTCCTGCGCCTGGGTTTTACCTGGCACAGCGGCCTGAGAAACAGCTTCGTTTCAACGCTGCTGACCTGGGAGGTCAACAGAAAAGGCGAGAAGGTCAACCAGCTCGAAGATAGCTGCCTGGCCCGGGTGGTCATCCCGGAACAATATGCCCTGGGTGCCCTGCTGCGGCCGGCCGCCTGGCTTGACCTCAGCGCCGAGTATTCCCGCCTGGACTGGGAAAAGGGAACCATCGAAAATTATTATGACTTTGACGTGGTTTTGCCTTACCCGCAAAAAGGCGACTGGAATCAAAAACAGAAAAATGTGCGCAACCTGCGATTTGGTGCCGAGGCCCGCCTGCCGCTGCGCCAATGGCTGCTGCACCTACGCGGCGGCTGGTCGGCCGACCGCCAGCTCTATGTTGACGCGGACGATCAGGCCGTCGTGATCAAGGCCTATGCCGCCGGTCTGGGCTGCGAATTTTCCCGGAACCTGCTGCTGGAGATCGCCTATCAGAGTCAAAAAGCCGATTGGCCTGAAAAAGGCTTTTTCATCAAGGGGCCGGATGTGGCCACTCATTTCCGCGCCAACGCGTTCAACCTCTCCCTGACCTATCGTTTCGGTCAAATTTTCAAAGAATAAATCCATGGCTGCCGGTATTGTCCAGGCGGCGCGACTGCTGGCAGGCGCCGGCCATGTCACCGTGTTCAGCGGTGCCGGCATTTCAGTGGAAAGTGGTATTCCGCCTTTTCGAGGGGCCGGCGGCCTGTGGAGCATGGTGGATCCCGGTTTTATGGAGATCGACTATTTTCGCCGCCAGCCGGAACAATCCTGGTTGAAGATCAAGGAAATTTTTTACGATTATTTCGGCCGGGCCCTGCCCAACCAGGCCCATATCGGCGTGGCCGCCATGGAAAAAGCCGGGTTGGTCAAGGCGATCATCACCCAAAATATCGACAACCTGCACCAGCGCGCCGGCAGCCGTGAGGTTATCGAGTTTCACGGCAATTCGCAGTGGCTGATCTGCCTGGACTGCCTCAAGCGCGAAGCGGTGAGCCTCGGGCGGCTGGCTGTCCTGCCGCCGCGTTGCCCCTCCTGTGGGGGCCTGCTCAAGCCCGATTTCATTTTCTTCGGCGAGGGCATTCCGGAAAAGGCGCTGCAGCGTTCCTACCAGGAGGTTTCCCTGGCCGACGTTTTTCTGCTCATCGGCTCGAGCGGCGAGGTCATGCC
>JALHTJ010000195.1 GCA_022865785.1 Candidatus Aminicenantota bacterium
CAAACGTTCGCCAAAAACGTTTGTCATACGGACATTTTCCCGACCGTCTGCGAGGCACTGAATTTGAAAATCCCGCCCAAATTGCAGGGTGAATCCCTGCTTGAAATTCTGGCCGGCGGCAACCGCAAAAGCCAGGAAATTTATTTTGAATCCCTGACCGCCTATCTGAACCGCGATTGGGCGCCCCTGCGCGGCTTAATTTCCGGCAATACAAAATTCATCGACCTGCCGATCAAGGAAGTATACGACCTGGAAAACGATATGGATGAAGAACGCAACCTGGCCGCCAGCAGCAAGATAGGACCATTGAAAGACACCTTGAACCGGCTGATGCGAAAGCTGAAAAATCCGCTGGCCGCCGGCCGCCAAGATCGTTTGGACCCGGAAACGCAAAAACGGCTGAAATCTCTGGGCTACATTTCCGAAAACCGGTCCGGGCAACGGAAAAAGCAATACACGGAACAGGACGATCTGAAAACCCTGCTGCCGCTGCAAAGCAAACTGCTTGACAGCGTCGCCCAATTCCAATCCGCTGATTTCCCCGGCGCCGAAAAGACGATTCAAGAGGTGATCTCGGCCAGCCCGAGCTTCATCCTGGCCTACACGCATCTGGCATCCATGTACAAGGAAATGGGAAAAAGCAGCGCGGCCGTCCAGGTTTTGGAGCAGGGGTTGGAGAAAAATCCGGACAATATCCTCCTGCTGGCCAAACTGGGGATCGTGCTGGCCGACAGCGGCAGCTGGCAGCGGGCCATTCCCATCCTTGAACTTTGCATCAGCAAGGAGGATTTCGATCCGGAAAAATTCAATTTTCTCGGCATCGCCTATTACCAGGGCGGAGATTTCGCCAAAGCTCTGCAAAACTATGCACGGGCCCTTGAGTTGGACCATAACAACGCTTCCGTCTATAACAACATCGGCGGCGTGCATCTGGCGCTCTTTTTACGCAGCCGTCAGGAGCGGGAGCTTGTTCAGGCCGAGCGCAATTTTAAAAAAGCCCTGGAGATCGATCCCCGGTTGTTTTCCGCCTGCAACGGCCTGGGAATCTTATATAGGAAGACCGGCCGCAAGGACGAGGCCATCGCCAGCTGGCGGAATGCCCTGGTCATCAAACCCGATTTCGACCTGGCGCTCATCAACCTGGGCATCACCCTGCTCGAGGAAGGCCGTTTCGGCGAAGCCCTGGATTGTTTTTTGAATTACCACGAAAAGTTTTATTACAAAATTCCCCTAAGCGAGAAACAGCGTGTCGACCGCCTGATCGCGGAAGCCCGGGCCAAACTCTAGCCCGCCGTTCCTACTTCGTCGGGTCGAAACCAAGGAACTTGATTTTTTCATACCAGACGATCACGCTAGCCAGGGCCGCGTAGAGCATGACCACGGTTGCCGACTTGATGACGATCTTGTACCACAGCTTCTGCGAGTATTCGGCAAAAAGCACCTGCAGCCCCCTCATGATGATGTAGCAGGCGATGGCAAAAAGCGTATAATTCATGTTGCCTCCAGTTGATTTGTCCCCAATTCCCAGCCTGGAACCGTTCAACGCACCAGCACCAGTTCAACGATCTGCGAACGCGACAGGAAGCGCATGGGCGGCCCCCAGGTGCCAGTTCCCGGGCTGGTGTAAATGTAGGATTGCCCGAGCCGGTACAGCCCGGCGGGGTACTTGTAGATCAGCCAGACCAGCAGGTCCATGGGCGGGATCTGCCCGGCGTGGGTATGGCCGGACAGCTGCAGGTCGACCCCACGCTGCACGGCCTCGGCGAATTTGGCCGGGCGGTGATATAGGAGAATTTTGGGAATGCCGGTCGGCAAATGGCGCAGCGCCGCTTCCAGATCGGGTCCCGGAAGCTTGAAGCGTGTGGCCGAATCCTCCTCCAACCCGATGACGGCGATCCTGCCCTCGATGATCCATGATTGATTGCGCAAGACCCGCCAGTTGCTGCGCCGCGCCAGTTCAAGGAACTTGTCGATCCCTGCATAAAATTCATGGTTGCCGGTGACGGCCACCACTCCATGCCGGGCTTGCAGATCGCTTAAAATTTTGCAATAGTCTTCATCCCGGCAGATGTTCCCGTCCAGAGCGTCACCGGTCACGCAGATCAGATCGGGCTTCAAAGCATTGACGCGATCCACGACTCGGCGCAATTGCCGCGCCGAAGTCAGGTTGCCCAGGTGCAGGTCGGACAACTGCACGATGGTGAATCCCTCCAGATCGGCGGCCAGTCCGCGCACCGGGATCTTCACCTGGCGCAGGACCGGTCCGAGCGCCACGTTAAGCACTGAAATGGCGGATATGATAAAAACCAGGGCCAGGGCCGCCAGAACCAGCAGCCGGCGCTGTTGAGGAAAAAGCAGCGAAAAGGCCAGTTCCAGCAGAAAAACCGCCAGGGCGATGGCCAGGACTCCCAACCACAGCGAACCCGCATATAATAAAGGATATGCAGATGTCAGGCGGCTCAGGAATTCAGCGGCGATGAAGGTCAGGGCGCCGGCGACCAGAAGCAGTTTCAACGCCAGGCGCTGTCCGCTTGTCAAAGACAATCCGGAGACAAGGCGCCAGTAGATAAACCCGTGCATGGCAGTGTAGACGCTTAAAACAATGGCAATGAAGACAACAAAATACAGCTTGGACATGGTTCTCCTTCTTGTGATTCACCCCGGGGGCACGGACGGCTTGGCAGGCAGCCGTTACTCTTTCCAGCCGATTAGCAGCGCCGCGTCAAAAGGGGTGTCCTTTTTTTTAATCTTTTTCAGTCCGGCCGCACGCATCCAGCCGCCGATCTCCGCTGCGGTGTAACTGTCGCCATGGGCGGTGGCCACGAGCATGTTCAGGGCGAACAAGGCCCCTAACCCAGGCCGGGTCCGGTCCGGCCCCATGATGAAATCCTGGACGACCAGCTGTCCGCCCCGGTTCAGGGCTGCGGCAGCCCGAGCGATCAAGCGGCGGTTCTGTTGCGCATCGTTCATGTGCACGATGGCCGAAAGCATGATCAGGTCATACCCGGATCCGAAGCCGCCGCGATTGAAATCGCCGGGAACGAAATCGATCCGCGGCAACAGTCTCTCCCGGCGCACATACTCCCGGGTTAGCGGCAGTACTTCCGGCAGGTCGAAAGCCACTACCCGCAATGATTTTTTGGCTTGTGCCAAGGCCATGGCGTAAGCCCCTGACCCGGCGCCGATGTCGAGGCAGCGGTTGACCGCCGCCAGATCGAGCAATCTTACAATGCGCGGCGCTTGCGCCGAGGCGCGCTCGTGCATGGCGGCGATGAAGCCGCGCCTTCTTTTCTCATCTTTGCGGTTGGCCTGGCGTTTAATCACCGAAGTGCCGCGGCGCACGGCATCGCTCAAGGTATGCCAGGTTTGCCATTGGCTGGCGCTGTGGGTCAAACCGGCCATGAATTGAGGCTTTCCGGCTAGCAGGTGGTCGCGGGAAATTTTCGTATTGCGGAAACGGCCGCCCGCTTTTTTGAGCAGTCCCAGGACGCATAAGGCATTGAGCAGTCGCTCACAGGCCCGGGGCTCCGTAGCGCTGGCCGCGGCCAACTGTGCAGCGTTCAGGGAATTTTCTCCCAGTTTCGAGAAGAGTCCTAATTCGAAGGCGGTCAGTATGATGCGGCTGGCGCGAAAGCCATAAACCGCCTCGCTGAGTTCCTTTTTGGTCTTGATCGCTTCAATGGCCATTCTGACACCACCTTTACCTTAACCCGCATTTCTCACAAATATTTGTTGCAATTGCGGATATGGGTATGTCTACGGCGTCAGGCCCTGACTGCGAGCGTCCTCGCTCAGGCAGTTCGGTCGGATACCTCCATCGTACCAACAGTACGTTTCCGGTTTCCTCGGTCGCCTTCCTTATATCCATACCCATCTGCGCAATTTCGCGATAATATCCGTGAAAAAAGCTGGTTAAATTGAATTTCATAAATCCGGGAACAATTCCCGCAGGATCTGCAAAGATTCCGGAAACAGACCTGACAGCGGGATGTACTCCCATTGGCTACTGCGGATCGTCCACATATCTATTTTCTCCATGGCGAACTTGAAGCGGTAGTTCTCGCCGGAAAAGCCGATCAATTTCCGGAAGGCTGAAGCGGCACCGCTGTAAAAGGCCACATCGGCTTCCACTTCGGCGCTTTGAACCGATCTGAGCTCGATCCGTGA
>JALHTJ010000196.1 GCA_022865785.1 Candidatus Aminicenantota bacterium
CTTGAAAGGCGCGGCTGAATTCTGAGTTGAATTTTGCCTTTTCGCGGAAAGGGCTGATCCCTTTTTCCTCCACGCGGTCGCTAAGAACCACCAGGGCATGGAACGGCCGCCCCAGGAACCAGCGCAGGGGAAACAACTCCATCTCCACGATGTCGGTTTTCAGCGCATGCTGTTCGGCCAGCCAGGCCGGCGTTTCGCGCTGGAGCACATCCACGCTCACGCCGCGAACAACCGGGAAAGATCTGTCAGAGAATCTCTTCAGCGGCAGGGATGCGGCGCGGGAAAAGCGCTTGAAGATGGAACTGGAGAGGATCTCGCCCACCTGCAGTGCCGCCGGTTCCCGGAAACGGGGTTTGAGCGCTCCGGCCGCGCCCAGGAAAAAAACCTCCTTGTCCGCCAGGTCGGCGATCAATCCCAGCAGGGTGAGCAGGTGCGGGTAGCCGATGAAGCCGCTGATGATCGCCATGTTCTCGAACCAAAGCAGGGATGAGTGCAACAAGTCCTGCCGGCGCCGGGCTTGCTTTTGCAGGCTGGCGAAAAGGGAGTTTTGCGGAAAATACGGGACCAGTACCAGCGCTGGGGGAATAGCGAACTGCCGCGGGCGGAACAACGATGGCTTCATGATTGAAAAAATGGGCGATGCAGGATTTGAACCTGCGACTCCTACCGTGTGAAGGTAATACTCTAGCCGCTGAGTTAATCGCCCAGAAGTCCTATTATAAAATGAAACCCACCGGCGGTCAATAGGCCGGCCCGGCATTTTTTTGATGTTTTTTGTTGCCAAGAGCAGGATTTTTGGATAAAATGAAATTTAGCGAACGAAAAAATCTTTCTGTTCTTGCTCAAATTCAAAGAAAGGGGAATGATCATTGAAGGATAAGTTCAAGAAATTAGCCGTCTTCCATTTTCCGAAAGAGGTGCCTGAAAACGTCAGCATGGCGATCCAAACCGGGGTCCTGAGCCTGCTGGCCGGGTTGTCCGCGGTCCTGTTTTTATTCATGACCAACCTGCTTTTCGAAAAAACCTATCTTGCCTTCGCCGGCCGCTCGACGATGTTTTTCATCGTGGCAAGTTTTCTGATCATTATCAGCACATCGGCCCTGGTCGGACTGTTGCTGAACGTATTCAGCCCTGACGCGGCCGGGAGCGGCATCCCCCAGGTGAAAAGCGCCTATTGGAAAGAGCTTGGCAACTTGAAAATAAAGCCCATCCTGATCAAGTTCGTGGCCGGGATCCTGAGCATCGGCGGCGGCAACAGCCTCGGTCGGGAAGGGCCTTCGGTGTTCATCGGCAGTGGCGTCGCGTCCAACGTGGACGGCGTTTTCGGGACTCCAAGGCGCGGCCGCAGAGGCGCGGCGGTCATCGGCGCAGCGGCCGGATTGGCAGCCGCTTTCAACGCCCCGCTGGCCGCGATCGCTTTTGTCATTGAGGAAATTGTCGGCGACCTGAACAACCGCTACCTCGGGCGGGTCGTCCTTTCCTCGGTGATCGGGGCCTTCGTGGTCTATGCCCTGATCGGCCGTCAGCCAGCATTTTCTCTGCCATCCATCGAGAACGTCTCCTGGCTTCATTATTTTATTGTGCCCTTGGTCGCTTTTGTCGCTGCCTTGGCGGGTGTCGTGTTTCAGCGTGTTACTCTGCGCTGGATGCTGCGGCTGAAAAGGCAGAAACGCATTCCCGCCTGGCTGCCCCCGGTTTTGGGTGGCCTGGCGACCTGGGTCATCGGCTGCGGAGTGTTCCTGGCCACGGGGAAACTTGGCGTGTTCGGTCTGGGCTACCAGGATCTCTCCAGCGCCCTGAACAATCATTTCGAGTGGAAGATCGCCGGGGTCATGATCGTTGCCAAGCTGCTGGCCATGATAATCGGCTACAGCTTCGGCGGCTGCGGCGGCATCTTTGCCCCCCTGCTTTTCGTCGGCGGCATGACCGGCTATTTTCTGGGCGGGCTGGCGCGTTTGTGGATTCCCCTGACGCCCGCGGACCAGATCGTGCTGGCCGTGGTCGGCATGAGCGCCTGCCTGGGCGCCACCGTCCGGGCGCCGCTGACATCGATCCTGATCGTCTTTGAGATGACTCACCAGTTTTCCCTGGTGCCCAGTCTGCTTCTGGCAACGATCATCAGCCAGGCCACGGCTCGTTTTGCCGGCAAACTCAATTTTTATGATGC
>JALHTJ010000197.1 GCA_022865785.1 Candidatus Aminicenantota bacterium
CCTGGTGGTCAAGGAGAGCCTGGAAAAGGCGGGGTTGCCCCTTGCGGAAATAAAGAAAGTTTTGATCCATCAAGCCAATGAAAAGATGGACGAGGCGATCCTGAAGCGCCTCTTCAAGATATGCGCTGCCGGCGAATTCAAGGCCGCGGTCATGCCCATGACCATCTCCTGGCTGGGCAACAGTTCGGTCGCCACCCTGCCCACTATGTTGGACCTGATCCAGAAGGGCAAAATGAACGATCACCAACTCGAATCCGGGACGGCGATCGTTTTCGCCTCGGTGGGCGCGGGCATGAACATCAACTCGGTCGTCTACCGCATGCCTTGAGTTTTATTTTTATTTGCAAGTTGATTGAAAAAATTATTTTATTGTAATATTATATTTATGTACATAATTATGCACATAACAGGAGATTTCGATGAGACTATCGGTAAGCATTTCCGAAAGGCTGGGTAAAACCGTCAAGAATATGGCTGAGAATGAAAAGAAATCCGTCTCTTCTCTGACCACTGAAGCGCTTCTTTATTATTTGCAGGAAAAAAAGAAAAAAAAACTCGGCTATAAATTGCTGGCATTAGCAGGCAAGTCAAAAGTGGACAAGAACATATATAAGCTTCTTGAAGAAAGCAGAATGGACAGTCATGACCGGTCTTGATAGCGGTTTTTTTGTTGAGTTGCTGAAAGGAAATGACCAAGCTGTTGCTAAATGGAAAAACATTGTTGACGGCGAAACAGATGCTGCCGTATGCAGTTTAACCATATATGAACTAAAAAGACTTTCTTTAAAAGGTGGTTTGACCGTTGCTGCCGTTCAGCTGACGATAGAAGCTATACTGGCCGTCTGTCAGGTGGTTTGGATTGATAATTGCGAAGTGCTGGATGATGCGGCCCGATTGTCTCACGGCAATGATATTCCTGCCGTTGATGCCATTATTCTGGCTTCATTGCTGCAGGCCGGGGTGCGGACCATTTACAGCACCGACCGACATCTGCAAAGTTTCAAAAAGAAAGGTGTCAGCATTATCAACTTGCTGGCCTGAAATATTAAATTGCCGGAACAAAAAAATCTTTTCTTTCTGAAAATTTGCTGACAATTGGCAAAGCGTTGGCCCCCGCTCCCAGTAAATAAGAAATGATTCCTTTATGGCTAACCATTTTTCCCATGTCATTATGATGAACTGACATAGAAAAAGAGTTATGCCTTAGCAAAAATGCGCGGGAAATTCTTTTTGAACTGGGAAGGGGACAAGATCCGGATCGGACCGAATTTTTATTGTTTTGGTTCAATGACGAGCCGCACTGCGGGCGTCCGTGATCGCCTTGTCCATATCTTTTGGCTTTAGTCCTTTTTCCTTGGCCAGTTTGCGGGCACGGGTCAGGATTCTCTTGAACTCGGCCGGCGAGGGCTCCTGCACTCGCTTTAAGACCAGCGTATCGTCGGCGCCGAAGATGAGAAAGATCTCGCCGTCGACCAGGCGCAGACGCTCGCGGATGCGTCGCGGCACGACGATCTGCCCCTTGGACGACAAGCGCGTGAAATCGATGTTTTCCATACCCACCTCCATCTTACATGTAAGATAGCAGGGGGTGCGAAAAATGTCAATAGGAAATCCGCTGGCAGTAGAATTTTCTGCTGGTCGGATCAGGCGTTGTCGGAGAGGATGTATTCCTTGCGTTCGAAAATGAAGACGGCCAGAAAGAGGAAGACAAAGCCGGCGCCAAGGAGCATGAGTACCGACTCCAGGGCCGGCGAGGGCTGCAGCTGGAAGATCAGGAAGCCGCCTTCTCCGGACGGCACCGGCAGCAGCGATTTGATCCAATGGATGATGGTGAATTTCTGGGTGACGCCGGGGAAATACTGCACCACGCTCTCCCAGCCGAAAACGAAGAACAGGCCGATGAGCACCGATTTTTTCATGAAGGCGCCTGCGGC